>CALWGP010000150.1 GCA_944380095.1 uncultured Lachnospiraceae bacterium | reverse complement strand
TATAATAGTTTAATAGCAAACAATTATTTGCACAAATTATTTAATACAGGAGGAACGATCCATGGAAAAAAAGGATTTTCTCGGGACACAGCCGCTGGGCCGTCTGCTTTTGAAGCTGGCGCTGCCCACGGTGGCCGCCCAGCTCATCAATATGTTGTACAACATAGTAGACCGGATCTACATCGGCCATATTCCTGAAGTAGGCGCGCTGGCCCTCACCGGCGTAGGCGTCTGCATGCCGCTGATTATGATCGTATCTGCTTTTGCCGCTTTCGTGGGATATGGAGGTGCCCCCAGGGCATCCATTTTTATGGGGCAGCAGGATACGGATTCTGCGGAAAAAACGCTGGGCAACTGCTTTTTGGTCCAAATCCTCATCTCCGTTGTCCTGACAGCGGTCCTGCTGATCTGGAACCGGGATTTCCTGATGGCTTTCGGCGCCAGTGAAAATACCGTCGAATATGGCGTCAGCTATATGAATCTCTATGCCCTGGGCACGATTTTCGTCCAGATTACGCTGGGCATGAATGCCTTCATTACAGCCCAGGGCTTTGCCAAAACAGGGATGCTGTCCGTCCTCATTGGCGCGGTAGCCAATATCGTTTTGGACCCCATCTTTATTTTCGGTTTCCACATGGGCGTTCAGGGCGCCGCGCTGGCCACCGTTCTTTCCCAGGCGATTTCCTGCGCGTGGGTCCTTCTCTTTCTGTTTGGCAAAAAAACTTTTTTAAAAATCCGTCCCAGGAATATGCGGCTGATTCCCCGTATCATATTGCCCAGCCTTGCCCTTGGACTGTCTTCCTTTGTAATGCAGGCCAGTGAAAGCGTTATCTCCGTCTGTTTCAACTCTTCCCTGTTAAAATACGGCGGTGACACCGCGGTAGGCGCCATGACTATCCTCACAAGCGTTATGCAGTTCGCCATGCTGCCCCTCCAGGGCCTGGGACAGGGCGCGCAGCCAATTATCAGCTATAATTACGGGGCAGGAAACAAAAACCGGGTAAAATCCACTTTCTGGCTCCTTCTGCGCTGCAGTCTCTGCTACTCCGTACTGCTTTGGCTGTGCGTGATGCTCTTCCCCGGCGCTTTTGCAGCGCTGTTTACCTCAGACGCTGTACTGCTGGATTTCACCCGTTCTGCGCTGCGGATCTATATGGGAAGCATGTGTCTGTTCGGAATCCAGATGGCATGCCAGATGACGTTTACTTCCCTGGGAAAAGCAAAAGCCTCCATCCTTGTGGCTGTAATGCGCAAATTCATCCTGCTGATTCCGCTGATTTTCCTTATGCCGCGCCTGCTGATCTCCAATCAGACGATGGCTGTTTATCTTGCGGAGCCCATTGCAGATTTTCTTGCCGTGTGCTTTACCTGCGTCCTGTTTACTTTCCAGTTCAGAAAGGTGCTGGCTTCCATGCCCCAATCCGGGAAAAACAGTCAATAACGTTTTTCCATATCCTGCAAAATACGGGATATCTCCGACACCTTATCCGAGACCTGCCTCCATGCTGCGGCCGAAGGATCCTTCTTCCCGGTCAGCTGGTCCACGGAACAGTCCAATGCTTCCGCAATTCTCCAAATGCTGAAAAACGACGGCTTTCCGATTTTCCTGCTGATCAGCTTTTTCACCGTTTCATAGGGCAGGTCCGCTTTATCGGCCAACATTTTCAGGGACCAGTTGCG
This sequence comes from uncultured Lachnospiraceae bacterium, assembly GCA_944380095.1. Taxonomy (GTDB): domain Bacteria; phylum Bacillota; class Clostridia; order Lachnospirales; family Lachnospiraceae; genus Gallintestinimicrobium. The sequence goes on along the minus strand of CALWGP010000150.1, from coordinate 1,717 downwards.
CCTTGAAAGCTGTCTGCAGATCTGGCTGATCAGGATCTCCGTCAGTTCCTCATTTTTCAATCTGGAATTCCCTTTTTCCATTTGTTTTCCTCTCCTCCCTTGTCCGAAAATAAGCGCGACAATGTGTCAAATAATATATTCCGTTTCAACGGTAAAAAGACACATAAAACGTCAAAAATCCGCGAAATTCCGTTTTTGAAACGCAAAAGGCGGTTTCCGGCATAACCCGGATAACCGCCTTTTGTTTCTTATGAGGGGGGAGATAGAGTGCTGTTCCTCTATCCGTTATTTATCATATCCAAAAGCTGTGTTTATTTTGTGTCCATAAAATAAAATAGTTCTTAAAAATTCAGGAAAGTTCCCGGCCGATTTTTCTTAAAAGCACGCCGCTTTTATCCCCGCTGTGACACCAGTAAAAAAGGCCCCCAATTCCTTCCCTCTTCACATACCTGCATTTATGTGACAGGGATTCTTCATCGTCATAGCTGATAAAGGTGGATCCATTGAAAAGGAAAGGCGCCTTCGCCTCATCGTCCCAGTACCGGACAAACCCGTTGCGGTCAATATATTCTTCCGCCAGCTTGTCATAATTGGGCCCGTAACCGCCCCCTGCTTTCGTATACTGCAAAAAGCCGTGATAGCGATCCTGCACATCGTCCCACTTTCTGGAATAAAAGGCCGCCCCCATCAAAAGCTTTTCTTTCGGGAATCCGGCATTCTCAAACAGGCGGAGCGCCTGATCGCAGCTGTTTCGGAAAATATCTCCGGTGGAAGAATACAGCGCCGTATGATGTCCTGTCAGGGCATGGAAGCCGCACTTTAAGTCATATGTCATCAGACATACATAGTCCAGTATCTGCGCCAGATTTTCAGGCTCCACACTCTCAATGTAATACAGGTCGGCCCCGGCCGCAATGGAAACGCTTCCCCGTCCGGCTTTCTCCATCCCCTTCTTTGCGGCCCTGCACAAGAGCGTAAAATTATGTTTATCCTCCGGGCAGCAATTCATCCCGTTGGAAGGGACGCAGGGATATTCCCAGTCAAAGTCCACACCGTCAAATCCTTCCTCCGTAACAAGCCGGGCACAGGAGTTTAGCAGGTTCTCCCTTAGACGTTCGGATGCGCTGACTGCCGTAAATGCATCCGGTTCCTGTGGAACCACGGACAAAACAATCTGTATCTTTGGATTCCATTTCCTCACCTGCTCCATCTGTTCCAGAAAAGGATGGTGATCCGTAATAATCTCCCCTTCCATGGTCAGCAGGCCAAAAGCCACATGAATGTGCGTCAGAATTTCCGCCTGTTCTTTTGTTACTTTTGAATCCCTGATCACATATCCCAGAATTTTTTTCATATCAGTGCGTTCTCTCCCTTTTTATGATATGCGCCGCTATCTGTAAACAAAAAAATCTGACTCAGCCGCAAACTAAAGTCAGATTCCGTAAAAAAAATAACTGCTGGTGGCCGGACTTGAACCGGCACGGGATTAACTCCCGAGGGATTTTAAGTCCCTTGCGTCTGCCTATTCCGCCACACCAGCGTCTCTTTCTGAAAAGAAAGACGACCCAGACGGGACTCGAACCCGTGACCTCCGCCGTGACAGGGCGGCGCTCTAACCAACTGAGCCACTGGGCCAGACAATAAAATGGACCTTCGGGGACTCGAACCCAGGACCGACCGGTTATGAGCCGGTTGCTCTAACCAACTGAGCTAAAGG
>CALWGP010000149.1 GCA_944380095.1 uncultured Lachnospiraceae bacterium | reverse complement strand
CTGCCGGGCGGCGGAATGCACGGACGCGCCGTACCCGATGTCCTCCACCTTCTCAATGATCTGCTGCGGGCTGGTGCAGCCCTCGTCATAGGTGACGGTCATGCTGTTTTTCAAAAGGTTCACATTCACTTCCTGCGCCCCTTCCATCCCGGACACGCCCTTTTCAATGCGGGCCGAGCAGGCGGAACAGGTCATCCCCGTAATATCAAAAACTTCTTTTTTCATCGCTTCCAGATCCTCCCCGCAGAAGTTTGACTTTCTTTCCTGCGTCTGCTACCATTATAACAGTCATTATGGAAATTGTAAGAATGCACTATTTTGTAACATACTACCCAAAAGGATACTGTAAGGAGGTTAGTGTGAAAAATAAGCCCGATGGCTTATTTTTCACACGGCTATTTGTGCCGGAGCGTCACAAATAGCCTTGATGGCATCAGAGAAATTGCATTCGCAATTTCTCTTCGCCCCGTCGCTTACGCTCCGGAATGGAGATTCCCATGGCATCGCAGACCGGATCCCGAAATAAAAACTGCCCCGTATCCGCTACCATCCGTCTCATCGGCGGCAAATACAAGGCCCTGCTTTTGTGGCATCTCACCGGGCGGACGCTGCGGTTCAGCCAGCTGCACCGCCTCGTTCCGGAGGCCACGCCCAAAATGCTCACCCAGCAGCTGCGGGAGCTGGAGGAGGACGGGCTCATCGTCCGCACCGTCTATCCGGTGGTCCCTCCCCGGGTGGAATATTCCCTCACTCCTCTGGGGGAGAGCCTGTTTCCCATCCTGGAGGCCATGTACCGGTGGGGCAGCGCCCTCATGGAGCAGGAAGGGCTGACGCCGGAATGCTCCATGACGGAAGAAGGCAGCCTTCCCGCCGAAGGGGCCTGCGCGGATAGCTGCGGCAAATGTATGGGCTGTCAGCCCCGGACGTAAAGCACGCCCAGCGTTCCCGGGCCGCAGTGGCTGGAGATGACCCCGCCGGCCCGGGTAATGAGGATCCGCTTAAAATGGTGCAGGGACTCCAAAAATTCCCTCACCTGTCCGATCACCGCTTCATCCACCCCGGAATGGGTGATAAACACCCTCCCGGGATCCGCTGCCAGCAGTTCTTCTTCCCGGTCCTGCACGTAGTTCAAAATCACCTTCTCCTGTTTCCCCCGATACTTCTTCCCTGCGGACATCGTGCCGTCGTGTACCTCGATGCCCGGCTTCAGTTTCAGCTTCGTCCCAAGCAGCGCGGCCACGGAAGAACAGCGCCCGCCCATGGCCAGATAATCCAGCCGTTCCACCACAAAGCTGGCGCTCACTTTTTCCCGCAGCGCTTCCACCGCCGCCACAATTTCCTCCGCCGTCTTCCCTTCGTTTGCCAGGTCGGCAGCCGCCAGCACCTGCAGGCCGATCCCGGTGGAAAGGTTCTTCGAATCCACCACAAACATACGGTCATATTCCAGCTCCTGTTTCACCATCCGCATAACGTTGCAGGTGGTGGACATGGCTTCCGAAATCCCGATAAAAACCACATCTTCGCCCCGTTCCTGAAAAGAACGCATCAGCTGCTGCGCCCGGTCGAAGGCAACCGCCGCCGTCTTGGGCGTCTTTTTGTTGGCCTCTGCCCACGCATAGATTTCCTCCGGCCCAATCTGCTCCCCGTCGCAGAAGCTCTCCAGGCCCAGCACAATATTCAGCGGGAGGACGCAAACCCCGTATTCCCTTTTCAGTTCTTCCGACAGGTCGCAGGTGCTGTCCGCCACGATGCGGACCGTGTTCTTTTTACGCTGTGTCTCTTGCATGGCCGTCTCCTCTCTTTCGAAATGATCCCGGCTGTACGCCGCTTTTTCCAAAGGGTATTCTTTAAGTATAAGTCCCCTTTTCTTTTCCCGCAAGGAAGAAACCGCATTTCTTTTGCTCCTTCTCTTCGGTTGACATTCTTTCCTGTCTCCTTTATAGTTAGCCTCAACAGACCACTCTGTCAAAAATATTACACAAGGAGAGGGCCATGAATTTTTCCTTTGAAACGAGCGTGCCCGCGCTCACCGTATTTTTCCAGGGGCTTTTGAGTTTCTTCTCCCCCTGCGTACTCCCCATCGTCCCGCTGTATATCAGCTATTTTTCCGGCGGCGCAAAAACCGTGGACGCCGACGGCACCATCCACTATCCCCGGGGCCGCATCCTGCTCAACACCCTGTTTTTTGTGCTGGGCATCAGCGCCACCTTTTTCCTGCTGGGCTTTGGCTTCACCGCCCTGGGGCAGTTCTTTTCCGATAACCGGATCTGGTTTGCCAGGATCAGCGGCATGATTATGGTTTTATTTGGCCTGTATCAGCTGGGCGTTTTCGGCCGTTCCGGAAAGCTGGACCGGGAGCACCGCCTCCCCCTGCGTCTGGACCGTCTGGCCATGGGCCCCCTGCCCGCCCTGCTTTTGGGTTTTACCTTCAGTTTTGCCTGGACGCCCTGCGTAGGTCCTGTCCTGGGCAGCGTCCTTTTAATGGCGGGATCCACCGGGGCCGCGGCGAAAGCCTTCCTCCTCATCGGCGTTTACACCCTGGGATTCATCCTGCCTTTCCTCGCCGTCGGTTTGTTCACCGGTACGGTTCTGGATTTCTTTAAAAAGCACAACGGCGTCGTCCGCTACACGGTAAAAATCGGCGCGATCCTGCTGATCCTCATGGGCGTTATGACCCTCACCGGTTTCATGAACGGCCTGACCAGTTACCTGTCCAATTTCGGGAACAACGGTTCCGGCTCCCGGCAGCCTGCGGAAACAGCGGTGCAGGAAGAAACGGAAAGCGCCGCCGACGGCGCGTCCGGGACTTCCGACGGTCTGGCCGAGACGGAAAGCGCTGCCGGCGGCGGGTCCGGGGAAACCGGCTCTGCGGATCCTAACGCCGTTCCCGCCCCGGACTTTACCCTTATGGATCAGTACGGCAACCAGCATACCCTTTCCGATTATCAGGGCAAAACCGTTTTCCTGAACTTCTGGGCTACCTGGTGCGGCCCCTGCCGCAGCGAAATGCCGGAAATCCAGCAGCTCTATGAGGACTACGGCAGCAACGAAGGGGATCTGATCGTCCTGGGCGTGGCCGCGCCCGGCGTGGGAAGGGAAGGCAGCGAAGACGACATCTGCGCGTTCCTGGAGGAAAACGGATACACCTTCCCCGTGGTCATGGACTACTTCGGCGCATTTTCCAACCAGTACGGTATCCGGGCTTATCCCACCACGTTTATGATCGACACGGACGGAAATGTGTTCGGCTATGTGGAAAGCGCCCTCACCAAAGAAATGATGGAAAGCATTGTGGAGCAGACCATGACCGGGGAAAGGGCGCAGTAAAACGGGCGCTTTCTTTGGGACCACAGGCTTTTTTGGGGCGCTGTGGTCCGGGATTGCTTTTCTTGCTTTGGGACCACA
>CALWGP010000148.1 GCA_944380095.1 uncultured Lachnospiraceae bacterium | reverse complement strand
GCACAACCGTAAAAAAGGACCTCTCCGCACCGGCGGGAAGATCCTTTTTTATACAGCAATGATGCGCACTCGCGCAAGCAGTTTTTCCTTATGCTTCCGTCCCGTCCAGGTGGGAAGTGCAGTGCGGGCACCTCACCGCTTCCACCGGGATCTCGCTCTTACAGAAAGGACAGATCTTGGTAGTGGGTGCGGCTTCTTCTTCCTGGGGCTTCTTTTTGCCCAGGTTTGCCACTGCGTTCATCGCCTTGACGATCATGAAAATGATGAAGGCCATGATGATGAAGTTGATCACAGCGGTAAGGAATGCGCCGTAACGGATCTCCACGCCGCCGATGGTAAATACCAGGTAGCTTAAATCCGTGTTTGCGAACAGGCCGATCAGCGGGGAAATCACGTCGTTGACCAGGGAATTGATGATCGCCTGGAAAGCGGCACCGATGATAACACCGACTGCCAGGTCCATGACGTTTCCGCGCATGGCGAACTCGCGGAACTCATTGAGCAGTTTCTTCATGTTCTGTTTTCTTCTTTTCTTTTGTAAATTTTGAAACAAAACGCTTTTTGCGTATCGTTACCTTTTTTCCACCAGCGCCACCGTCTCACGGGCAATGGCCAGCTCTTCGTCGGTGGGCACCACCATGGTCACCACCCTGTCGCCTTCTGCGGAAAGGATCACTTCTTCTCCCCGGATCCGATTCTTCCCCGGGTCGATGCTGGTTCCCAGAAAGCCGATATACTGTGCAATCAGCTGGCGGACCTCCGCGTTGTTTTCCCCTACGCCGGCCGTGAAGGCAATGACGTCCACGCCGTTCATGGCAGCCGCATAGGCCCCGATATATTTGCCGACCCGGTAGGCGTAAGCCTCCAGCGCCGTTTCCGCCGTCTTGTTTCCGTCGGCGGCAGCCTGGGCCAGATCCCTGAAATCGCTGGAAAGGCCCCCGGAAAGTCCCAGGACCCCGGAACGCTTATTGCAGACATTGATCACTTCGGAAGCGCTCATATCTTCCTTTTCCGCAAGAAAACCCACAATCGCCGGATCCATATCCCCGCTCCTGGTTCCCATGATCAGTCCTTCCAGAGGCGTCAGCCCCATGGACGTATCGATGGATTTCCCATGGCAGACCGCGGATACGGAAGCGCCGTTGCCCAGATGGCAGACGATAATGCGCAGCTCCTCCCGCTTTTTTCCAAGAATCTGCGCCGCACGGCGGGAAACAAAATCATGGCTTGTCCCGTGGAAGCCGTAGCGGCGGATTTTGTACTTTTCATAATATTCCAGCGGCAGCCCGTACAGATAGGCCTTGGCCGGCATGGTCTGGTGGAACGCCGTATCGAACACCGCTGCCATGGGCACGCCGGGCATCACCTGCTGGCAGGAACGGATCCCGATAAGGTTGGCCGGGTTATGCAAAGGCGCAAGGGCGCTGCACTGGGAAATGGCTTCCAGCACTTCGCCGTCAATCAGGACGGAACCTTTAAACCGCTCCCCGCCATGGACGATGCGGTGTCCCACCGCGCCGATCCGGGAAAGGGAATCGATGACCCCGTCTGCCGGATCCGTCAGCTTCTCGATTACAATCTTCACCGCGTCGGTATGATCGCTCATATCCGCCTCTTCCTTTTTCTTCGGGCCGCCCGCCTTCTGATGGGTCACACAGCTGCCCTCGATGCCGATTCTCTCGCAAAGGCCCTTTGCCAGCACTTCTTCGCTTTCACTGTCGATAAGCTGGTATTTCAAAGAAGAGCTTCCGCAGTTGATTACCAAAACTTTCATGTTATTCCTCCCTGTTTTCCTTCCTGAATCTTTTTCTATCATACCATACTTCTTTGCACAAAAAAAGCGGCAGCGCCGCTTTCTTTCCTTTTAAAAAGCGGTGAGGAAATTCAGGGACCCGGAAGGGTTCCCCGTCCCCCGCTCCAGAAGTTTTACCAAACCGCCGATGGTGCCCTCGATCTCTTCCTTTGAAGACGGCACAAGCGTATTGTCCAGCTTCACAGACAGCACGATGAGCACGATTTCCGCCAGCGCGTCGGGCCGGTCGAAATGGATTTCCCCCCGTTCGATCCCCTGGCGGATAATGGAAGTCAGTTCAGGCTTTAAAGACTGCACCAGGTGGGTCAGATATTTCTGATGGACATAGGCCTTCTCCTGAACGCTGGGCAGATCCGAGCTGCTCTCCTCCCGCAGAAACTCCGCCGAAGAATTCCGGCAGGCCTGAAAGAGCATGGCCATCCTCGTAAAAGGGGAAATCTCCGTCTGAACAGCCAGATTTCGGGCAGTCTCCAAAGGCTTTTCGTAGTTGCGTTCGATGAGCGCTTCGTAGATCGCATCTTTGGACGGGAAATAATAGTACACGCTTCCCTTCCCGATACCCGCTTCCTGCGCGATCTCGCTCACCGATACGGACTGAATGTTTTTGCGGAGCAAGATTTTCTGCAGCGCATCCAAAATCTGATTACATTTTGCCTGATTTGCCATTTTTTATCGCCTTCCCGAAAATTAAAAGCCGTTTTCATCATCATCCCCTCATTTTACGGTTCAGTATAACATACAATCCCCCATCCGAACAGCCGTGATTCTGTACGAAAATACGCCCTTCATGGAAAATTTTTTCGATGTTTTGCATGTTGACCGTCGGTCGGAAAAATGCTAGTCTAACGGTGTCGGCGAACTGACCGCCGGTCGAAAAATGAGTTTAAACCTTCTGTTTCCAAATCGAGAGAGGTCACAGCGATGAAAAAAGAATTGGGATATGCCTCAGCCGCCCTCGGCGCGCTTGCCGCTGCGGAAGCGGGAATCGCCGCCTATTTCTATCGGCGGACCATGATGCGCGGAAATGCCAGGACGGACCGCACCATCAAAATGGCGGGAACCGACTGGTCCCAGTATTTCCCCCTGATCGAAAAGAGGAAGGAATGGATGCTGTCCCAGCCCCACCGGGACGTCTGGATCCGCTCTTATGACGGGCTGAAGCTTCACGGGACTTTTTTTCCCAACAACGAAAGCAAAAAAATCGTGATCTGCTTCCATGGCTATACCAGCGAAGGAATGAGCGATTACATCGGCCTGTCGGACTACTATCTCAAACACGGGTTTGCCATGCTTTTGGTGGATGAGCGGGCCCACGGCAAAAGCGAAGGCAAATATATCGGGTTTGGCTGTCTGGACCGCCGGGACGCCCTGGCATGGATCCGGCGGACCGTGGAGCAAAAAGGCGAAGACTGCCGCATCCTTCTGCACGGCACTTCCATGGGCGGGGCTACGGTGCTGATGACCGGTTCCCTCCCGCTGCCTCCCCAGGTAAAAGGCATTGTATCCGACTGCGGCTTTACCTCCCCCAAGGAGGTGTTTGCCCACGTCCTGCATTCCATGTACCGCCTTCCCGCTTTCCCCATCCTCGCCATTTCGGACCGGATGAACAGAAAGCTGGCAGGGTACGGGCTGGACGAATGCAACGC
>CALWGP010000147.1 GCA_944380095.1 uncultured Lachnospiraceae bacterium | reverse complement strand
AGATGGACCAGATCTTAAAACTTCTGTCTTCCAAAAAGTCCCGGGAAACCTGAAAAAGGGGGCGGTATTTCGCCCCCTTTTTTGCGTCCTTTTCCCGTCAGGACGTCTCCGTTTCTTCCTGCGTTGTTTCCTTTTCGGTTGTTTCTTCTTCTGTTGTTTCTTCTTCCTCGATAAATTCCTCCGCCGTTTTGTCAAAATCCGTCACAAGGTAGGCAGAAACCAGATAAACATCCGGGTTATCCTGGATCCGGATATAGTACTTGGACAAAAGCGTACTTTCTGCCCCCGCCAGGATCGTCACCGATGTCCCGTCCGAAAATTTAACCTCGATCGTGCGAAACGGCTCTTCCAGTCCGTACTCCGTCAGGTCTTGGGGGGATTCCACCACGGTTTCCCGGGTGGTGATATGGCTGATCTGGGAAAGCAGCATGTTGACGCTGTCTTGGTCGATGGCTTCGCCCTCCAGGGTGGCCTCCGTCCAGGTCCCGTCTTCCCCTCTGACAAAATCCAGTTCGTTATCCCCGGTCACAGTCAGCTCCGTTACTTCGTCCGTATCAAAATCGGTCACTACCGTTTCCGGTATTTCTTCCTGCGTTTCAAAATCCTGACTCCGGATCCAGAAATATCCGCCCGCACAAACCAGGCACAGGATGGCCAGAATCATTACCTGTATTTTCTGCTTTTTCATTATCTTTTCTTCCTCCTGATCCAGATGATGATCCCGGCTGCAAGCAGTCCCACCGGTATCACGCCCATCAGCAGGATGCCCAGCCGCAGGGCGGAAGCCGCAGGCACCGTAATATAAGCCGCTTCAAAGGACTTCGCCGGGATGGAAATGCTCTCCCCTTCTCCCGTCATGGCGCTGACGGCATTGGTAAACAGCTGCAGGTTATTGTCCATGGTATACTGGTTGGTGGCGTCCGTAAACAGCATTTCCGAAGAATACAGGATCAGCTGCGCCGTAGTTTCCCCGACGGTTTTTTTGGCGCTGACGCCTACCGCAAAAGGTCCCTGTGCGTCTCCTTCCTCCTGCGTCATATCCTGGTTTTCTTCCAGACCGGTTTTGGCATAGGCCAAAGAGGAAGTGGACAAAAGGGTGGTCACTTCCACGTCTTCCCGTTCTTCCACCAAAATCGGCTGGGCATACGGCATCAGGATGTAGTCGTACTGGCTGGCATAGACGCCTGACGTCAGACTGTCGGAAGAGACTTCAGGCAGCAGGTAAACCGGGCTCTGGTACATCCGTGCGGCATCCGCTTCCAGGATGAGTCCGTCCCCGATGGATAATCCGAAATACTCCAGTACACCGGAAAGGTTCGGCATCTCTTGTAAAAACCGCTCCATGTAAGAGGTTTCCATCAGGATGGTCCCGCCGCGGTCCAGATAATCCGTCAGTTTTTGGGCGTCGTCCTGGGTAAGGTCCCCCGTGGGCGCCAGGATCAGGACGCCGTCTGCATCTTCCGGCACTTCTTCCTGGGTCAGGAATGTCAGTTCCTCCAGATCCGCGTTCTCCTTTTTCAGCCCGTCGGAAAAAGTTTCCGGAAGCGTCAGTTCATCGTGCCCCTGCAGGGCATAAATTACAGGCGTTTCCTCCGAAGTCACATAGGCGATGGCGCTGGTCAGAAGGCCCTCCGCGTCGTAGCCCGTAGCAACCGTGCTGTAACTGGAATAGTCCATACTGGTTTCATAAACGTCGCTGTAATCAACCACGCGAAATCTTTTTTCCGATTCCACGATCAGGGAGTTGATGGTGATGGTATCCGCATACTCCTTATAAAAATTGGGGGAGACTACCGGATCCTGATACACCACCCGGATATGGTCGGAGAGGTCCTGATAACTTTTGAGCGTATCTCCCAGCATCTCGTCCTGGCCGCTTTCGGAATTGATCACATAAATGGTCACATCCTCCTGCAGCCCCTGTACCAGGTTTTTGGTGGTATCCGTCAGGGAATATAGCTTCTGCTGCGTCACGTCTATGGTGGTGTAACTGTCCGGAAGGGCGGACAGGGCCAGGTTGACGAAAACGGCGATGGCCGCCACCAGGACGATCATCCCGGAGCTGTAGGCGCCAAACTTCAGGGAACGGACGGATATCTGATATCTGCGTTTCTGGATGGACTGTACGGTCAAAAACAAAAAGACAGCGATTACCGTCACAAAATAGACCACCGCTTTCAGATCCAGTGTCCCGCCCAGCAAATCTTCCAGCCGGGACGAAAAGTTAAAGGCGTTCAGAATGACTGTCAGCCAGTTTCCCGACTGGGAAATCAGGGAAGTGATGGCCGACATCATGTATGCGGCAAACAGCAGGGCAAAGGTAACCACCGCCGCGATAATCTGGCTCTCCGTAATGGAGGAAACAAACAGCCCCACGGCAATGCAGGCCAGGCCGAACAGATAGTAGACCAAAACCGCGGTATAGCTTTCCCCCATGGGCACGGTCCCGTAAGCTCTTAAAATCAGGGGAAAAAGCGCCATCACGCCCACCGGTACCGTAAATACCGTGGCCATGGCCAGATACTTTCCAAGTACGATGCCGGACACGCTGACCGGCGCGGTCAAAATCAGCTGGTCCGTCTTCTGTTTCCGGTCCTCCGCCAGAATCCGCATGGTCAGAACCGGCGTCGTCAAAAGCAGCAAAAACAGGATACTGGAAACGGTGTCCGCCACGTTGCCGTATCCCGAAAGCAGATTGACCGCGAAAAAATACAGGCCTGCCAGGCAGATATGGGCGGCGATGAAAAGCCACCCTGTTACGGAAGTAAAAAATGCCCTCAGTTCCCTCCGGTAGATTGCCCTCATTGTTCTCCCTCCTTCTTGGCGCTTTCCGTCAGCTGCAGGAAAATTTCCTCCAGCGACCCTCCGCTTCTTTCCAGGGACAGAATCGGCATTTTCTTTTCCGCCAGGGCATAAAACAGCCCTTCCCTCACATCCTGTCCTGCGCCCTCACGAATTTCGGCAACAGCTTCTTCTTTTTCCTGGCGCACCGTATAGCCCTCCGTTCCCGGAAGGTTTTGCAGGACATTTTCCAGGTCCTCTTTGCGCCCTTTTGCGGAAAGTTTCAGTATAGAAGCGCCTTTCTGCTTTTCCGCAAGCCCTTCCGGCGTATCGCTGGCCACCAGTTTTCCCTGGGAAATGATCAGGATTTCATCGCAGACCGCGCTCACTTCCGACAGAATATGGGAGCTTAAAATAACGGTATGTTTTTCCCCCAGCGAGCAGATCAGCTGGCGGATCTCGATCATCTGCTTGGGATCCAGCCCCACCGTAGGCTCATCCAAAATAATAATCCCGGGGTTTCCCAGCACGGCCTGCGCCAGGCCGACTCTTTGTTTATATCCTTTTGACAGATTGGCAATCAGCCGGCTTTTTACCTCCGAAATCTGCGCCAGCTCCATACAGCGCTGCACTTCCTTTGCCCGCTGCCCGGAAGGGATTTTCTTTAGCTGCGCTGCGAAACGCAGATATTC
>CALWGP010000146.1 GCA_944380095.1 uncultured Lachnospiraceae bacterium | reverse complement strand
CGTCTATTCCCGATGGCGGCGGGCCTGCCCCGGAAGTTTCTTCCGAGGCATCCTTGGCAGAGGATTCCGACGCAGAAAGGCCCGGCGATCTTTTCCAGTCCTTCTCCGATGCGTTTCTTGCCCGGGACGCTGCGGCCATCGCCGCCCTGTACGGGCCGGATGCAGACTTAGACAGCCTGGCCGAACTGTGGAGCGACCGCTTTGCCGGGCTGTATTCCGAAGGCGATCCCGGTATCCAGGGTCTTCGGCTCACCGAAATCCGGGAGCTGTCCCATGAGGAGCTGCTCGCCGAATACGGCGGCGCGTCCTCCCTTCCGGATGCCGCCTGCGTGCTGGAGATCTGCGGCTGGCCCGACTGGAGCCAAATCTGGCCCGACTGGCTGGCGGACGGGATCGAGCTGGACGCAGCCTGCTACGACGGGCACTGGGTGCTTACCCCGTAGCCGCCTGTATTCCTTGCGCCATCAAGCGCTATAACAGGAGGAACTCCTGGACAGGGGAGCCGAATCCCACGCGGCTCCCGGCAGGCACCGTAAGGACTTCCCGGGTCAGCCAGCCCTGTCCCCGCAGGAAAACCTGGCACTGCGCAGGATGGGCCAGCAGATAGACGCCCTCTTGCTTTTGATAGGTGATTTCCAGATGCAAAGGGCCGGTTTCTTCCGTGGAAAATACCAGGTGGGCCAGGTTTGGGTCGCTGCCCAGGCACAGCGTTTCCCCGTCTTTAAAGGGAAATTCCGCCCCGGCGTACTGGCCGCCCAGGCAGCGCATCTTTCCCTGAGCGGGCCGCCTCTCCCCGGGCTGCGGACCGCTCTTTTCGAAAGCTTTCCTTTCTTCAGCCCTGCTTTCCCTGTCCACACTTTGAAACACGCCCCACCAGAAGAAAATGCCGCCCCCCACAAGGAACAGATAGCCGATATAGCGCAGGAACCCTGCGTATCTGCCGATTTGCCCCGTGCCCACCAGAAGGAGGAACGGCAGCGCCATATACCAGCCCCAGAATCCCCTGTAGCGGGCGAAGGAGCAGGCGATGGTCAGCCCGCCGACCAGAAGGAGGAAGCCGCCCCCCACAACCCCGTTGAGGATCGTCGGCAGATAAAATTCCCGGAAATCGCTTCCTGCCACATCCCCAAAGGCGCTCATCCCCACCAGAAGAAGGATGATTCCGTAGGCTGCGACAAAAAGACCGTAGATCCTCCCGGCCGTCCTCAGCTGCAAACCGTCCCTTCGTTCCCGGAAAGGGATTTTCCCGGATACCAAAACCACGGCGACGATCCAGGGAATCCAGAAAATTTCTCCCAAAATCCCCAGCGCCAGACAGGCCGCGCCCAGCCCCGTCTGTTTTTTGCGAAACGCTGCGGCCGCCGGCAGGCAGGCAAAAACAGCCTGCAAAAAAAGCAGGAGCATGGCGATCCCCGCTTCCCCCGTCCACAGCGGTTCCGAGCTGTACAGCATGCAATACATGTTCTTTCCTCCATTCTTTACGGGCGGTTTTTGCCCTTTGTTTTCCTGCATCATAACATCCTGCGCTGTCCTGCTTCGAAAAATGTAATAAATACCATTTTGACGGTCATAAATGACATTTTCGGTTTCTGTCCCGATTCCATGCTACAATGAAAGCAGACTGAAAGCGGAAGGGAGGAAAGGGCTTGTTATTCCGGAAACGAAAATCCAGACCGAAACCGGCGTCAGGGCCGGTCGCGCTGCCTATGGAGGATGCGGGCGCTTCTGTGCCCGGCTGTTTTTCCCCGGTTCCCGGCCTTTTTGCCACCTCGGTTTCCCTGCTGGGCAGCCGCAGCAGCCAGCAGGACGTGCTGGATTACCGTCTTTTATCCGACGGCCAATTTGCCGCCGCCGTGTGCGACGGCATGGGCGGGCTTAACGGCGGGGCCCTGGCCGCCCGTACCGCCTGCTTTGGATTTTTCGAAGAATATGAAAAGGCGGTCCAAGACGGCGGCGAAGCCGACCTGCCCGGCATTGCCCGCGCCCTGGACCGGCGGGTGGCCCGGCTTAAGGACGAAAACGGGGAATTTCTGGACGGCGGCTGCACCCTTGCGGCGGCCCTCATTTACAAAGGACGGGTGCGGTGGCTGTCGGTGGGGGACAGCCGGATCGGCCTGCTTAGGGAGGGACAGATGCACTGGCTGAACCGGCTGCACAACTACCGGATGGAGCTGGACGAAGCGCTGCAGGCGGGGGAACTGTCCCGGGAAGAATACGAAGCCGAACTGCCCAGGGGACACGCCCTGCTCAGCTTTCTGGGCTGTGACGGGCTTCGCTATATCGACTGCCGGGAGGTTTGGCTAAAACCCGGGGACTTCCTGGTCCTGTGCAGCGACGGCTTTTTCGACCTGCTGCCGGGGCCGGAGCTGGTCCGCACCCTGACGGCGCTGACCCCTGCCATGACCAATCTGCCCAAGCTGTTGTCCCCCTTCCTCCTGCATTCCCAAAAGCGGATGGACAACGCTTCCGCCGTGATCGTCCGGTATGAAGTCTAAGAATATGAAGCATAAAAAGATGAGACAAAGAAAGGAGAAAAACCTTGAATTTAGTCAGATGTGAAAAAGGACATTTTTATGATCGGGATAAAAACGGGGATCGCTGCCCCTACTGCGAACAGATGGCCCATCCGCAGTCCGTCCAGCCTGCCCCCCAACCTGCGGCCGAACCCGCGGCAAAACCGGCTCCCGAACCTGCGGCGTTTGCACAGGCAGGCCCGGCCCCCTCTTCCCAACCGGCTTCCCGGCCCGTCCAGCCGGTATCCCAGCCCATCCCCCAGGCAGCGCCCGGCACGCCTTCTTACCCGGAGGCGTCCCCCTCTTCCTTCGACGAAGAGGATAACTGCACCATCGGCTACTATTCCCGGGTCATCGGGGTGGAGCCCGTAGTGGGCTGGCTTGTCTGCACGGAAGGGGAATACCGCGGCGAGAGCTTCAAGCTCAAGTCCGGGCGCAATTTCATCGGCCGCGCCGCCAACATGGACGTGGTGTTAAGCGCGGATCACAGCATTTCCCGTTTCAAACACACGGCGGTCATCTACGAACCAAGAAGCCGCCAGTTCATCGTGGTGCCGGGCGAATCCCGGGAGCTGTGCTACCTGAACGGGGAAGTGGTGCTTTCCAACCTGAAAATGGAAGCCTACGACGTCCTGAATCTGGGAAATACCAGCCTGATGCTCATTCCCTGCTGCGGCAAACGCTTCTCCTGGGAAGAGGGGATCGTGCCCGAAACAAAGAAAGAGGGGGAATAGGCAGGTGCTTCAGCGCTCCGGCCTTCCTTCTTCCGGTTTTGTCTTCGGCGCATATTCCAGGATGTCGCCGGGCTGACAGTCCAGGACTTCGCAGATGGCTTCCAGGGTGGAGAAGCGCACCGCCTTCACTTTCCCGGTTTTTAAGTTGGACAGGTTGACGTTGGAAATCCCCACCCTGGCGGCCAGTTCGTTTAAGGACATTTTCCGGTCCGCCATCACCCTGTCCAATCGCAAAATAATCGGCATATTCTTTCCCTCACAGTGTCTCGTCGGATTCCTGC
>CALWGP010000145.1 GCA_944380095.1 uncultured Lachnospiraceae bacterium | reverse complement strand
AAACAAGCAAAGAGACGAACCGGCAAAATTCAGGCTTTATCAAAGCCGGAATCCTCTGTTGGTTCGTCTCTTTCTTGTAAGCAAAACGATAAGCCGGGTTATGTCGTGAATGGTCATCTATCTAGGCCTGCCGTTGCCGGCAGGCTCAAGCGACCCACCTGAAAGCAGGCCGGGCCGGCCTGTCGCTTTCTTTTCGGTCTTGCTTCGGATGGGGTTTACATATGCCCCGCCCGTCACCGGGCGGGCGGTAGTCTCTTACACTGCCCTTCCACCCTTACCGGGAAATCCCGGCGGTTCATTTCTGTTGCACTATCCTTGGAGTCGCCTCCACCGGACGTTATCCGGCATCCTGCCCTGTGAAGCCCGGACTTTCCTCACCTGTCCCCTTTCGGGCGCCCTGTGGGCTGACAGCCGCGACCATTTATTTTACTTACGTTTTTCTATCTTATCAGCAAATCCGTTTCGGCGCAAGCTTTTTATTGGGTCACACCCGGAAACAGCTTCCGCCCACAAATTCCCGCACGATGGAATTTTTCGGGACGTTTTCGCTGCTGACGCCCAGGAAATAATCCAGGAACTTCAGCAGGCGTTTGGCCTCAAAATACTCCGGATCCCCCTTTTTGATCCCGTACAAAAGGGGCTCCGCATAGGTTTTCAGCACGGACAGCTCGTAAATCAGGACGGAATTGAACATCACGTCCGCACTCTCCTGGTAGGGGAAAATATTTTCTTCCTCTCCCCGGCGTACCGACGGCCACTGGGCGATGGTCTGCCTGGCGGAAATTCCCCTGGTCCTGGCGTCCCGCACCATCCGGCGCAAAAGCCGTCCGTCCGTAGTGGGAATCCGGTTATGTTCATCCACGTTTAGGCTGGTCAGGGCGCTGATATAAATTTTATATTTGCTGTCCAGGGGCAGGGAATGGGACATTTTATCATTCAGTCCGTGGATTCCCTCGATCACCAGGATGTCTTCCGGGCCCAGGGTCAGCAGATTGCCGTTATACTCCCGGCGTCCGGTTTTGAAATTGTAGGTTGGCATGGAAACCGTTTTTCCTTCCAGCAGGTCGCACATGTCCCGGTTAAACCGCTCCACGTCGATGGCTTCCAGACACTCGAAATTGTACTTCCCGTCCGCGTCCTTCGGGGTGCGTTCCCGGTCCACAAAATAGTTATCCACCGCAATGGGATGGGGCTTGAAACCCCTGGCTTTCAGCTGGATGGAAAGCCTGTGGGAAAAAGTGGTCTTTCCGGAGGAAGAGGGGCCTGCGATCATCACAAACTTTACATGGGGCCTGGAGGCAATCTCTTCCGCAATGGCGCCGATCCGGCTCTCCTGCAGGGCCTCCTGCAGCAAAATCAGCTCCGTCAGATCTCCTTCGCAGATCTTGTCGTTTAAGTCCCCCACCGCGTCGATCCCGATCCGCTCCCCCCAGGCCGTGGACTCCGCCAGGGTGCCGAAAAGCTTCTTTCTTTCCTCAAAAGCGGGCACCCGCTCCGGTTCCGCAGCGGAAGGCAGCATCAGCATCAGCCCCTTCTGATAGGGAATCACGTCGAAAAACTTCAGGTATCCGGTATCCGGCACCATATAGCCGTAGTTGTAGTCACAATAGCCGTCCAGGGAATAGACGTTGATATAGGAACCCCTCCGGTAACGGAAAAGCTGCACCTTATCCTTCATCTCCTGATCGGAAAAAAGACGGATGGCGTCGTCCGTAGGCCATGCCTTCTTTGTAAAAGGAATGCTTTGATCCGCCAGCCGGGCCATCCTTTCCTTCACCCGGCTAACGAATTCTTCCGTAATCTTCAGCCGGCCCCTGGGGGAACAGTACAGTCCCCTGCCTACGGAAAATTCCACCTTCAGCTGGCCCTTTTGGTCCGGCCCCATCACATCTGCCGCCGCTTTCATCAGCAGCATGGTAGCGCTCCTGACATAGGTGTCATGTCCGATCCGGTCGGCCACTGTCAAAAATGTCACATTTGCCCCGTCTTTCGCCTTTTTGAATAGTTCCCGGATCTTTCCGTCCGCCACGGCCAGCACGATGGTATGCCGGTATCCGTCCTGTACGGTCCGGGCGATTTCCCGGTAAGTCGTCTTTTCCGGAAACTCCATTTGGGTTTTGTCCACGGTGACAATCATTTTACCTTTGCCCCTCCTTCCCTCTGCCCGTTTTCAGGCGTCCATCAGTTCCAGCACCTTCCCGGCCAGTGCGATCCGGCCGGAGAGTTCTTCCCGTCTTTTGGCAACGCGCCCGCCATCGCTGCCTTCTTTTACGTCACAGTCCCGGACGCCGGAAGGCATTTCCTCCAAAGGCGGCATTTTTTCTAAAAGTTCCCTGTCTTTTTCCATGGTATGCAAAAGGAAGGCGGATAAGACGGGGGATTTTCCCGCAATCAGCCCCTCTCCCAGCCATTCCATAGCCTCCCTGCACTGCTGCGGCGAAAAACCGGCCTTGCCCATCCGCCCTGTAAGGACTTCATGGCGCTTTTTGGCCCTGCTCACCGCCTCCGCGTTTTCCGGAAACCTGTCGTTATACGCAAGCAGCACCGGATAATATTTTCCTTCTTCATATACCATGGTTTCCGCAGCGATGACGAACCGGTTTTGGGAAAGCCAGCGGCGCACCAGGGCAATTTCCGACTGGGGCTGGAGCACCGCGCACCGCAGCGCCCGGGTCTTTTGGGGAACGTCGCTTAAAATCCGGACGATGAGTTTTCCCCCCATCCCGGCGGCAATTATGGTTTCCGCGCCGCCTGAGCATCCTATGGGCACCTCTTTTACGCCGTCCGAAAGAACCGTGGTTATGTAGTCATAAAGCCCCGCCTGCGCAATATGCTCCTTTGCCCGCGCCAGCGGGCCTGTCCTGACGTCCGCCGCAAACACCCGGGGGCAGATGCCCTGGCGCACGAGATAGATGGAGACAAATCCGTGGTCGCAGCCGATATCCGCCGCCACGCAGCCGGCGGGAACGAAATCCGCCACCGCCCGCATCCGTTTTGATAATTCCGCCATCAGTCCAGATAATCCTTCAGCTTCCGGCTGCGGCTGGGATGACGCAGCTTGCGCAAAGCCTTTGCCTCGATCTGCCGGATCCGCTCACGGGTGACGGAAAACTCCTTGCCCACTTCTTCCAGCGTCCTGGCCCTTCCGTCGTCCAGGCCGAAACGCAGGCGCAGCACCTTCTGCTCCCGGTCGGTCAGCGTCCCCAGCACTTCCACCAGCTGCTCTTTAAGCAGGGTGAAGGCCGCCGCATCCGCAGGCACCGGTACGTTATCATCCTGGATGAAGTCGCCCAGATGGCTGTCCTCCTCTTCCCCGATGGGGGTTTCCAGGGAAACCGGCTCCTGGGAAATTTTCAGGATTTCCCGCACCCGGTCCACCGGCATGCTCATCTCTTCCGCAATTTCTTCCGGGGTAGGTTCCCGTCCCAGCTCCTGCAGCAGCTGCCTGCTGACGCGGATCAGCTTGTTGATGGTTTCCACCATGTGCACCGGGATCCGGATGGTCCTGGCCTGGTCCGCGATGGCCCTGGTGATGGCCTGGCGGATCCACCAGGT
>CALWGP010000144.1 GCA_944380095.1 uncultured Lachnospiraceae bacterium | reverse complement strand
TTTGTTCAAGGGGCGCCTCCTACAGGAAATACTCCACCTGCCTGGGTTCAAAGCAGTTGGCTTCCAGCCAGGCCCTGGTTTCATCCGCCCGGAAAGAACGGGCCTTGGAAGGACAGACATAGCTGCAGCGCATGCAGTTGATGCATTTGTCCGTATCGATGGCAAGGCTTTCCCGGTCGATGGCCCCCACGGGACAGGAAGCGGCGCACAGCCCGCAGCGGCTGCACAGGCTTTCATCCCTGAACTTGGGTACATCGGTTTTGGGCTTGGGCTGGGGATCCGGGTTGCCGGGGACATCGGTGAGTTCAAATCTGTC
Source organism: uncultured Lachnospiraceae bacterium (assembly GCA_944380095.1). GTDB lineage: Bacteria > Bacillota > Clostridia > Lachnospirales > Lachnospiraceae > Gallintestinimicrobium. Next base: position 3,260 of record CALWGP010000144.1, on the reverse strand, counting down.
GTATTCGAATTTTTCCTTCAGGGTGTTGGCAAAGCCTGCAATCAGGCGCAGGTCCGAAACATTGGGCCTGCCGGCGCCCACCTTTTCGGAAAAGACGTGGGGGATGATGCAGGCGATGGCGCCGACCGGGAGGAAGCCCTGCCGGATCATAACGGATTTCAGCTGCGCCAGGGCGTCGTCATAGTGCCGGTTTCCATAGCAGATCAGAAGGACGCAGGGCGTCTGATTGCCGTGCAGGTTTTCAAACAGTTCTTTCACAGGAGGCAGCTGTCCCCCGTAAACGGGCGCTCCGGCAATGACAAGGTCGCTGTCGGAAAAATAGTGCTGGATTTCCCGGGCGGAGGGGAAGGTAAGGTCCAGCTTCTGGATTTTTTCGCTGGCAATATTCAAACTCAGCTGTTCCGCCAGGATGCTGGCCGCATGGGCAGTGCCGTAAGTAGGGCTGAAAACCGCCTTATAAATGGTATAGGATTTAAAATTGTGCATAATGAAACCTCCTGAGTAAACTTCCGAAGAACGACTGCCTTTCCGGGATTAAAAGCCCAGTTCCTGCCCCACCAGGAAAACTTTGATCCTGCCGGCGTGACGGGAACGGCGGGTCACCACGATCTGGTTGCAGAAACATTCCGGGGACAGACAGTCCGCGCACGTTCCGGTAACGGCGCAGGGGGTATTCATATTCAGACGGATGGCATTGGCGGGACAGGCCTGGGTGCGGACCCGCTTGACCGCGCTGTCAAGGTCTTTGACCACCTTGTTCATCCCAACCAGAAGCATCACATGCTGCGGACCGTGGATCAGACACGCCACCCGGTTGCCGTTGCCGTCAATGTTGACCAGCTCCCCGTCCAGGGTAAGGGCGTTGGTGCTGCAGAAATAGAAATCGCTCATCACGGTTTTTCCGTATATCTCCCTGCGTTCCTGATCGGTCTGTGCCGTTGCACGGTCAATCAGCGTATAGTTCCCTTTTTGAATCGCGTCCATCATCCCGGACTCGGTCAGGCTGGCGCTGCCGCCCCAGGACAGGACGCTTCCTTCCGGCATCATGGAAAGGACAGCCTTTACCATGGATGCGCAGTCTTCAAAATAATAACCTTCCATGCCGCGCTTTTCCAGGTTTTTAATGATCCCGGGAGCGGCTTTTGCAAACGCCTGCTGCTTGTAATTCATAAAGATACACCTCCCTGAAAAGTAGTTGATAAAAACAGTATAGCACAGAATGGAAAGAATGGAAGAGAAGAGAAATTATCAGAAAATTCAAACTTATTTCAATAAATTGACTTAAAATATAACTGTGTTATTGTATAAAACAGAAAAAGGACAGAAATAGAAAGAAAAATCTGAAATTGTATTGACAGAAGTACAATCCTCTTTTATAATAAAACCATAAACAAGAGGAAAGAAAAACGAAAACAATAAAAGTGAAAAGGGGGTAATTCCACCGAAAGCCTAATCCAATAAACCCTTTGAAAACCGGATTTTCCGACAGTGAAAGATAAGATGGAACCGAAGGTGCAAGGAGCCGGAGGCAAGAAATCGAATTTGATCTGAACGACACCGGAAGGGATAAGGGTACAAGCCCAAAACTTCATAAAGAGTCTTTAAAGGGAATGAGAAATTCCAAAACTTTAAAGAAGCATCCAGTAATTATTTTACAGAAGCTATCGAGTACACAGAAAGAAGTAACGAAAGGTAAGAGATATTTCAAACAACAGGGAAACACGATGAAACGGAAAAGTTGTAAGAAAATATCAAAAACCGTTACAGTACGTAAGTACAAGTCAGAAGAGTTGGAAAGATACAGTAAAAATGGAGGTTTGGACCATTGGATAGCGTAGCTTAGAAGCGGGTATTGATCAAAAAGATGATTGATACCCGCTTCTGTTTGTGTTAGTCTATTGATAATTCAACAAAAAGAGAAGAATGGAGCGGTTTTTCTTCATGTCGGAAAGAGATTCAAACAGGGAATACAGGAGAAAAAGAAGGAGACGCAGCCAGCTGATTTCCTACAGTGTGACGGCGGTGGTGCTGATTGCGGTAATTGCAGGCTGCGCTGTGGGGATTCGCGCTGCCGCGGGTACGATCCGGGAGAGAAGGCAGGCAAAGGAAGCCTCCATACAGGCGGCTGCCGAGTCGGTTATGGAAAAAGAGTCCGCGGAAGCGCAGTCCGCTGTGGAGGAGCTTTTGGGGATGGAGAGCACGCAGGAAGAGTCCACCGTGGAATATACGCCGGAAGACGCGCTCAATGAAATGGTGGAAGAGAGCGTGGCCGGGATGACGCTGGAGCAGAAGGTGGCCGGTCTGTTTTTCGTGACCCCGGAGCAGCTGACCGGGGTGGGACAGGCGGTCCAGGCCGGAGAGGGCACCCAGGAAGCCCTGGCCAAATGGCCGGTGGGCGGCCTGGTCTATTTTAAACAGAATATCCAGTCGGAAGAACAGCTCAAAGAGATGCTGGCCAATACCGTTTCCTACTCCAGCTTCCCGATTTTCCTCGGGGTGGATGAAGAGGGCGGAAGCGTGGCCAGGGTGGCGGATGCGCTGGGACTGGAAAACGTGGGACCGATGGCGGACATCGGAAGCGCGGGGGACGTCCAGGCGGCTTATGCGGCAAACCAGACCATAGGCACCTACCTGTCTTCCTACGGGTTTAACGTGGACTTTGCCCCGATAGCGGATGTATTGACCAATCCGGACAATACGGTGATCGGGGACCGCGCCTTTTCGGACGACCCGCAGACGGCGGCGGATATGGTGGCCGGCGCAGTGGAAGGACTGCAGTCTGCCGGGGTCAGCGCCTGTCTGAAGCATTTCCCCGGGCACGGGGATACCGCCGGGGATTCCCATACGGGCGCAGCGGAGACGGACCGGACCAAAGAAGAGATGACTGCGGCGGAATTTCTGCCTTTCCAGTCGGGAATAGGGGCCGGTGCGGATATGGTGATGGTAGGACATATCAGCGCGCCCAATCTGACCGGGGGAGAGAAGGTTCCTGCCAGCCTTTCCGAAGAAATTATCACGGGTATCCTGCGCAGCGAACTGGGATATGACGGGATTATCATAACGGACGCCATGAACATGGCGGCGGTGACGGATTATTATGAGGCGGATGTGGCTGCCATTATGGCTTTAAAGGCCGGAGCGGATATGATCCTTATGCCCGAAGATTTCCAGCAGGCCTATGAAGGGGTGCTGCAGGCGGTGCAGGACGGAACGGTGAGCCAGGAGCGGGTGGACGATTCCCTGAAGCGGATCTACCGTGT
>CALWGP010000143.1 GCA_944380095.1 uncultured Lachnospiraceae bacterium | reverse complement strand
GTCTGCACCTGTCCCTTTTTGGTCCCGGAACTATTTTCCGCTGTCCCCGTAGTTGGACAGGACGCGGGCGCTGGGATCCGACACATCGCAGCCTTCCCACTCCCTGTTTGGCATCCAGAATCCCGGGATCATCTCTGCCTGCCCGGGATAGTATTTTTCAAAGATTTCCCGGTACAGCAGGCTTTCTTTGGTAAACGGGCGGGCGTAGTCATACCGGGACGCCCGTTTTTCAAATTCTTCTTCCGTATAGCGCTGTTTGGCATATTCCTTCAGCCCGTCCACCATGCTGTGTCCCACCGCGTCGCTGAACGCGGCCTTTTCCCTCCACAAAATGTCGTCGGGCAGGATTTTATCCTTTTCGAAGGCCCTGCGCAGAAGATACTTTCCTTTTCCCCAGATATTCCTCTTTTTGGCCGGATCGACGGACATGACGTAACGGACAAAATCCAGATCCCCAAAGGGCACCCTGGCTTCCAGGCTGTTGGCGGCCAGGCACCGGTCCGCCCGCAGTACGTCATAGCAGGAAATCTCCCGGATCCGTTTGGCGGCTTCCTGCTGGAACGCGGCCGCATCCGGGGCAAAATCCGTATATTTGTAACCGAACAGTTCGTCGGAAATCTCCCCGGTCAGCAGGACTTTCAGGTCCGTTTTTTCCCGGATTGCCCTGCATACCAGATACATGCCCATGCTGGCCCGGATGGTGGTGATATCCCAGGTGGCGAGCGCCTTAATTACCGTTTCCAGATTTGCGATCACCTCTTCTTTGGTCATGATCACTTCCATATGGTCCGCGCCCAGATAGTCCGCCACTTCCCTGGCGTATTTTAAGTCAATGGGATCGGTGTCCATCCCGATGGCAAAGGTGCGGATGGGTTTGTCGGACAGGGACGCCGCAATGGCGCATACCAGGCTGGAATCCAGTCCGCCGGATAAAAGGAAGCCCAGCGGCGCGTCCGAATCCAGACGTTTCCTGACCCCTTCCACCAGTTTGTCGTGGATGTTTCGGGCAATGGAATCCACATCGTCATGGACATAGCCCCTCACCGCGCCGATGTCCTCGTACCGCACAAAATCCCCGTCATAATAATAGCAGCCGGGCGGGAAAGGACGGATTTTGTCCACCCATCCAGTCAGGTTTTTCGCTTCGCTGGCAAAGGCGATCTGTCCGGAGGCGGAATAGCCGTAAAACAGCGGGCGGATTCCGACAGGGTCCCTGGCCGCAATGACCTTCCCGCTTTTTGCGTCGCAGATCACACAGGCAAACTCCGCGTCCAGGTGGGAAAACATTTCCAGTCCGTATTCCTCAAAGAGGGGCAAAAGCAGCTCGCAGTCCGACCCGCCGGCAAAGGAAACGCCCCTCTCTTCCAGTTCCTTTTTGATTTTCCTAAATCCGTAAAGTTCCCCGTTGCAAATCGCCCAGCTTCCCTTTCTTTCAAAGGGCTGCATTCCCTCTGGGGTCAGCCCCATGATGGCCAGCCGCGCAAAGCCAAGCAGGCCGAAGGGCGTCCTCACCACCCGCCTGTCGTCCGGTCCGCGCATCTGCGTCCGCTCCAGGTATCCTTCCAGCGTTTCTTCCGACATATCTTTTCCGGCATAAAATAAAATCGAGCACATGATTTCTTCCTTTCCGCCGCAGTGCGATTGACGGCTTTTTTAGTACCTTCCAGGTACTAAAAAAGCCACCCGTCCCATCATATAGGACGAATGGCTGTCTGATCCGCGGTATTACCTAAATTGCCGCACTCCTTTGTACGGCCCCTTTTGCAGTAGCGACATTTTATTTTTTTCAAAATAGCACAGCTTTCCCCTGTCTGTCAACTTCGAAATTCCGGCTTGTTGTCTTTGTTTCTCTATTAAATCCGCAGGCGTTTTTGAATCAGGGGGCAGATTTTAAGGGCAAGGAGCATTTTTATCATATCGCCCGGGATAAACGGTAGCACACAGGCGCCGAGCGCTGCCGCCATATCCGTGCCCATCACCGCGCAAAACCAGACCGTCCCGAATGCGTAGCATACGGCGGTCCCCAAAAGCATCGATAAAAATTGCAAAAACCGGCTTTGGAACCGTTCAATCCCAAGCCCGGCCAGGACGGCCATAGGGAAAAAGCCGATTATATAGCCCCCGGTAGGGCCCATCAGTTTGCCGATCCCCCCGGAAAATCCGGAAAAAACAGGAAGGCCCGCCAAGCCGATCAGAAGATAGACCAAGCAGCTGACCGTCCCCATTTTCCATCCCAGCAAAAAAAGGGATACAAAAATCACCAGATTCGTCAGGGAAACGGGGACGGGCCCCACCGGGACGGAAAAAGGCGCAAGCACGCATGTAATTGCAGTCATCAGCGCTGTCATGGATAATCTGTATGTCTTTCCTTTGCTGCCCAAAGCGGCAGTCCCCATACTATGACGCATCAATTTTTCCTCTTTTCTTTCCATTTTTCTAAAACCGGATGCTGATTTCCCCGGAAGACAGGCAGTCCGTGGAGCCGTCTTCATAGCGGACGACCAGCCGGCAGGCGCTGTCTATATCCAGCACCGTCGCTTCCCTTTCGCCGTCTGTCAAAAGGACGCCGATCCTGCGGCCCAGGACCATGCTGAGGCAGCGGTACTCTTCTGCCCACTTTGAACGTCCGGGCTCTTTGTAACAGGCCATAAACCGGTTCAGAAATTCCGCTGCAAGACGGTTTTTCCCGTCGCTTTGCCGTTTTTCAAAAACAGGGCCCGCAATCCTTTCCACCTCTTTGGGGAATCCGCCTTCGGGCGGGGAAACATTGATCCCGATTCCCAGGACCGCATATTCCAGGAAGCCGTCCTCCAGTCCAAAGGAGGCTTCCGTTAATATCCCGCATACTTTCCGGCCCCCCAGGTAAATATCGTTGACCCATTTGATCATGGCTTTTTGTCCAGACAGCGTTTCAATGGCTTCGCAGGCGGCAACCGCCGCCATGGCGGTCAGCTTAACCGCCTGTCCGGGCGAATATTGATCCGGCCGGAGGATCAGGCTCATATAAAGTCCCGTGTCGGGAGGGGAATAAAAGCTGCGTCCCCTGCGCCCCCTTCCCCCGGTCTGCCCGTTCGCGATTATCACCCAACCGTCCGGCGCGCCTGCGGCAGCCTTTTCCCTGGCCAGCGTATTGGTGGAATCTACGCAGGGCAAAATCTGCAGTTTTAGTCCTTCGCATATGGGATCCAGATATTTCCGGATTCCCTGAAAAGACAGGATATCCGTCTTTTCGGAAAGGCAATAGCCCCGGTTGCGGACCGCCTCAATGGGGTAGCCTGCAGCCTGCAACCCCTTCACGGATTTCCATACGGCGGCTCTGGAAACGGAAAGCGATTCCGCAATCTGCTCCCCGGAAAGAAAAACGCCCCTTTCCTTTTCAAACAGCTCCAGCACCCTATCTCTCGTTCCCATACGGCACACCTCCCGTATATCAGGGTAACAGATCCGTTTTTAAATGTCAACCATGCTTTTTGTTTCGGTTTACAATTTGCTTTGCAAATTTTTCTTGACCCCGGTCTGCGGCGATGCTATAATACTGCGGATGAACAAAGGCGTTCATGGACAGGGCCGCAGAAGCAGCCGCGTCCATGGGCGCTTTTTTTATGCGCATTTTGTGCGTACCCGCGTGAAA
>CALWGP010000142.1 GCA_944380095.1 uncultured Lachnospiraceae bacterium | reverse complement strand
GATTACATTGACGACGACATGCGCAACGCCGCATATTCGGAACTGATCAATTACAAGGATTCCCTGATTGCCAGGGAAAATCCGGAACAGTATATTCTGGACGAACTGGGCGATATTTTTTACGGCGCCAACGTTTATATCGCCAATTCCGAAACCATGACGGAAGAAGAACTTTGGACCTATGTGGGAACCGTCAAGGGCCAGATGGACGCTGCGGTGGAAAAGAGCGGCTCCGTCACCACCACCACGGAATTTCTCACGCTGGCGGATAACTGGCAGACGCCGGTGGTTTCCTACGGACAGCAGGTCAGCATTGTCCTGCCCCTGATCAATCTGGGCGAGGAATGGCTGACGGATCTTTTGGTGGAGCCGGAAGTATCCAACGACGTCAATGAGTGGCCTTTCAAACCGGATTCCACCGGTTATACCCAGAACTTTAATGAAATTCCGGGCTGCGCCACAAAGCTTTATGAGGAAGCGGTGTTTAACCGCCGGGAACTGACCTGGACCTTTACGGCGCGGGAAGACGTGCTGACCGGGTACTATCCTCTGAAATTCAAGGTATGGTATTCCAAGGACGGCATCCGCTGCGAGGAACCGGCGGAAGTTTCCGTTTATGTGTACTGCCAGGGCAAACCGGGCAGCGGCCGCATCGGCATGAGCGAGCAGACCAACGTTTCCCAGCCCAGGATCGTGGTAACGGGGTTTGAAACGGATCCCGGGGAGGTCTATGCGGGCGATACGTTTATGCTCAATATCCATGTGAAAAATACGTCTCCTGATACGGCGGTAAACAACGTGCTCTTTGACCTGGAGGCCGTAGAGGGCGGCACGGAAAGCAGCACGGGCGTCACCAACAGCTATGCCGCCTTCCTTCCCACATCCGGTTCCAGCTCCATTTACATCGACCGGATGCCGGCGGGCAGCAGCAGCGACCTGAAAATCGAAATGCAGGCTAAAGCCGATCTGTCCCAGAAGCCCTATGTGGTGACGGTGAAAATGAAATACGATACGGACCTGAAGGCGGATCTGACGGATGAAGCGAAGGTTTCCATCCCGGTAAAGCAGGAATCCAAGTATGATTCCAGCACGCCGGAGATCAATCCTTCCAGTATTATGGTCGGGGAACAGTCCAACGTTATGTTCCAGATTTACAATACCGGAAAAACCACCCTGTACAACGTGCAGGTGAAATTCGAAGCGGACAGCGTGGAAGGCGGGGATACCTTCATCGGCAACCTGCAGCCCGGCGCTACAGGCAACGTAGACGCCATGGTTTCGGGCGTTGCGGCCACCATGGATGACGGTACGGTAAAAGCGGTTATCACCTATGAGGACGAGGCGGGCAATCAGACCAGGGAAGAAAAGGATATCAATATCTTTGTTTCCGATATGCCCATGGACGACGGCATGATAGATCCCATGATCCCCATGGAAGAGGAAAAGACCGGTCCTAGCGCAGGCGTTGTCATCGGGATCATCGCAGGAGCGGTGGTTGTTGTAGCCGCGGCGGTTGTGACGGTGTTCAAGCTGCGCAAAAAGAAAAAAGCCGCAAAACAGCTGGCCGAGGATCTGATGGACCTGGATAAGGACGATACATTATGAGAATTCTGGACTTGCTGCGGATGAGTTCCAGCAGCCTGTGGAAAAGAAAATTCCGGACGGTGCTTACCGTGCTGGGCGTGGTGATCGGCACGGCTTCCATCGTGGTTATGATCTCCCTGGGGCTTGGCTTAAACCGGGCCACCATGGAGCAGATTGAACAGTCCGGCGGCCTTACCACCATCCAGGTCATGGAAGGATACGGCGGTTCGTCCGGCGGCGCGGTGTCGGTGATGGGGTATAGCACTTCCTCGGACGAACAGGTCAACCGGCTGGACGATGCCATTGTGGAAAGCTTCAAAATGCTGGAACATGTGGACAGCGTGGTGCCGATCCTGCAGGTCAGCGCCCTTGGGAAGTACGGCCCCTATGAAGCATACCTGAATATCCAGGGAATGCCCTCGGAAGCGCTTGCGCAGCTGAATATCCAGGTGGGGGAGGGACACCTTCCCACGGATTCCGGCGAACTGGAATTTTTCTACGGCAATCAGGTGGCGGCGGATTTTTATAATCCCAAAACCTATGAATACCCTTACTATGAGACAGGCGAGTATGCGGTTGACTTCATGAAGGATACGGTATTCATTATCTTTGACCAGCAGGCATATTATGCCAGCCAGTACCAGTCCCAAAGTCCGGGAGAGGACAGCGGCACTGCGGTGCAGCCGCCCAAAAAGTATATTATCCCTACGGCGGGGGTGGAAAAGCCCAATGACGAGAACACCTGGAGTTCCTACGGATACCGGGTCCTCTGCGACCTGGATGCGCTTAAAACCACATTAAAGCGGGTGTTCCGCAACAAAGCGATCCCGGGCCAGCCCACCACTTCCAGCGGGAAGCCCTACAAGGAAATTTATTACAGCGAAGTAGACGTAAACGTGGATGATATCGACCATGTGAAAGAGGTGCAGGAACTGATCCAGAGCATGGGCTATCAGACCTACAGCAATGCGGAATGGGTGCAGTCCACCCAGCAGCAGTATGCCAATATCCAGGCCATGCTGGGCGGGATCGGCGCGGTTTCCCTCCTGGTAGCGGCCATCGGTATTACCAATACGATGATGATGTCCATTTATGAACGGACGAAGGAAATCGGCGTGATGAAAGTGCTGGGCTGCGATATGCGCAATATCCAGGCCATGTTCCTGATTGAGGCGGCCTATATCGGCCTGATCGGCGGCGTGGTCGGCCTGGGGTTAAGTTATGGGATTTCGGCCATTATCAACAAGGCCGTGGCAGCCAGCGGGAATATGACGAACCTTTCCTATATTCCGTTCTGGCTGGCCGGGACGTCGGTGATATTTGCGGTGATCATCGGCATGGTAGCCGGATTTTTCCCTTCCAGACGCGCAATGAAGCTAAGCCCCCTGGCGGCGATACGAAACGAATAGGCCCGAAAGAACGCGGAAAGCGATATCGGAAAAAGGAGGAGGCTTATGGGAAGAAAGAAGGCGGGGAAAATCCTGATGACTGCATGGCTGACAGGAAGCTGTATCCTGACCGGTTGCAGCGCTGTTTCGGACCGGCAGGAACCTGTGCGGCAAACAACGGCTGCGGCAGAATCCGCAGAGACAGAAAGGGAGGAAACGGAAACGGCGCAGCCTCAACCTGCGGAAGCGGAAACGATCGAATCCCGGCCTGCGGAAACGGCAGAGACATCCATCCGGATCAACCCGCAGGAAGCGCAGCCCGTCCCGGAAGGAATGGTTGTATGGAACAGCCTTTCCTTTTTCCTGGGCGAGGAGGAATGGCAGCTGACGGTTTATGTCAGTGAGGAAGCAATGGAAAGAGGGACCTTTTCCCCGGATGACAGCTGCCGTTTCCTCATTAAAGCAGGTTTTGGATCGACAGAATACTGCTTTTTTGACGAACAGGTGCAGCTGGGCACGCCTGCAGCAGACGTGTGGACGGACCCGGACAATCGCCTGCATATTGTGATCCGGGACTTTAGGACCGCCCGGTACCGGATCACGGACTATGTATATGACGAAGGGGAAAAAACTTTCTCGGGCACTGCCAAAATGGATTACGACGGGATCAATTACTGGGGGAGTCTGGACTTTTGAGCAGGCGGA
>CALWGP010000141.1 GCA_944380095.1 uncultured Lachnospiraceae bacterium | reverse complement strand
GGACAGTCAGCGCTGTGCGCCAACCACATCTTCAAAAATATTGATGATGGTGGAAATGGCGTTGGTCTGCTGGCTTTTTGTCATGGCCGCAATATAAGTCTGGCGGGTAAAGTACAGCTCCTGCACCTTTTCCGTCAGCAGGCCGGGGGAAAGATAGTCCTCGTCCAGCACCATGGAAAAGCCCTGGGCTTCGAAGGAGCGTGCGTTTAAAATCTGGTCGCCGCGGCTGGCCCCGGCGGACAGGGGGATGAGCAGGTTGGGCTTTTTGAGCGCCAGCAGCTCGCAGATGGCGTTTGCCCCGGCCCGGGAAACCACTACGTCAGCCATGGCAAAGACGTCTTTGAGCTCTGCCTTAAGATATTCGAACTGGCGGTAGCCCCTGGTATTGAGCAAAAGGTTGTCGATTTTATCCTTGCCGCAGATATGCACGATCTGGAAATCTTCCAGCAGGGCGGGAAGGGATTCCCGGACGGCCTGGTTAATGGCCGCGGAACCCAGGGAACCGCCGATGACCATCAGGACCGGTTTGCTGGAATCAAACCCGCACAGCCGGTATGCGGCTTCCCTGTCCCCATGGAGCAGTTCTTCCCGGATCGGGGAACCGGTCAGGACAGCCTTGGAGGCGGGAAGGGTGCGGAGGGTTTCCGGAAAGTTGCAGCAGACTTTTTTTGCCACGGGGATGCACAGCTTATTGGCCAGTCCCGGAGTCATATCGGATTCATGGATCACGCAGGGAATCTTTAGGGACGCGGCGGCGCGGACCACAGGAACGGTCACAAAACCGCCTTTGGAAAAGACCAGGTCAGGCTGGATTTCTTTCAGGATCCTGCGCGCTTCCGCAAGCCCTTTGAGGACGCGGAACGGATCGGTAAAATTTTTCAGGTCGAAATACCGCCGGAATTTCCCGGTGGAGATGCCGTAGTAAGGGACCTGGAAATCGGCCATCAGCTTTTTTTCCATACCGTCGTAGGAACCGATGTAAAAAACGTCGTAGCCCTTTTGCTCCAGACGGGGGAGAAGGGCAATATTGGGCGTGATGTGGCCGGCTGTTCCGCCGCCGGTGAGCACGATTTTTTTGCGCATCCGAAGATGCCTCCTTCCTGTTTCGGGCGAAGCTGCGCGGACCGCCCTGAATGATCGTTCCGGGTACGCTGCGGTCCCTAACGGGTCTGCAGCATTTCTTCCAGGGCGCAGGCCAGCTGATCAGGACATGAGGTGGGTTTGAAGCCGCAGCGGATCCCTTTGAGCTTCGTAATGGCGTCTTCCGCCTTCATGCCGGTAACCAGGCTGGAAATCCCTTTCAGATTGCCGTTGCAGCCCCCGGTGAACGCCACGGAACGGATCACATCGCCGTCCATTTCTATATCGATTGCAGTGGAACAGGTTCCCTTTGTCTTATAGCGCATTTCTTTTCCTCCCGTAAATGCAGTAATTTTGCTGTTTTATGTCAATAAAGCGATTATAACAGCTTTGCCGTGAAAAAGAAAGGCGAAAAATGCAATTTGGGCCCGTCCGAAGAGGGATTGCCCGGTCTTGGGACGGGCCTTATACTGAAGGGGAAACGGGAGGAGGAATACATATGCGTTTTTGGGAAAGGGGACAGGCCTTCTTTTTGGGAATGGCGGCGCTTTTCTTATTATTCAGTATTTTATGCAGATTTATGACCGGCGTGATTTTAAAAAGACTGCTTCGGGAAGCGGAAAATATGTCGGCCACAAAAGACCGGACGCTCCGGCAGTGCAAACTTAAATTCCAAAGCTGTTATGAGCTCAACAAAGGCTGCGTAAACACAGGGGTCTTTGTGGAGAAATTCATGCAGGGACTCCGGGCGGGGAAATGCAGCCTTCGGTTTTTGGAACTTTTGTCCGGACAGCTTTTGCTGCTGTCCGTATTTTCCGACGGGCTGGGGGCCTGCGTGGGGCTGGCCTGCAAAAAGACGCTGGGGCAGGTACTGCCCTGCTATGTGCAGGCGCTTTTTTCTTTGTACCTGTACTTTGTCCTGGCCAGCCTCATCGACGTTGCGGGAAAACGGGAAGCGGTAAAAGTCACGGTAACGGATTTTTTGGAAAACCGGATGCCCGTGCGGATTGACCGCGTAAAAGAGGACAGCGCCTATCTGGAGGAAGAGGAAAAAAAGGCCGCAAAAGCCGCCGGGAAAGAAGGGGGCAACGCAAAGCAGGAGGGGGAACTGGAAAGCCTGCTGCGGGAATTTTTGGCTTGAAATCAACAGGCAACTTTGCTACACTTATAGCGGGATTTAGAACAGAGTTTGCCCGAAATTACGGGCGCTTTTAAGGAGGAAAAGACATGAGCGCGAAAGTGACATTTGACTACAGCAAGGCGGCTCCCTTCGTAAAGGACCACGAAGTGGAAAATATGAAAAAGCTGGCCTGCGATGCGAAGGAACTTCTGGTTTCCAGAAACGGCGCGGGGAACGATTTCCTGGGATGGATCGATCTGCCGGTAAACTATGACAAAGAAGAGTTTTCGCGCATTAAGAAGGCGGCGGAGAAGATCCAGGGCGATTCCGAAGTGCTGCTGGTCATCGGCATCGGCGGTTCCTATCTGGGCGCCAGGGCGGCCATCGAGTTCCTGCGCCACAGCTTTTACAATATAGTGGACAAGTCCGTCCGCAAAACGCCGGAGATTTACTTTGTAGGCAATTCCATCAGCTCCACCTATATCCGGCACCTGATGGACGTGATCGGGGACAGGGATTTTTCCATCAACATGATTTCCAAATCCGGCACCACCACGGAGCCTGCCATTGCGTTCCGTGTGTTCAAGGAGATGCTGGAAAAGAAATACGGCAAAAAGGAAGCGGCTTCCCGGATTTATGCCACCACCGACAGGGCGAAGGGCGCGCTGAAGAAGGTGGCGGACGAAGAAGGCTATGAGACCTTCGTTGTACCGGACGATGTGGGCGGACGTTTTTCCGTACTGACCGCAGTAGGCCTTCTGCCCATCGCGGTCAGCGGTGCGGATATCGACAAACTGATGGAAGGCGCTGCCAGCGGCCGTGAGATGGCGCTGAACGCTCCTTTTGAAGAAAACGACGCGGTGAAATATGCGGCCCTGCGCAACATCATGCTCCGCAAGGGCAAAGGCGTGGAAATCCTGGCAAACTATGAGCCCGCGGTACACTATGTTTCCGAATGGTGGAAGCAGCTTTACGGCGAGAGCGAAGGCAAGGACCAGAGGGGCATTTTCCCGGCCAGCGTGGACCTGACCACGGACCTGCACTCCATGGGACAGTTCATCCAGGACGGCGCGCGCATTATGTTTGAAACCGTGATCAACGTGGAGACTTCCCGTGAGGAAATCATCCTGAACGAAGAGCCGGTGGATCTGGACGGCCTGAACTATCTGGCGGGCAAGAGTGTGGACTTTGTCAACAAGAGCGCCATGAACGGCACGATCCTTGCCCATACGGACGGCCAGGTACCCAACTTCATGGTCAATGTACCGGAAGTAAATGAGTATTATCTGGGCCAGCTGTTTTACTTCTTTGAGTTTGCCTGCGGCGTCAGCGGGTATATGCTGGGCGTGAACCCGTTCAACCAGCCCGGTGTGGAGAGCTACAAGAAGAACATGTTCGCCCTGCTGGGCAAGCCCGGGTACGAGGCGCAGAGGGAAGAACTGTTAAAGAGGCTGTAAGCGGGACATGGGTGAGCGAATGAAGATTGTCGTCCTGGAAAG
>CALWGP010000140.1 GCA_944380095.1 uncultured Lachnospiraceae bacterium | reverse complement strand
CTGGCACGCCTGTGTCCTTTTGCCCATCGGGGGCCTGTTCTGGCTCTTTTCCGGGCTTTCTAAACGGATGAAACTTAGCCATTACATCGCCTTCTTTGCCTGCGCTGTCCTTCCCATCGCCCTCTGGGCCGTGGCCCGCTATCAGTATGACGGGATGGCGTTTCTGGGACAGATGTTCGGCGTGGATGTCACGCAGCGGATCGCCTGGTCGGAAAGTTCCAATCCGAACTATTTTTTCTTTCTGGATTATCTTCTGCACAGCCGGGCTGTCCTGGTCATGCTGGCGTTTCTCGCATTTGCCATCCTGTTTATCCTGCTGACGGCGCTGACAGGACGCGGCAGCGCAAAAAAGGGCGCTTTTTCCGCCGTCTTTCCTTCCGGGGACAGGCGCTTTCCGGCAGCCTTGGGCCTGATCCTGTGGATTTTGGTCCCTGTCCTGGTGTTCAGCCTTTCCCATACCTACTATTACTGGTACGTATATCCGGTACTCCCGGGCCTTTGCATAGCTGCGTCCATCCTTGTGCAGCTGTGCCGGAATGCCTGCCGTACCCGCCGGCAGCTGGCCCTGTTTGCCTGCGTCTTTTTCCTTCCCGCCCTGGCTGCCCTGCACTATGACCGGGTAACGGTTTCTGGCATCGACGATCTGGAAATCTCGGGCTTCCAGCTGGACCTGCAGGCCGCCATGGAGCAGCGCCCCGACCTGCACGGCAGGAAAATCTATGTGGAAAAAAGCGACAATGAATACAAGGAGTGCTTTTACTGGGAACAGGCCGGCCTGCTTATGGCCGAACTGAGCGGGGACTTAAAATGCGAGGAAGGCGGTGTCAGCGCCTTCCTGGATGAAACCGACAGCGCTTTGCTCATCGTGGATCCCGAATATTACGGGAAATATGAAGCGCAGCTGTCTGGGCTGGATGTGGTGTATCAGAATGAGTATATTGTGGTGGGGAAGTGAGGATCACTCTTTCTTTGGCAAAAGCGCCAGGCACACCAGAAACGGCACGGATACATAAATCGCGTAGGCATAACGCAGGTCCGCCCAGACCGGCGTAGCCAAAAGCAAGGTCGCCCAGATTCCCAAAGCCGGCAGGAATACCAGCAGGTAACGGCTCTTCTTTCTTAAGGCTGTCAAGAGGGCCGCAAAAAATACGTACACATACAGGCCCGTGCTCAGGTATTTGTCAAAATGGGCCTTGTAAGCATCCAGATAGGCCCTGATCTGCAGGACAGCCGATTCCGGCAGCTGGCTGTCTCTGTCGATCCCCATTCCGTTTTCCTGAATATAGGTGGCCCAGATAAACGGGAAATAAATTTTGTGATACCAGTATCCTTCCGTTTCGTTGATGAAGGCTTTCACATAAATCCTTTTATTCTGCCAGAACAGATCCAGCCACGTCTTCAAAAATTCTCCCGCGTGCTCCGTAATGAACGCCTGATTGTCCGTTTCCCGCACCAGATCCTTAATCGCATCGGAACAGGTGGGGGAACTTAAGTAGGCTTCCGGTACCTTTTCCAGATCGATCACGTTGCTTAGAAAAGCTTCCTGCTCTTCCGAAATATTCCCGTCATATGTAATCACGGCCGCAATCTGCTGGGCAGGGACGGAAAGGGATTCGATGGTATCCGGCTCGGCCACTTGGAAGTAATCAAAAACCGGCCCCTTATACAGTGCTCCGGCGATTAACACAAGACCGATCGCCGGTATTGCCGCCCTTTTTTGCTTCCAGAACGCCCAGAGCATGAAGGGAATCATTCCCAGGAATACGTACAGGCCGTTGCTGCGGAAAAAGCAGACGCAAAAGCCCAGCGGGACGAATAAAATCCAGCAGGCCAGGCAGGATTTCCCCTCTGCGCTGCGGTCCCTCAATACGCACAAAAGCAAGGTAAACAGCAAAATGCTGACCGCAAAGGGAATGTCCTTCCACATGATGATGGAATACATCTGATTGATCGGGGAAAGCACATATAAAAGGCCCAGCACAATCAGACAGCCTCCCCGCATTCCCCTGCTGCGCAGCCAGACCACAACGCAGGAAAAAGCAAAGGCCAGCATACAGATGGAAAACAGGGAGTACAGGGCAAAAGCCCGGTTGGTGCTGCCCAGGACTAAAAGTCCCAGCTCCCAGATCCCTTTAATGAGCATGGTATGCAGCCACGGATGATGGTTACTGTAAGGGTCCCCCAGCACCTGGCACATCTGCTGGAAGGAATCATATTCCATGACACCCGGGAAAAAGGCCAGCAAAAAGATGCTGTCCACCGCTACAGTCAGGAAGAAAAAGCAAAGGCCCCACAGCCATGGCCGGCGCTTTCCTTCCGTTTTCCCGTACAGTACAGTTCGGTCCGCAATGCAAAAGCAGCATTCCAAAGCCGCATAAAACAGGCAAAACCAGCACAACAGCGCTGCAATATATCCCGGCCACCCAAAGGAATCGAAAACAGCCTGATTTCCCGTAGCCGAAAAAAAGGCAAACAGCGCCGCGCCCAAAAATGCCAGCCAGTCTTTTTGCCCGTTTTCTTTCCATACACTCCAAAACAGCAGGTAAAGGACAGCCAGCAAAAAGAAAACGCCGACCGCCTGCGCTGCGTTTTCCAGCCGAAGCACACCCTCCCAAAAAAGACCGATGGCCGTCAGCAGCAAAACGCCTCCCGCAAGCAGCTTGGAAAAAACCTCCCGGTCCTTTCTCCACCGGTCCGCCAGGTTCCAGACAATTTCCCCCAGAAGAAATCCCCCGGCAAAAACGACGATAACATATGTAGAAAAAACTCCGGACGTCCCTGACTGGGCAAAATAAAGGATTGCAAACAGTACGCCTCCCGCCAGTCCGCCGATCCGCGCTTTCCGATCCGGCTTCTGCCATTTTGCCATAAAAAGAAGGAGCAAAAGCCACGGAAGGACAAACCGGAAGTCCAGGCTGCGAATCCCTGCCAGTCCCTGCACCATCAGCAGCGCAGCCAGAAATTCCAGCAAAAGGGCGGTTCCCCCTTCCGGATTTTGCAGTTTTTTCATCCAGTCCGTTCTCATGTTCTTCCCCTCTTTCCTCCGCCGCTTCCCTCTTGGCGGTCTCAGTGTTCTTTCAGATTTTCCAGCTTCTCCACGATCTGCAGGCGGAACTCAAAATCACGGCGGTCCTTCATTCCCAGATTATGCAGGATCAGCCCGGCGAAAAGGGACTGGATCGCCGCCAGCGCCGCAAAACCGCACACAATCAGCGTCGGGAATTTGGGTACCAAGCCGGTTTCCATAAATTCAATCCCCACCGGGATAAAAAATCCCACCGCCACAGCCAGCAGCAGACAGGCCAGCGTTCCGAAAAAGGCAAACGGCCTGTACTGACGAAACATGCGGAAAATCGTCCGCAGCACCCGGAAACCGTCGGAATAGGTGTTCAGCTTCGACACACTGCCCTCCGGCCGGTCCCGGTAAGTGATAACCACGTTTTCCACCTGCATGTTATTATAAACCGCATGAATGGTCATCTCCGTCTCAATCTCAAATCCTCTGGACAGAACCGGGAAGGTCTTTACGAACCGGTGGCTGAAAGCACGATACCCCGTCATAATATCTTGGATTTCGGATTTAAAGAGCAAATTGATGGAAGAGCGCACCATGCTGTTGCCCAGATTATGGAAGGGCCGCTTGTTTTCCTCAAAATAGGTGGAAGAAAGCCGGTCCCCCACTACCATATCGGCGTTGTGCTCCAGCACCAGGTCCGCCATTTCCCTGGCGTTTTCCATGGGATAGGTATCGTCGCCGTCCACCATAATATAACACCGGGCGTCGATTTCCTGAAACATCCTGCGGATCACATTGCCTTTGCCCTGCTTATATTCATTTCGCACCACCGCGCCTGCTTTCTGCGCAATCTCCACCGTGCGGTCCGACGAATTGTTGTTATAAACATAAATAACCGCATCCGGCAGCGCCGCTTTCGCGTCG
>CALWGP010000139.1 GCA_944380095.1 uncultured Lachnospiraceae bacterium | reverse complement strand
GAGGAAGGAATTCCGGATTTCGAGGCGGACGCCAATGCCGGTACGGGGACGGAGAAAGAATTTCTGGTGATCGGCCTTGTGCCGGGGACGGTGAATGAACTGGAAATCACCCTGAACGGGGCGGACGGGACCGAGGTTTCCAGCGTTACCTACCGGGTGGAAGCGCCAAAAACCGCTTCCGGCTATAATGTGGTACTGGAGGAGACGGAAGGGACGTCCCGGCAGGAGCTTACGGAAGGCCTGTATTATACGCTGGGAATCCAGGGATACTACGGCCACATGTTTTTATTTGACAATGACGGCGTGCTTCGCTACGAGATGCTGCTGGACGGCTATAAGCCGGACCGGGTGCTTTTTGACGACGGGGAAATGCTGCTGTGCGTTTCCGCCAATCAAATCGGAAAGGTCAACTCCCTGGGCAGGGTGACCAGGCTGTATACGTTGAACGGCTATGTGATGCACCACGATTACTGCTACGGCGAAGACGGCACCCTGCTGGTTTTGGCCACCCGGAAAAACTCCAGGGACGACGGGGTGATGGACCGGATTCTGGAAGTGGACATGGAAACCGGCGCCGTGACGGAAATCGTGGACCTGCGCAAAATGCTGCCGGATTATTATTCCACGGCAAAGAAGGTGACGGAGACGGATCCTTTCTTCTGGCAGGCGGGTACACGGGACTGGATCCATGTGAATACCATCGACTACATGGACGACGACAGCATTGTGCTCAGTGCCCGGGAAACGTCCACGATCATCAAAATCCGGAATCTGCACGGAGAACCTTGTCTGGGCTATCTGATCGGCGATTCTTCCTACTGGGAAGGCACCGGCTATGAAGGGTATTCCTACGAAAAGGTCGGCGATTTTGCGGACCAGTACGGACAGCATACCGTGACCGTGGTGGAAGAGCCCGGCATGGAAGAGGGCACCTACTATCTGATGATGTACGATAATAACTATTACGCCAACAGCACCCGGACGGACGGCTATGAGCCGGTGCTGCCCGAAAGCGTTTCCACGGACCTGATGGGGGATGAAAAACCTTCCCATGTTTACTGGTATCTGGTGGATGAAAATGCGGGCACTTATGAGCTGGTGCAAAGTTTCGATGTGCCGTATTCCAGCATCGTTTCCAGCGTGCAGATCGCAGGGGATAACTATGTGGTCAACAGCGGGGTGTCCCATGTGTTCGGCGAATATGACAGCGAGGGAAATATGATCCGGCAGTTCGAATACGAGTGCACCATGCAGGGGTACCGGGTAATGAAGGATACCTTTGAGGGATACTGGTTTGACTGACAGGGTAAATGATGAATCGGGGAGCAGCCAAAGCGGCTGCTCCTTTTTTTGACTCGGACCCAAAAAGACGGCGATGCGGAATTTATCCGGTTCGGAATGTGCCGGCGCGCATAAAATACTGCGGCTTCGGGCATTCCAATCACAGGAATTGAAAAACAAAAAGAGAGGCAGGAAGGCGGCCGGGAAAAGGCACAAAATGGAGGGAATATGGAAAAAAACAGGGAATTAAGCGGCAGGGATCAGATTTTTTCAAAAGAATATGTGCTGGAACCTATCTATATAGAGGAATTTTGCCAGGAACTGATCGAAGAGGAGCGCAGCAGGGCCACGATTGAAAAGTACAGACGGGATTTGAACCATTTGCTGCATTTCCTGGGAGAGGACAGGACCATTTCCAAAAGGAAGATGCTTTCTTATAAGGAAGAACTGATCAAACGCTATGCGGTATCCAGCGTCAATTCCATGCTGGCGGCGGCAAACTCTTTCCTGAAAAACAGGGGATGGTATGAATGTACGGTAAAATCGCTGAAGGTGCAGCAGGAACCTTTCCGATGCCGGGAAAGGGAACTGTCCAGAAAGGAGTATATGCGGCTTTTGCAGGCGACCCGCAAGAGAAAATCCTCGCGGCTTTGCCTGGTAATGGAGACGCTGTGCTCCACCGGAATCCGGGTGAGCGAGTTAGCCTTTATTACGGTGGAGGCGGTCAGAAAGAGGAAAGCCATTGTCCGCCTGAAAGGAAAAACCAGGACGGTGCTGCTGCCGAAGGCCCTTTGTCTGAAACTGAAAGGTTATGCCGCCGGGAAAGGGATCCGGGAAGGCAGCGTTTTTGTAACAGGGGGCGGGAAACCGCTGGATAGAAGCAACATCCTGCACGAGATGAAATCCATATGCGAGGCAGCGCGGGTGGAGCGGGAAAAGGTGTTTCCGCACAATCTGCGACATCTCTTTGCATGTACCTACTACGACAGGGAAAAAGACCTGTTTCGCCTGGCCGACCTTCTGGGACATTCCAGTGTGAACACGACGCGGCTGTACACCAGGGTGAGCGGGGAGGAACAGGAACGCAGGCTTGACGACCTGGGACTGGTGCTGGAAGAAGGGCAGAAAAAAACCGCATAATGTCTGTTATGCGGTAACGGGATCATACATATTCTCTCAACTAAGGCAAATTATAGCAAAGCGCCGCAGCAAAGTCAATCATCAGCCGTGTAAAAATTTTTCAAAAATCCGAAAAGACAGCCGGAAGGCCTGCAGGCGGGAGAAAATTCACAGCCAACAGGCAGAATGGGAAAACGGCGGGCATGCCGAGAAGACCGACGGGGATTCAAAAACCCTTTCGGTCTTTTCGTTGTGCCTGCTTTTTTGTTTTGGCGGAAAAAATTGCCGTCAAAGAACCGCTGCCCCAGGGGAAAAATCCGGGAGCGGGCTTTTGGTATGCGCCCGTTACCGCATAACAGACATTATGAGGTAACAGGCGCGTACGGGTTTTCAAAGCGCAGAGGAACCTCCGCTCTTTCAAAAGACAGGGAGTGGAAGAAAGGAGGCAGGCTGATTCAGCAGACAGCGCCAAAAAAGGCGGGACGGAGGAAAGCTCCGAATAGAAAAAAGGAATGGAGAAGGGAAAATGGTGAGAAAAGTGAGAAAAGCGATGGCCTTTCTGCTGGCATTTGCGCTGGTGTTCTCCATGGTGAGGACGGACCAGCTGTCGGTGCGGGCAGAAACGGCGGCAGAAACAGAAGCGTCTCAGGAAGAAAGCGTGAGCGTCCAGTCTGAAGAGAAGGAAAACGAGGCCTCTGAGGAAGAAGGCGACAGCATCCCCAATAGCGAGGAAGCGCCGGAAGTACCGGAAGGCAGCGTGGATGACGGCGCAGGGGATCCTGCGGGAAGCACCGATATTGCCGGCGGGACAGGCAGTGGGAATAACGGTTCCCAAAATGGGAACGAACCGACCACGCCTCCTGTGTCCAGCGAGGACGAAGAGGAAAGCAGCACGGCAGCTGTGGATTCCACAGCGCCCACAACCCCAAGTACATCGGAAGGAGTTTCCGAGGAGGAAACTTCCGAAGTGAATACGGAGGAAACTTCCACAGAGGAAATCACGGAGGAAACTTCCGAAGAAGTGAGCGCGGAAGAGACTTCCGAGGCGGAGACGGAAACCGAAACCGAGACGGAGACGGAAACCGAGACTGAAACGGAAACGCTGACGGAAGAGGAAACGGAAGAAGCGGCCGAAGAGTGGATCGATTATGAGCCGCAGCAGCAGCCGGACGGGATCAAAGTCTGGGCCCGTGTAAAAGCGGGTGCATTTTCTGAGGACGTGAAGATGTTCGCAGAAGAGCTGGGCGGAGAAGAGGAAGCAAAGGCGGGCGAAGCGCTGGAAGAAGAGGGCGTGGAGTTCGACGGTTTCCTGGCCCTGGATATCCGTTTTGAGAACGAAGAAGGGGAAGAGATCGAGCCCGAAGAAGGCAGCGTGCAGGTACAGATCGAAGTAGACGCGAAGAAGCTTCCGGAGGAAGTGGAAGCGGACAGCCTGCAGGTGCAGCACTTAAATGAAAGCGACGGGGAAGTGAAGGTAGAGTCCGTTGCGGACAGCGTGGGCGTAACCGGCGGGGAAGTGAAGGTGGAAGCCCAGGCGGTGAAGGCCGAGTTCGAGGTGGAGAGTTTCTCGACGTTTACGATTACGTGGG
>CALWGP010000138.1 GCA_944380095.1 uncultured Lachnospiraceae bacterium | reverse complement strand
CCGGTGATCGGCCGGGATTCCGAGATCCGCAACGTCATCCGCATCCTGTCCAGAAAGACGAAGAACAATCCGGTGCTCATCGGCGAACCCGGCGTGGGCAAAACCGCCGTGGTGGAAGGGCTGGCGCAGCGGATCGTGCGGGGGGACGTGCCCCAGGGTTTAAAGGACAAAAAGATTTTCGCTCTGGACATGGGCGCGCTGGTAGCGGGCGCCAAATACCGGGGCGAGTTCGAAGAACGGCTGAAAGCCGTGCTGGAGGACGTGAAAAAGAGCGAAGGGCAGATCATTTTGTTCATCGATGAGCTGCACACCATCGTAGGGGCCGGCAAAACCGACGGGGCCCTGGATGCGGGCAATATGTTAAAGCCCATGCTGGCCAGGGGGGAGCTGCACTGTATCGGCGCCACCACCCTGGACGAATACCGTAAATATATCGAAAAGGACGCGGCCCTGGAGCGCCGGTTCCAGCCGGTGCAGGTGAATGAGCCTACGGTGGAGGACACCATTTCCATCCTCAGGGGCTTAAAAGAGCGTTACGAAGTTTACCACGGCGTCAAGATCATGGACAACGCCCTGGTCAGCGCGGCGGTTTTGTCCAACCGTTATATTTCCGACCGTTTCCTGCCGGATAAGGCTATCGACCTGGTGGACGAGGCCTGCGCCCTGATCAAGACCGAGATGGACTCCATGCCCACGGAGCTGGACGAACTGCAAAGAAAGGTGATGCAGCTGGAGATCGAAGAGGCGGCCCTGAAAAAAGAGGACGATACCTTAAGCAAAGAGCGGCTGGAAGCGCTGCAAAAGGAACTTGCCGAGCTGAAAGCGGAGTTTAACAACCGCAAGGCCCAGTGGGATAATGAGAAGATGAGCGTGGAGCGGCTGTCCAAACTGCGGGAAGAGATCGAGTCCGTGAACAACGAGATCCAGATCGCCCAGCGGGAAGGCAACCTGGAAAAGGCGGCGGAGCTGTCCTACGGCAAGCTGCCCGGGCTGAAAAAGCAGCTGGAGACCGAGGAAGAAAAGGTGAGAAAAGAGGACCTGTCCCTGGTGCACGAGGCCGTGACCGAGGACGAGATCGCCCGCATCATTTCCCGGTGGACCGGTATCCCGGTGGCGAAGCTGACCGAAAGCGAACGAAACAAGACCCTGCATCTGGACGAAGAGCTGCATAAGCGGGTCATCGGCCAGGACGAAGGGGTGACCAAAGTGACGGAAGCCATTATCCGTTCCAAAGCGGGGATTAAGGACCCCACCAAGCCCATCGGTTCCTTCCTGTTTTTGGGGCCCACCGGCGTGGGCAAGACCGAGTTGGCCAAAGCGCTGGCAGCGTCTTTGTTTGACGACGAGAACAATATGGTCCGGATCGATATGAGCGAATATATGGAGAAATACTCCGTGTCCAGACTGATCGGGGCGCCTCCCGGATATGTGGGATACGAAGAGGGGGGACAGCTGACGGAGGCGGTGCGCAGGAAGCCCTATTCCGTGGTTTTGTTCGACGAAATCGAAAAAGCCCATCCGGATGTGTTCAACGTACTGCTCCAGGTGCTGGACGACGGGCGGATTACGGATTCCCAGGGCAGGACGGTGGACTTTAAAAACACCATCCTGATCATGACTTCCAATATCGGCGCTTCTTATCTGCTGGACGGGATCAATCCCGACGGCACCATCCGCCCGGAAGCGGAGGAACTGGTGATGAACGATCTGCGCGCCCATTTCAGGCCGGAATTTTTGAACCGTCTGGATGAGACGATCCTGTTCAAGCCTCTGACCAAAGAGAATATCAGCGGGATCATCGGGCTGATCATCGACGATCTGAACCGTCGTCTGGAGGACAGACAGCTGAAGATCGAACTGACTCCGGAAGCGGAGAATTATATCGTGGAGCACGCATACGATCCGGTTTACGGAGCGCGGCCGTTGAAGCGGTATATCCAGAAATATGTGGAGACTCTGTCCGCGAAACTGATTTTGGCGGACCAGGTACAGATGGGGGATACCATTTTGATTTCGGTGAAAGACGACGCCCTGACGGCAGGGAAAAAATAAGGAAGGAGAGGGACCGTTTATGATACCAAAAGATCCTGTGATGCTGCTTAGCTTCATCAACCTGAAACTGCGGGACTATTACCGGAGCCTGGATGCCTGCTGCGAAGACCTGGATCTGGAAAAAGAAGAACTGATCCTGAAGCTGGAAGGAATCGGATACCGGTACGATGAAGGAAAGAACCAGTTTGTATAAGAAACCCCATAAAGATGCTGCGGCGGCGCCGGAGGGAAATTTTCCGGCGCCGCCGCATATATTTTTGTAAAAGGAAATACAGGGCGTGCGCCATGAAAAAAAGGGAGGCAAAAAGGCGGAGGACGGCAGGATTTCTGGCGCTGGTCCTGCTGGCGGGGGCGCTTTTTTGGAAAGTGTTCCACACCCTGCCGGCGATGGCAAAAGAGGGGGCGCTTTTGAAAGAGGAAAAAGGCGTGGTGGCGCTGACCTTTGACGACGGACCCCATCCCAGATATACGCCCCTGCTTTTGGACGGGCTGAAAAAGCGCGGGGTGAAAGCCAGCTTTTTTGTTACGGGGAAAAATGCGGAACAGTATCCGGAGCTGATCCGGCGGATGGACAAAGAAGGACATCTGATCGGAAACCATACGTACAGCCATCTGCAGCTGTCCGAAAAGAACCGGGAACAGTTCCGGGAAGAGCTGGTGAAAACCAACGGGATCCTGAAGGAAATTACGGGAAAGGACGTGGAGTTCGTCCGGCCGCCCTACGGAAGCTGGGATAAAAATTTTGAAGCAGAGCTGAACATGTTCCCGGTCCTGTGGAACCTAGACCCGCTGGACTGGAGTTCCAGGAATGCGCAAAAGGTGGAAAAGAAGGTGCTTGCGGCAGTGGAAGACGGCTCCGTTATTTTGCTTCATGACGAATACGCTTCCACGGTGACGGCGGCCTTTGGGATCGTGGATGAGCTGCGCAGGGAAGGATACCGGTTCGTGACGGTGGAGGAACTTCTGTTTGACTGAAATCGGGTTTCTTTAGTATACTCTTTGACGGGGGAATCGCACGGAAGGAGAAGACAGAATGATATATACGGTTTTGGACCTGCTGGCCTATCTGCTCATTTACGGATTTTTGGGCTGGGTGCTGGAAGTGGTGGTGCTGGCGGCCGGGACGCGGAAGTTTTTAAACAGGGGATTTTTTGACCTGCCGATCTGTCCCGAATACGGGGTGGCGGCGGATATTTTAATCCTGGTGCTGCCCACCATGCGGGAGCACCCGGTTTTCCAGTTTCTGACCGCGCTGACGGTGCTGTCCGCAGTGGAGTATCTTTCCGGCACCATAGCGGCCCGGATCTGGCACAGGAAGCTGTGGCGCTATGAGGGCGGCACGATGTTTGCCGGGGAAAAGCGGGCCCTTTTGATTGCGGCGGTGAAAGCTTTGGTGCTGCTGGCCGTGGTGCTGCTTTTACATCCCCTTGTTTTCGTGGCGGTGAGCTTCCTGCCTTCCCTCCTGCTTGCCATCCTCTGCGGTCTGGTTCTGCTTTTGCTGGCGGCGGACTTTGTTTCCATCCTGTATGCGGTGCACAGGGGACGGCATGACGGGAAGCTGAAGGAAACAAGGCGGAAGATGGAAAAAGAAAAGCGGGAACATCAAAAAAAGCTGGGCAGCTGGATCTGCGGCCTGGTGCTGCGTCGTCTGGACCGCGCCTATCCGAATATGGAAGAAACCGCGGATACCGGGGGACGGAAGGCGGTTTTCGCAAAAGGGATCTGCCTGGATAAGCTGATCTGGGTCTTTATCCTCTGCGCTTTTGCGGGGGACCTGATCGAAACGGTGTTCTGCCGGTTTTCCGCAGGGGTGTGGATGAGCCGTTCCAGCGTGATCTATGGATGGTTCAGCATTGTCTGGGGATTCGGGGCGGTGCTTCTGACGGTGATTTTGCAGAAGCTGGCGGACCGGGACGACCGGCATGTGTTTTTGGCAGGCTGTATCCTGGGCGGCGTTTACGAATATCTGTGCAGCGTTTTTACGGAGCTGGTTTTCGGGACAAAGTTT
>CALWGP010000137.1 GCA_944380095.1 uncultured Lachnospiraceae bacterium | reverse complement strand
CCTACAGATCCGTCGGATCCACGTCGGCCCCTTCCGCCCCGATGTCCAGCATGTTCAGCGTACGCCGCTTCTGCCGCGCCTTCTCCGAAACCTCCAGGATAAAATCCTTGATCTGCTTGGAATTGCGCACATGGGTCAGATACAGCTCCGGATCCGTGGTATCCCCGGTGTAGCACTTTACGGTCCCCAGTCCGAAAATCCGCTCGCCCAGGGAACGCAGAAGCTCCACGTCCTGTACCTTATACATGTAGCAGTCGTTTTCCTTCTTGTTCAAAAAGCCCTTCTGCACGGTAATCAAATCCTCCTTCACCGTATATACCGTAAAGGTAAAGGGGAGTCCCAGAAATACCCATCTTTTTCTCTCTCTGAAATTCACCATAGCCGTTCCTTCCCCGCCGTTTCGGCGACTTTTTCTTCGAACCGATAACCGAATTATAAGTCATTCCGACAGTTTTTGCAATTGCCAGTTGCAATCAATTTTCCCCTGTGCTATACTGAGTCAAATGTGCACGAAGATGCTGATGATTGCGCACACAGTGCAGAAAGGGAGGAAGTATGATCGCTTGGGAATCCTTTTTCCATCGACCCGGATTACGCCGCCGGACCACGGTTTGCGGCGCAGTCGTCCTTTTTTCCCAAAATATACCGGTGTGTCGGTTCCTGTCCGGACCGCGCGCGTTCCATAAAATCGAAGGGATCTGACTCTCTTCGATTTTCTTTGGGCCAAAAACCAATGATTCCATTTTAAAAAGGAGGATTTTTATTCATGAGACATCTGATGAATCCGCTGGATTTCACTGTAGAAGAGCTGGATTCGCTCTTCGATCTGGCAAACGATATTGAGCACAACATGCCCCGCTACGCCCATGCCTGCGCCGGGAAAAAACTGGCCACCTGCTTTTATGAGCCCAGCACCCGGACCCGTTTGAGTTTCGAGGCGGCCATGCTCAACCTGGGCGGCTCCGTCCTGGGCTTTGCGGACGCGGACAGCTCTTCTGCGGCCAAAGGCGAAAGCGTAGCCGACACCATCCGCATCATTTCCTGTTACGCGGATATCTGCGCCATGCGCCACCCCAAAGAGGGCGCCCCGCTGGTAGCGGCGGAAAAGTCCCGGATCCCGGTGATCAATGCCGGCGACGGCGGACACCAGCATCCCACCCAGACGCTGACGGATATGCTCACCATCCGCACCTTGAAAGGCCGTCTGGATCATCTGACCATCGGCCTTTGCGGGGACTTAAAGTTCGGGCGCACGGTGCATTCCCTGATCAACGCCCTGTCCCGCTACGAAGGAATGCGCTTCATCTTCATCTCCCCCGACGAGCTGCGCATCCCCGACTACATCACGGAAATGCTCAAGGAAAAGGGAATCCCCTATGAAGAAGTGATCCGTCTGGAAGACAAGATGCCCCAGCTGGATATCCTGTACATGACCCGGGTACAAAAGGAACGCTTCTTCAATGAAGAGGATTACATCCGCCTGAAAGATTTCTATATCCTGGACAAAAAGAAGATGAAACTGGCCCCGGCGGATATGCTGGTTCTCCATCCCCTTCCCAGGGTCAACGAAATCTCCGTGGATGTGGACGACGACCCCAGGGCGGTCTATTTCCAGCAGGCCCAGTACGGCGTCTATGTCCGGATGGCCCTGATCCTGACCCTTTTGAATATCCATGTAGGCTAAACTGTTTTTGCGCATTCAGCGTTTCATTGTTTTTACAGGAGGAGCATATGTTAAATATCGGAAAAATCGAAGAAGGTTTCGTTCTGGACCATATCCAGGCCGGAATGGCCATGTCCATCTACCATCACCTGATGCTGGACAAGCTGGACTGCACCGTGGCCATTATCAAAAACGCCAGAAGCAACAAGATGGACAAAAAGGACATCATCAAAGTGGAATGCGATATCTCCATGCTGGATCTGGACGTGCTGGGCTTCATTGACCACAACATCACCGTCAATGTCATCAAAAACGGGGAAATCGTGGAGAAAAAGGAGCTTCACCTCCCCCGACAGATCCGCAATGTCATCCGCTGCAAAAACCCCCGCTGCATCACTTCCATCGAGCAGGGACTGCCCCATATTTTTGTCCTGGCGGACAAGCAAAAGGAAGTGTACCGCTGCAAATACTGCGAAGAGAAATTTGACAAAAGGACGCTGTAAGGCGTCCCCCACGCTTACATAAGGAGAAAACAGCCGATATGTCTTTCATCGACGAAATCAGACAGGAACTTACCCATGCGCCCCAGCCCAAGGAAGGCGGCGACTCCCGCCTCCCTTTCAGCCGGGAGCGGTTTGAAAAATTTTTCAGAAAAGAGCTGGAAACCCTGCAGTCCATCATCCGGGAAGACGTCCGTTCGGGCCGTTTTTCCGCCTCCGGGGACAAGCACCTGTTCCAGGGCGTGCGCAGCTGGCCCGACGGGGATATGGTGCTGGAAAAAGAGATTCTGGAGCAGCAAAAGCGCCTGATGGGAGGCTATCGCTATGCCCTGCGTTTTTCCCTCACCCCGGAAGGGGAGAACTGCCTGCGCCTGTTTTCCGAGGCCATGCAGCAGGAAGGACTGGAGATCACCGGGCTTTTCGTGCAGCAGCCGGACGGTTCCCGGTCGGACCTTCCCTATACGGCCCGGGGAACGGCGAAATACGATTTTGAACTGGAACACCATCTCAACGATTACCCTGCGCTGTGCTACGGCTGGCGGATGGAAGTCTGATTCTTTCTTTTACAGGCCTGCGGCGATCGAAAATCCCCCGGTCGTTACAGGCCTTCGATAATCAGCCTCATGGCCGGATAGTCGGGAACTTCCATCACCCTGGTGACCGAATCGGCCACTCCTTCCACCTGTCCGGCGCCTCCTTCGGAGACGGTTTCATAACCGCTGGTGCGGAAACCGTGTTTTTCCCAGGCCAGGCGCTGGATCTCTTCATCCAGCAGCGCCTCTGCCCCGGCTTTTCCCGCATCGTCCAGGGAAATATAGACGTGGGTGGACCAGACCGTGGGCGACGGATAGAGCATCACCACATCCTCCCGGATTTTCTCATAATCGTCCGGATTTTCGGCCGCAAACTCCAGAAGCTGGCTCTCATAGCCTGCAATCATGGGTTTGGCCCCTACCCCCATCTTCAAAAACTGGTTGAACAGATCCGAAGAGGAGGTTTCCATATACCCCAACCCGGAAAAAATCTCCTGCAAATCGGGAAGGATTTTCTCCATATCGGCCCCTTTCACCGTTTCCCCTCCGTTTAGCACGTTGGCCAGAAGGGCTGCAAACATATTGCCGGAGTTGGATTTGGCCGGATCCGTGGTATCCACGGATACCCTTCCGTACAATTCCGGCAGGCCAATGGATTCCCAGGTAGCGCCGCTTCCGATCAGCTCAACAAGCGCCTCCATGTCCGCATAAGAAACCCCTTCTTCCTCGCTGACTATCCCAACGTCCGCAAGGGCGTCCGCCACCATCCGGTGGGTGTAAAGGACGATGGGCGTATTGAAAATGATCTCATCGCCGGCCGGCTCCCCTTGTTGCTCCTCATAAAAGGCCAGTGCGGTCTGGCTGGAAGGGAACAGATAATCCTTCCCCGTCTGGTCCGCCGTTACCATATCCAGCGAACCGGCTTTCGAATATTCCAGCTGCAGATGATATTTCTTTCGCAAAATCTCCTGTACTTCTTCGTCCTCGAAAAGGCCGATCTTTTCCCCGCCCAAGTATCCGTCCAGAATCACTGTCTGATTTGTACGGGAAATCAGGGTATACAGTCCCGCCCCGACAATCACCGCTGCCAGCAGGACGATTCCCGCGATTTTCGTCTTCACCGCTTTCCTCCATTTCACCGTTTGGGTTTTTTCTAAAGCAGACCTTCCATTTTGATCATCTGTTCGATGACCTGAATCTCCGCGTCCATATCCATCAGTTCGTTCTGCAAAAGGTTCCGGTACTGCTTTTCAAAAGCCTGCGTCAGGGCGTCCACCGCCCGGCAGGCCGACTGTTTCAGATGACCGTCCTCTTCCGTTTTCATCTCCTCCTGCTGCAGGGCCACATAACGGTTCAGCAGCGCCGCCGCAGTAACCTGGTAGTATTCCAGGAACCGTCTTGCGCCCTCCACATGGTCAGGATGCTTCTCCAGATAATCCAAAATCCC
>CALWGP010000136.1 GCA_944380095.1 uncultured Lachnospiraceae bacterium | reverse complement strand
AAAGTGCCGGCAAACCCAGCGTTTACCGGCACTCGCATTGTTTTCCGATGAAAATAAAAAAGCAGGGGCAGTAGGAATCGAACCCACATCGACGGTTTTGGAGAC
This sequence comes from uncultured Lachnospiraceae bacterium, assembly GCA_944380095.1. GTDB lineage: Bacteria > Bacillota > Clostridia > Lachnospirales > Lachnospiraceae > Gallintestinimicrobium. Next base: position 4,161 of record CALWGP010000136.1, on the reverse strand, counting down.
CGCTGTTCTACCTTTGAACTATGCCCCTATCTGTCAGTCCCTGTCGGACTGACGAAATGAATTATAGCACAGCAGACAGGAAATCTGCAAGCCCTAATTTTTCTTTTTTTGAAGATTCGGCGGATGGTTTCCGGCGCGCCGCCTTTTTTCCATGGAAAGGGGGGCAAAAATGGTCTTGCGGCCGAGAAAACCGAAAATGCGGGTAAAATAAATTCCGGCAAAAATCCCGATGCTGTCGATGCCTACGTCGCGCAGGGAAGGGGAACGTCCGGAGATGAAGGACTGATGATATTCGTCCAGGCCGGCGAAGCAGACACAGAACAGTCCCGCGGCCAAAACCAGCCAAAATCCCCGGAGACGATACACATACAGGGGAAGGGCGACGCAAACCGCCAGAAGGAAATATTCGGTCACATGGGCCAGCTTGCGCACCAGTCCGTGAATGGCCTGCGCATAGGCGGCCAGCCGGGCCGGATCCAGGTCCAGCTCCAGGATCCGGTCGGCCGCCATCAGCAGCTTTTCACTGACGGAAAGGCTCAGTTCGCTGGACTGCGGGCCGGACTGGGCGGAAAAGGAAAAAATCAGATACATCATGCACAGAGCCGGCAGAAAGGAAAGCGGCTTGAGGATGTAGCGAAACATTTTTTTCAGGGTCAAAATGACATAATTCATGGAAGGCAACCTCCGATGCCTCCGTCAAATATATCTTATTTTCCGATGGGGCGCAAGGAGGATGGATGGAAAGTTTCCTTAAAATTCTATGAAGTTTTGGGACAAATCCCCCGGAATTTGGGAAAAGCGGAAAAAGTGAGAGGGAACAGTTGTTGGAACGGTTCCTTTTATGGTATGATGAAAAAAATGGGGACAATTCTGTAGAAGGGGAAAGGATATGGGCGAAAGATCGACACAGAAGAGGCAGCTGATTATACAGGCCGCCCGTCGGGTTTTTGCCGAAAAGGGTTACAAGGATGTCACCATGACGGATATTGTGGAAGCATGCGGGATCAGCAGGGGAGGACTCTACCTGTATTTTGATAATACGGGGGAGCTTTTTCTTGAGGTGATGCGTGCGGAAGAAGGGATGGCGGACGACGTTTTTTCCGGTCAGCTTGGGGAGGACGCCGCTGCGGTGGATGTGCTCATGGTTTTTTTCAGGGAGCAGAAAAGGGAGATTCTCGGGAAAAAGGGAGACCTGTCCATGGCGGTATATGAGTACTGTTTTACCGCAGGGGGAAAGGAGGAGCCATCCTTTCGGCGCCGCTTTGAATCCGCCATCATGGCGCTGGAGCGCCTGATCGAGGCGGGAATTGCGGACGGCAGTTTCTACGAGGTGGACGCACGGGCTGCGGCGCATAATATTATGTATGCGCTGGAGGGACTGCGGATCTGTTCACGGACCATGGGACTGACGGAAGTTGCGGTAGACGAGGCGCTTTTTGCACTGGCCGGCGGCCTGGTTATGGAATGACGCAGGGCGGCAGGGCACAGCTTTCGCAAACGATTGGGGACGTCTGAAAGCGGACGGCAGCTAAAAAAGGAGACTGAATTGACGATGGCAAATGTAAAACGGATCTATGTGGAAAAGAAGAAGGATTTCGCCGTGAAGGCCACGGAGCTGAAGGCGGACCTGAAAAACTACCTGAATCTTGGCGGGATTGAAGATGTGAGGGTATTCATCCGCTATGATGTGGAAAATTTGAGCGACGAGGTGTTCGAGCAGGCATGCCGCACGGTATTTTCCGAACCCCCCGTGGATATTCTTTACCGGGAGACGCTGGACGTCCCGGAAAACGGACGCATGTTTTCCGTGGAATATCTGCCCGGGCAGTTTGACCAGAGGGCGGACTCCGCAGTGCAGTGCGTACAGTTCCTGAAAGCGGACGAATCGCCTGTCATCCGTACTGCGGTGACCTACCTGATTACGGGAGATGTGACAGAGGAAGAGTTTGAACGGGTCAAGGCATACTGCATCAACCCGGTGGACTCCAGGGAAACCGGGGATGTGAAACCGGAAACGCTGGTGACGGAGTTTGAGGAGCCTGCGGATGTCAGGATTTTTGAAGGCTTTACCGGTCTTGCCGAAGAGGATCTGAAAAAGCTGTATGATTCCCTGGGACTTGCCATGACGTTCCAGGATTTCCTGCATATCCAGAAGTATTTTGCCGGGGAGGAGAAGAGGGATCCTTCCATGACGGAGATCCGTGTGCTGGATACGTATTGGTCGGATCACTGCCGCCATACCACGTTTTCCACCGAGTTAAAGCAGGTAGAGTTCGAAGACGGCTACTACCGCGAACCCATGGAAACCACCTGGAAAAGCTACCTGGATACCCGGGCGGAGATTTTTAAAGACAGGCCGGACAAGTTTATCTGCCTGATGGATCTGGCGCTCATGGCCATGAGAAGGCTGAAAAAAGAGGGGAAGCTGGAAGATATGGAGCAGTCCGATGAAATCAATGCCTGTTCCGTTATTGTCCCGGTGGAAATGGATTACGGGGACGGCCCCGTGACAGAGGAGTGGCTGGTCTTTTTCAAAAATGAAACCCACAACCATCCTACGGAAATCGAACCTTTCGGCGGAGCGGCGACCTGCCTTGGCGGCGCGATCCGGGATCCGCTTTCCGGCAGGGGGTATGTGTACCAGGCCATGCGTGTTACGGGCGCGGCGGATCCTACCGTCCCGGTGGCGGACACCTTAAAGGGAAAGCTGCCTCAGAAAAAGCTGGTGCGGGGAGCGGCTTCCGGCTATTCTTCCTACGGCAACCAGATCGGGCTGGCTACCGGTTACGTGAAGGAAATTTATCATCCCAATTATGTGGCAAAGCGCATGGAGATCGGCGCGGTGATGGGCGCTGCGCCCCGGCGCAATGTTATCCGGGAAAATTCCGATCCGGACGATGTGATTATCCTGCTGGGCGGCCGGACAGGCCGGGACGGCTGCGGCGGCGCTACCGGTTCTTCCAAAGTGCATACGGAGAAGAGTATCGAGACTTGCGGCGCTGAAGTACAGAAGGGAAACGCGCCCACGGAGCGCAAAATCCAGAGACTGTTTCGGCGGGAAGAAGTCAGCAGGCTGATCAAAAAGTGCAATGATTTCGGCGCGGGCGGCGTTTCCGTGGCCATCGGCGAGCTGGCGGACGGCCTGGTGGTGGATCTGGACCTGGTGCCGAAAAAGTACGCGGGCCTGGACGGCACCGAACTGGCCATTTCCGAATCCCAGGAAAGAATGGCTGTAGTGGTTTCCCCGGATCATGTGGACGCATTCTTAGGCTATGCGGCAGAGGAAAACCTGGAAGCGGTCCCGGTGGCCGTAGTGACGAAAGAACCCAGGCTGGTGCTCAAATGGAGAGGGAAAAAGATCGTGGATATCGCCCGCTCTTTCCTGGACACCAACGGCGCCCATCAGGAGACGGACGTTTACGTGGACGCCCCTTCCGAAAAAGAAGATTACTTTAAGTGCTGGGCTGTTCCCAAGGCAGGGGAGGCCCTGGAAAAAGGCGATGTGAAGAACGCCTGGCTGACCCTTCTGGCCGATTTAAACGTCTGCTCCCAGAAAGGCCTGGTGGAGATGTTTGACTCTTCCATCGGCGCGGGAAGCGTCCTGATGCCTTACGGCGGGCGCTACCAGCTGACGGAGACGCAGACCATGGCAGCCAAGCTCCCTGTCCTGAAAGGAAAGACGGATACGGTGACTATGATGGCTTACGGCTTTGATCCCTACCTGTCTTCCTGGAGCCCGTACCATGGCGCAATTTACGCGGTAACCGAGTCCATGGCCAGGATCGTGGCAAGCGGCGGGGATTTCCGGAAAATCCGCTTTACCTTCCAGGAATATTTCCGCAGGATGTCTTCGGATCCGGAGAGATGGAGCCAGCCTTTTGCGGCGCTGCTTGGCGCTTATGACGCGCAGCTGGGATTCGGCCTGCCTTCCATCGGCGGCAAGGATTCCATGTCCGGCACGTTCAATGAGATCGACGTTCCGCCCACACTGGTTTCCTTTGCGGTGGATGTGGCGAAAGAAAACGATATCATTACGCCGGAGCTGAAAAAACCGGGCAGCAAACTGATTCGTTTTTCCATTGAAAAAGACAAATACGAGATTCCGGTTTACGAGCAGGTGATGGCGCTTTACGACACGGTATCCGGGCTGATCCGGGACGG
>CALWGP010000135.1 GCA_944380095.1 uncultured Lachnospiraceae bacterium | reverse complement strand
CTGTTGTCTGCCTTCCCTTTCTTGCCTTGGGACCACATCCTTTTCCGATTCTCTGTGGTCTGCTTTCCCTTTTCTTGCCGTGGGACCACATGCCTTTCCGGTTCTCTGTGGTCTGCTTCACCTTTCTTACCTTGGACCACATCCTTTTCCGATTCTCTGTGGTCAGCCTTCCCTTTCTTGCCTTGGGACCACATCCGGCGCCGACAACAGTTTTTCACAATCCCTTTTCTATTCCCCCTTTAGGCACTGCAAGATTTACAGCCGCAGGCTAGTTACCGGCTATTCGTCACTGTCTAACCATTTGCAGATGAGATGGTAAATCACAAATCACAATTTCAAAAAAGCCGAAAAAAGAAAAAACCGAAAAAAGTACTTGCCAAATCCTTTTATCTATGATAATATAATTTTCGTCGCCGGGAAACGGCGAATGAAAACAAAAAATGCGACAGTAGTACAGTTGGTAGTACGCCACCTTGCCAAGGTGGAGGTCGCGGGTTCGAGCCCCGTCTGTCGCTCTACTTACAAGCTGCATTTCAGTCCGGTAAATGAGATTGAAATGCAGTTTTTCTTTTTATAGAAACCTGCATTGCTATACCGTGAATAAGCTATGGTTTGGATTGGGAATTTCTGCATCAGCTATAATATCACGGTTGAACAAAGAAGCGGTTTCGATGGAAATAATCAAACCTCTTTATGACTTCCCTATCCGCTTTACCGCTCCGACCCGGGGCGGTAATTTTTTCTTCAAACTTGCGAACCGTTTCCCTCCTTCCCCGCTCTTATAGATAGGTGCACCAAAAAACAGGTAAAGAAAAGAGGAATGACCTTTGCAGGAACAGGAACTGGTAAAACAACTACAGCAGGGCAGCAGAGAGGCTTTCGACCGGATTTATCTCCTTTATCACCAGCAGGCATACCGGACGGCTTTCTTTCTCACCGGCAACCGGGCGGATGCGCAGGACGTGGTCCAGGAAACTTTCGTCAAAGTCTGGCTCTGCGCCCCGCAGCTGAAAGACCGCGACGGCTTTCGGTCCTGGTTTTACCGGATTCTGACCCGGATGGCCTTTCGGAAGGGCAGCGCCCAAAAAAGGGAGATTCCGGATGCCGATATTTCCCTGCTGGCCGACCGGGGCAGCGAAGGAGATTCCCTGTCAGGCCTGCTTTTGAAAGAAGAGCGGGAACAGATCCGACAGGCGGTAGACTCGTTGGATGAAAAGTATCGGACCGTTGTCGTCCTATACTATTTCAATGAATTTTCCACGAAAGAAATCGCCCGTATTACCGGTTGTCTGGAGGGCACCGTCAAGTCGCGGCTCTTCGCCGCGCGCAGGAAGCTTCAGAAAAGCCTCCAGGCCGGTTGGGAACCGGTCGGGAGCGCTGGGATCAACAGTTTTTGGAAAGGAAGCAATATATGAAAAAACAGGAAACAGAACGAATCATTTCTGAATGGTTTCAGGAAGAATCTCAGAATATCCCTATGCCTTCCGATCTGAAAGCAGGCATTGACAGACGCATTCGACTTGCAAAAAGGAGCAGAAAAATGAAACTTTTCAGTGTAAAGAAAATCGTTATCGCGGCGGCAGCCGTGGCCCTTCTGGGTTCTATCACCGCAGTGGCAGCCGGGCACATCGCATCCCAGGTCAGCCATTCCAGCGCGCTCGACCAGGTGCGCGACTATGACAAAATCGGGGAAGTCAGCCAGGAAGCGGGCTTCTCCTTCCCCAGCCTGGAAACTTTCTCCAACGGCTTTTCCTTCCGGTACGCCCTGCCCATCGAAAGCAGCGACTGCGATGAGGAAGGCAATGTGATCCGTTCCTACAAAACCGTCGGCCTCACCTATTCCGACGGCACGCAGGAAATTGACTTTTTTATCGACCAGAATCTTTCCGCTTCTCCGGAAGACAGCGGCGATCCCCTGGGCGTCCATCCCGTCTGGTCCGGGGAAAAAGCCGGTATTCCCATGACCGTGACCCAGACCGTTTACAAATTTGTCCCTCCCGACTATGAGCTGACCGATGAGGATCTTAAGCTGCAGGCAAACGGGGATGTGGTCTATTCCTACGGCAGCGATGAAGTCAGCACCCAGACCGCATATGACTGTTCCTTTGTCTATGACGGGCTTCGCTACGTCGCTATGGGCTTTGATCTGACCCTGACGCCCGAGGAGCTGGCGGATATGGCGGCGGAACTGGTTTCGTCCGGAAAGTAAGGCGCCGTACCGTAAAACTTCATCAAACCAATCGATCGGGCAGGAGGGCCCGGCGGCATTCCCCATTTGCCGCCGGGCCCTATGATGATACAATTTAGTATTGGCATCTCCTTTCCGAAATTCTTCAGGATTTAGTTCACGAACGTTTTCTGAAAATCTTCCCAAAACTGTCCAAAACTGATCGGACATTTTTCTCTCAGCACAGAAAGAATCATATTTTCTGCAATCTCATTAAAAATGTCCCGGTCCGGTTCAAGATGATACTGCTGCAATACTCTTCCAATATAATATTTAGGATAGTCACTTCCTCCGTCCGACTTCTCGCCCCAGATCAATTCCGGCTTCGAAGGAAGGGGGCATTGATCCGGAAGTTTCCCAAAAGATTTTCTGTAGGCTGATGCATCCGCCATCAGCCAGCATTCTATCATCTTCATCGCAATCATCGCCACTCCCTTCCAACTGCTGTTCTCCACAGCTGAAAATCCGGCAATCACTTCTGCATGAATTTTTCGGAAATGTTTCCTGCAATCGGATTCTCTGGTATTTTTCCCCTCCATAACTTTATCCGTATCACAATAGAAAACACCGCACAGATAGTCATGTTCGAGTGCATAGACCGCAAAATGCGCTGCCGGAATTCCCTTCCCGCTAAGTCCCCGCAAACGCCTGGCGCCGAGTTTTATCCTCTTGGCCCCGTCAATCTCCGACTTCGCAACATAATGAATTTCCAATTCGATCTCAAATTCTTTTGCACATTTTTGAAGCAAAAAGATAACAGGTCCGGCCTTCCACTCCCCTGTGGGGGAAATCCATCCGTAATCCGTAGGTCCTTCCCCGTATACCAATAGCCGCAGCGGCTTCATTTCCCAGCCCCTTCCTGCAAAAGCAGCCGAATGATTTCCAGGTTGCTTTTGTTCATAAAAAATTCTCCCGGATAAAGAACGCCAAAGTCCTCTTTTAACGCTTCGCTTTTACCCAAAGCGCAGCAGCGGCAATTGCCTGTATCAGGATCTCTATACAAATACCGGATATTATTTTTCTCCACATAATCGAGAAAAATCGGGCTGTGCGTCGTAGCAATCAGCTGACATTCTTTATCATGACAGTTTTCCTCTAAAATTTGAACAATTTTTTCGGCATAGTCGATATTGATCCCATTTTCGATTTCATCCAGCAGCATCAGCATGGGCCCCTTTTCAATCTCGCAGATGGCCAAAAATGCCAGCAGCCGCAGCGTCCCGTCGCTCATATTCTTTGAACCGATGGGAAAAATTTTCCCCTGGAAGTTCTCTTTCGTCACCAGCTGGGTCCATCCGGGTTTTCCTTTTGTCACAGCCTCCACATCGACGATTTTATCTCCCAGAACTCGTCGAAGCTTTGTCAGGAACTGCTTCTTTTGGACTCCATTCATCGATCGGATAAAAGAAGGAAGTTTCTCCCCTGCACTTCCTATCGTGCGGACCTCCCCGCGGCTGGAAGATCTCATTTTCTCCGGTGAAAGAAGTTCGAAAGAGTCTGAATTCTCAAAAAATCGCTTTACCTCAGCCAACACAGGATAATTTCGAAGGTCCATCAGCTTCAAAACCGACGCTCCGGACTGCAGGCGCGGCAGTATCTCTTTTTTCCCTTTTTCACAGAGAAACCGTTCCTCCTCCGTCAGGCCATAGGAAAGCAGCGTCTCCGTTTTCTCCTCTGTCTTACATTGAACCCTTTCCTTTATGAGTTCCATCCCGTTTTTGGAAATATTCATCTGGATTTGCAGTTCCCATTCTACCAGCCTTTTCCGACCATTGTCCGGTAGTTCCAGTTCACAGCGAAAAATCAGCCGGGAGCTTTTCTGCAGCTGGGATTTCACGTCCGAAACGCTCCATCCCCTTCTTTCCAGAATCACCCGGAAATCATCCCTCACCGTATTCGCCAGAAAATCCAGTGCCTGCAGGACTGTACTCTTTCCGGACATATTATTTCCCACCACAACGGTAAACGGTTCAAAATCCATTTCGAATCCATTCAGGGATTTGAAGTTATCCACATATAGTTTTTTTACCATTTTCTCCGCCTCCCAACATCGTAAGCTCAGTATACCACACATATCCCCCCCTTAAAACCACTTCCCCCAAAAATATGCGCCGGGCCATTCTATTCATAA
>CALWGP010000134.1 GCA_944380095.1 uncultured Lachnospiraceae bacterium | reverse complement strand
CTTCACCTCGTCCCAGGAGTCATAGTAAACGCGTTCGGTGTCGTCATAAACCACTTCCTGCGAAGACGTCTCGCTTTCCATGGTATTTCCGGTGACCGTGATTTTCATACTGTTGACGCCGTCGCGGACAATTTCAAAAAACGCCTTCTGCTGCACGGCGCTGGTCCCGATCCCTACAAAAGTTATGCCGCAAAGGACGATCAGGAAACCGGCTGCAATCTTCCCCGGCGAAGTGGAAAGCGCCCTTCTTAGCCTGCTCCGAAAGGACGGCTTTCTGTTTCTCCTGCCGCGCGTCTTCCCGGAAGACATCCCTTCCGACTCCCGTCCCTCTTTCAAGTCAGGCTGCATTGCCGCAGAATCGGGCAAATCGGCCCCCAGGTTGGTCGGGGGTTCTGCCGGGCCGCTTTGCACGGTCCCCGGCCCGTCCGCACAGTCTTTTGCTGCTTCTTCCGGCCTGTAAACCGTCTCCCCGGAAAACTCCCCGGAAAAGGGAACAATCTTGCCGGGCCCCGGGGTGCCGTCCGGGCCTCCCTTTTTCGCCAGCTCCCCTTCGCTGATGCCGTACCTTTGCTTAAAACGCTCAAACGCCGCCTTAGGATCGGACAGCGGGATGTCCCGCCTGCCCTCGCCGCCGATGGTTTCTGCGCCGATCCGGCCGGGCTCCCTGCCGTCCCTGGCCCTCGCGGCCTTTCTAAGATCTGCTTCCGTCCGCTCCGGCAGCGGGTCCAGCGCATCCAGCAAATTCAGAATCGCCTTCACCTGCTGCGCATCGAATTCTTCCTCTTTTGCCTGAAAAGTCATCCATTCCAGTTTTCGGTATAAATCCCTGATCAGCCGTTCGTCTTCACGGCTTCTTTTCTGTCCCATATCCTTCCCCTCAGTTTTCCCACAAATTTACGCAAACAGCCCCTTTAGGGCGATACGTCTGCGCCCCGCTTCCCGGTCTTAAAGCTGCCCCTAAAAAAGTGTGCGCCAAAAGACAATGATCCAAAAAGAAAGGACGGTCATGCTTTGGCGCAGCTTTTGCTTCATCCGCTGGACGCGGACTTTAAAGCAGGATTCCGAAATCCCCATTGATCCCGACAGCTCCGACGAAGTATAGCCGTACTCATAGTAGCAGCGCAGGATATTTAACTCCCTGCCGGAAAGTATGTTTTCAACGGAAGAATAAAAATCAACCATTTCAAAAGCATCCTCTTCCCGTTTGCCGGTCCTGCTTCGCGCAATCCGCTCCACGGCGTCCGCCTCATCCACGCAGAGCCTGTGCTGCTTTTCGTACCACTTTTTCAGCTTGTTTTTTGCTACTTTCATCAGAAACCCGGATGGGTTCGGATGGGCTTTTACTTCCTCCCACTTCTGGTAAGCGACAAAAAACACCTCCTGCGTCAGATCCTCTGCGGCGCCCTGGTCGTTAAGGATCATCCTGCCCATATAGCGCCGGATCCCGTCATATTCCTTTTCGTACATTTCTTCGAAAGCGTCGTATCTTCTTCCTTCTCCCTCCGTCATTGTTCTCCCCCTCTTTCGTCTTACGCGCCCTATTGATACAGCATTGCGATACAGCGAAGAACCTGTTCCAGGACGGGCTCCTTTCCTTTGGGGCAATCCTTGAAAATATCCAGCATCGCCTTTCCGGAAATTCCTTCCCCCGTCAGAAGGTAGGTGGGTTCCAGTCCCATCTTTTCATAAACAGTCAGCACCTTCTGAATCGACAGTTTCCGGTTCCCTCTTTCGATCTCTCCGTAATAGGTCGGGGAAATGCCAAGCAGTTCGGCGGTCTCTTCCTGGGTCATCCCCATTTTCTTGCGCTGCTGCCTGAGCCGCTCCCCGATCTCCACATATAATTCAGTTGTCATGGATTTTCCCTCTCAATATAGTCTGTGCTTCCATATTACTTGCGTTCCGACTATATTAAGAGTAACTAACTGTTTGTATTTTATTGATTATACACTCAAACAGTTATATTTTTCCATATCAATTCGTTGTTTTTCAATCTTTTTGGGCCAGAACGGCCAGAACGTATTCCCAGACCCGTTCCGTGGAAGAAATGCTCAGCTTTTCTTCCGTGGTGTGGATATCCCGCATATCCGGCCCGATGGAAACGCAGTCCAGTCCTTCGATCTTGGAAGAGAGGATGCCGCACTCCAATCCGGCGTGGATGGCTTCCACCCTGGGCTCTTTTTGGAACATGCGCTTGTAAACCGCAATCATCTTTTCGCGCAGGGGGGAATCCTTGCGGTATTCCCATGCGGGATATTCGCCGCTGATTTCCCACTGTCCTCCCTGGGAAGCCAGCAGGGCCGTCACCTTTTGTATCAGCAGCTCTTTTTCGCTTCCCACAGAGCTTCTCACGGAATAATCCAGATGCAGGCCGTCTGCCGCAAGGCGCAGAATCCCCAGATTCAGGGACGTCTGTACAAGGCCGGGGATATCCGCGCTCATGGACTGCACCCCGTTTGGCAAAGTCAGCAGCAAAAAGGCTGCCCTGCGGCTGTCTTCCTGGCTTAAGGCCTCAAATTCCCCTTCGGAGGTTTCCGCAATGCGCACCGTCGCGCCGGGATCCTTTGTCGCCAGTTCCTTTTGGATATCCGTCCGAAACCCGGCCAGCACCGCTTCCAGCTTTTCTTTGTCCGCCGGATCCACCACCAGTCCCATCTCGGTCTGTCTGGGAATCGCATTGTCCGCAAGGCCGCCCTGCACGGATTCCAGACAAGCGCCTGCGTCCCGGCAGGCCAGATAGAGCAGGCGTCCCGCCAGACAGTTGGAATTGCCCCGCTCTTTGTGGATTTCCCCGCCGGAATGGCCTCCCTGCAGCCCTTCTATCACGATCCGGTAAAGAATGCCCTTCGCCGTTACAGCCTTTGCGGGCAAAATCCCGTGAATCCTTGCGCCGCCTGCGCAGCTGGTAAGGAAAATCCCTTCCTCTTCGGAGTCCAGATTCAGCATCCGTTTTCCTTTGCACAGGCCAAGGTCAATGGCCCTGGCCCCGTCCATGCCGGTCTCCTCCTCTACGGTGATGACCGCTTCCACCCTGGGATGGGCGATGGAATCCGAATCCAGGATCGCCAGCATGAACGCCACTGCGATGCCGTCGTCCCCGCCCAGGCTGGTTCCCTGCGCATACAGCCAGTCTCCCTCGGTGCACAGATCCAGGCCCTGCGTTTTCATGTCTTTGGGGCAGTCCGGTTTTTTCACCGCTACCATATCCATATGGCCCTGCAGCAGGATGGGCTCTTCTTGCTCATATCCGGGCGTAGCCTCTTTTATAATAATGATATTTTTTACGTCATCCTGCACATATTGGAGGTGCCGTTCCCGTGCAAACCCCGCCAGATAATCGCTGATCTGTCCGATGTTTCCGGATCCGTGGGGAATCCGGCAGATCTCCTCGAAAAAGCGGAACACTTCCGCCGCTTTTGTTTTCTGCAGTCTTTCCATTCTCAATTCCTCCTGTTTCCAAAGGTCCCGGCTTTGCATCCGCAGCCCGGGCCATGTGAAAAAACGGCCTGATAGCCTTTTCTATCAAACCGTTAATGAACATACGCTATCCTTCGTCCTTTGAAACAGCCGTTTTTCGTACGCCTGATCCGTAAGTTATTTTACCACAAACAGGCCATTCTTACAACGATTTCACCTCCGGATTGTCCCTTCTTCCCGTTTCGGAAGGCAGCTGGACCAGGATCACCGCGGCAAAAACAAGGGCGCACCCTGCCAGTTCCCGTCCGCTTAAGCGCTGCCCCAGTATCGCCCAGCCGGCCAGCACGGAGACTACCGATTCCAGGCTTAAAATCAGGGAAGCGGCCGCAGGCTCCACATTTTTTTGTCCCACCACCTGCAAAGTATAGGCCACGCCGCAGGAAAGCACGCCGGCATAAAGCACCGGGATAGCTCCTGCCGCCAGCGCGGACAGGCTCGGCGTTTCGGTCAGCAAAGCCAGTATGGTACAGATTGCCCCGCTGGTGAAAAACTGGATGCAGGAGAGGGCTACGCTGTCCGTCCCCGGCGAGAAGTGGTCCACTACCAGGATATGGACGGAAAACAGCACCGCGCCGCCCAGCACAAAGGCATCCCCCCGGCTTATGGCAAAAGCTGCGTTTGCATTTCCCGATAGACAAAGCAGATACATGCCTGCCAGGGCGATGGCCGCCGCCATCCAGACTTTGATTCCCGCCTTTTTCCCAAGGAAAATGCCCATAAGGGGCACGATTACAATATAGAGGGTGGTCAGAAAACCCGCTTTCCCCACCGCGGTTTCCTGAAGGCCGATCTGCTGCAGCAGGCTCGCCGCGCACAACGCCAGCCCGCAGCAGATCCCTCCTGCCGCCGGACGTACCCTGCCGCCCGTGTTTCGGGGACAGGCCGCATGGCTTTCCGGCGCGCCTGTTTTGGCCAGGCCGGTTTTGGCGCGAAAGGCCAGTACCGGCACAAGCACCGCGCCGCCGATCCAAAAGCGGGCCGCATTAAAGGTA
>CALWGP010000133.1 GCA_944380095.1 uncultured Lachnospiraceae bacterium | reverse complement strand
CGGCAGATTTTGGGCAGTTCCTGCGAAATAAAAGTCCAGTACTTCATCCCGTACGTGGTGTCCGTATAAAAAGCCAGATGTGTGGTGGGCATCACCACGGCGATCCCCAGCTGGCTGACGTAGCGTTCAATCGCGGTGCGCCTCTGCCAGATCGTCTGGTCGTCGCTCATCCCGTGAAGCAGGTACATGGTCTTATACCGGCCGTCCGAAGCCTTTCCCTCCATCCCGATCTGCCCGCTGGTCTGCTGGGGCAAAATCACGTCCATATCCATACACATTCCCAGTACATCCGAGAAAAAATCCACATGCAATAACGCCATCGTCAAAGTCCTCCTCGCAACAAAGTTTTTTCGATCCTTTTCTTATTGTAACAGTCCGCCGGCCCGTTTACAAGGATGTGAAAAGGCTGTTTTGTGTTTGAAAAACAGTCCGCCCAATGTTATAATGAAACAACACGTATCCCTTTACAAACGGCCGCTTTACCGGCTTTTTGCCAACACGGCCGCATTCCTTGCGCTGCAGGCGCCTATCGATAAACCCATGAAAAAAGTAACTTTGCAGGAGATTGCCAAATCGCTCAATATTTCACGTACTACCGTCTGGAAAGTGTTCAGCGGGCACGACGGTGTTTCCGACGCGCTAAGGGACAAGGTTCTGACCCGCGCCCGGGAGCTGGGCTATCAGTTTCCGGAGCACCTGGCCGCCGGAAGCTCTCCCGGCCCTTCTTCCACCAGCATTGCCCTTGCCGTCTGCCGGCCCGAGACTTCCATTTTCTGGATGAAAATTATTCACCAGGTGGCCAAGGAGCTCTCCTTCCTCAATGCCAACCTGGTATATACCTACCTGCCTTCCTCTGTGGATGAGGACTATGTCCTTCCCGCCACCCTCACAAACGGCAATACGCAGGGAATGATCGTTATGAACGTTTACAATGAGCAGCTGGTCCGTCTGCTGTCCTCCCTGCCCGTGCCGAAGGTTTTTCTGGATACGCCCACGCGGATTCCCCCGTCGCAGCTGAACGGGGATCTGCTTCTGATGGAAAACGCGGACAGCGTTTCCTGTATCACGGAGCACCTGATCCAGCAGGGGAAGAAAACCTTTGGCTTTATCGGGGACGTCAATTATGCCCGGTCCAACTTCGAAAGGTATGAGGGGTTTAAAAATACGCTGGTCCGGCATCACATTCCCCGGGACCCTTCTTTATTCCTCACCGGTTCCATCGGAATGGATACCCATAAAGAAGAGATCGATTCTTTCCTGGATACTTTTTCCAAAATGCCGGATGCCTTTGTCTGCGTAAGCGATTACGTTGCCTGTATTCTCATCCAGCTTTTAAACAAGCGCGGCTACCGGGTTCCGGAGGATGTGGCGGTGGCCGGTTTTGACCACAATCTGGAACATCCCCTGGCGGAGGATCTCACCACGGTCCAGGTGTTCAACCAGGATCTCGGTCAGCGTCTGGCCCATCAGATTCTCTTTCGCATGAAGCATCCCCAGGCGCGCCATGAAGTCACTTACGTTTCTTCCGAACCCATTTTCCGGGCTTCCACCGGAGACGCGCCGGATCCTACCGTAGCATAAAAAGCGTGTGTTTTGGCACACATTCAAAAACAGGACAGCTGCGGGGCTTTCCCCACATGGCTGTCCTGTTTTATTTTTCTTCTTTCTTCCGGCCCTGTCTTAGTTTTTCTGCGCTTCCTTCATCAGATAGTACAGGGAGGTTACGCCCGCGCCGGTAGCGCCGCTGCTTTCAAACGCATAGGTGGGCGTCCCGCACCAGGCCGTTCCTGCAATATCCAGATGGATCCAGGGTTTTCCCTCACAGAAGCGGCGGATGAACAGCCCTGCCGTAATGGTGCCGCAGAAGCTTGCCCCCACGTTTTTCACATCCGCGACGTCGCTCTCAATCATTTTCTCATGTTCTTTTCCGAAAGGAATCCTAAGATATTTCTCTCCGGAATGGGACAGTCCCCGTTCAAACAGACCGTAGAACGCGTCGTCGTCCGACATTGCGCCGCCGATGGTGTTCCCCAGCATCTGGGCCACCGCGCCGGTCAGGGTGGCGATATCCAGCACTTTTGTGATTCCTTCCTTCCGGATTCCGTAGCTTACCGCGTCAGACAGGACCAGACGTCCTTCCGCGTCCGTATTGAGCACTTCGATCGTCTGTCCGCCATACCCGGTAATCACGTCGCCGGGCAGAAGGGCAGCCTGGGAAATCCGGTTTTCCGCCAGGGGCAGGCAGGCCGTAATGTTTACTTTCAGGCCCATTTTGGCCGCCGCATAAATCGCCGCCGTAACCGCGGCGGCGCCGCCCATATCCCCCTTGATGCCGGCCATGGAATCCCGGGATTTCAGGCAGTAGCCGCCGGTATCGCAGGTAATTCCCTTGCCGATCAGGCCGTAAACCTCGCTGTCTTCCGGATTGCCGCGATAGCGCAAAATCAGCAGGCAGGGCGGATACTCGCTGCTGCCGCCGATTCCGTAAAGCGCTTCCATGTGCATTGCACGCAGCTGGCCATAGACCAGCGCTTCCGCTTCGATCGGCGCATCCTCCACATATTTCTGAATCATACGCTCAAAGTCCATGGGGCGCAGATGGTTGCCCGGGGTATTGACCATATCCCTTGCAAAACGAATCCCCTTCAGCAGCTCCTGCGCTTCTTTCAGCTGCCCTTCAAGGCCCTGTATCCCTTCCAGCCCGAAAACGCATTCTTCTTCCGGTACGCGCCCTGTCTTATGGTATACGTATTCATACCCGCCCAGGCCCAGGCCCAGCACCGCAGAAGTCACCGTATCCGCCCCCAGTTTTTCCACAAAGGGTTTTAAGTCCACGGAACAGCTTTTGATTTTGCGCGCTTTGCAAGTTTTTGCCACGGAAGCCATCAGTTCCTTTACTTCCAGAAGGGTCAGATCGCGCTCCTGGCCGCAGCCTGTCAGCAGGACCGTCTGGGTGCCCAAAGGCACGGGCATCACGTCCAGGTAATTCCCGGAAAAGAGATTTTCCAGCCCCATCTTGTAGCCGCGGATGTGGGGATCCTTTTCCCATACAAAATCCACATAGCAGGAATCGTTGCGCTTATTTACCGCTTGTATCATTGTTTCAAAAACCTTCTTTCTCCTTTTTTCACAGGCCCTCACGGGCAGCTCGTGGATGCCATCCGGGCGCCTGGCTGTCTGTTAAATCATATGTCCGAATTTTTTGCCGATTACGTTGCTGGCTTCCGCAACGATAATCAGGGCGTGGGGATCCACCGCTTCCACTTTTTTCTGGATCCGGGCGCAGTCCGCCCGGTCAATGGCTCCCATGATAACCCGCTGTGTTTCGCTGGTATAACCGCCTTCCCCCTTTAAGACGGTAATTCCCGCGTGCTCCTCCAAAAATACGCAGCGGACCATATCCGTACATTCGCTCATAACAATCATCAGGTTCCGGGAATTGGAGTCGTTTACCAGGTTGTTCATAAAAATTCCGGAAATGTAAACCGTAATGGTTGCGTACAGGATCGTCCGCACATCCCGGTAGACCAGGCCGGAAGACAGCACAATGAGGATATTGATTCCCGACACCAGGCTTCCCACCTGCAGGTGCGGAAATTTCCGCTGGAAAATCAGGCCGATCATCGTGATGCCGCCCGTATCGGAAGTTCCCAGATAGACCATTCCAAGCCCGGTTCCCATAAATGCCCCCGCGAACAGCGCAGCCAGCAGCGGATCGTCTGCCAGGGCCGGCAGCACCGGCTCCAGCAGGTCCGTCATCAGCGACAGCAGCACAATGCTGCACGCCGCTTTCAGCGCAAACTGCGGCGGGAAAATCTGCTTTCTCCAGACGATAAACAGGATCGGCAGATTAAACAGGGAGCAGAACAGACCTACCGGAAATCCGGTCACATAGTTGACCAGGATGGCAATACCGCTGGCGCCGCCGGGCGCGATCTGGGCCGGCGCCGCAAAGCACCGGATCCCCACGGTATACAGAAAAATCCCCACTACGTTGAGGATGATTACATCCCGTAATTTTTTCTCCCGCATTCCCTTACTCCCCCAATCATTTCTGCATCAGCTTCATGGCCAGATCCACGCTTCCCACATTGTAGCCCGCACAGGCGAAGATCCCTCTAAGCCCTCCTTTGAGCACCACCAGCAGGGGCAGCTTTTCCGGATCCACAAACATCTCACGCGCCGCCAGCTCCGCATGCTTTTCGCAGTCGAAGTACACTTCCACCCCGTTTACCTGTCCAAGGGCTTTCTGCAGGGTGGCGTTTTTCAGTTCGCTTTCCCTTCTGAGCACGGCGATCATCCGGTAGCCTTCCGCGTTCCAGCGTCCGGCAGCTTCCATGAGCTCGTTAAGCACATGCTCCGTAGGCTCCTCGCCCACGCCCAGAAATGCCAGAACCGCCGGCCCTTCTCCCGCCAGCTCTTTCATGGAATGGGTCGTCCCAGTGCTTTCGGCCACCCGGAAATCCTCCAGCGGGAAGTCCACCAAAAGCTCGTCCAGCCCGCTTTCC
>CALWGP010000132.1 GCA_944380095.1 uncultured Lachnospiraceae bacterium | reverse complement strand
CACAGGAAAAGCGCCCTTGGGCAGGCGGACCGGATTCTGACGCTGGAAAACGGGACGGTTGCAGACGTAAGGGACAGCGATAACCGGTAAACCTTGCTGAATCCGGGGACACACAGTATAATGGAAATAGCTGCAAATCAAATTCCGGGAAGGGCTGGTAAACGTCTACCGGGGTACCGGGAAAGTGCTGATGATGCCCACCGCAAAGATGCCCAATATCTGAAAAACAGAGGAAATGCGATTGAAACGGGAAAGAAAAAGCAGTCTCTTTTACTGTCTCGCCATAGCGTCGGCTTTTGCTTTTGGGATAGGCAGCGCAGGCTGCGGCGTTGCTGCTCATATGTTGACTGAAACGGTCAAAAACGCCGTCGGAGACGAGCCTTACGTCAGTTACGAGGAAAAAATTTATCTGGAAACGGTGGAAGCGTTCCTGGACGACTCCAAAGCCGGGGACGGACAGGCCCTCCGGGAGCTGTTTTCCCAAAGGGTACAAAAGGACGATGTGGATCTGGAGGAACAGATCGCCTGCTGGCTGGAAGAATATCCCGGCGGCGAATATTCCTGGAACCGGGATGTGCTGCTTCATGGCAGCTATTCCACAGAGAGCGGGAAAAGCAAGTCTGTGGTGACGACCGTCGTGCCGTTTACGGCGGGAGGGGAATACTACTGGTGCCAGATCGAGCTGACCTATGAAAACGATTTTGACCCCAGGGAGGTCGGGATCACTTCGGCCGTCCTGTTTTCCAAAGAATATTACTGCGCGCTGCGCTATGAGGAGGAAGGCGTCCAATGGCCCGGGGAGCGGGGAATGAACGTATGCCTGGATTATCCTTCTGAAGGGACGATCCGGGTGGCGGAGGGCGACCCGATCCGCTATACTTTCGTGGACCGTAAGCTGGAGGAAACAGAGGTGAAAGCCTTTCTGGAGGAAAATAACCGTTACGGGGATTTCACCGGGCTGTTCGGCCCTCCCAACGCGGAAAACATTTATCACTATTACGAACTGCCCCGGGAAGGGGACAGCCCCCGCTTTTTGGTAGTCGGAGTGGACGATGGGGCAGGGACGGTCTACTTTGCCAGTGTGGTGGACGACTTAAAGCGGCTGTATACCCTCTGGCACGAATGAGGGGATTTTTATGACGAAGCGTGAGGAAGTTTTAGCGTATGGCCTGACTTTGGAGGGCGCGTATCTGGATGCCCCTTTCCACGACGATAACTGGATCCTTGTGCGCTATCGGAAAAACCGCAGGACATTCGCCCTGACCTACGAGCGGGACGGGAAAATCTGGGTGAACGTGAAAGTGGATCCGGAGTGGAGGGATTTCTGGAGGGCCGCTTATGCGTCCGTCCTGCCCGGCTATCATCAGAACAAGGAGCACTGGAATTCCATTGTGCTGGACGGGACGGTACCGGATGAAGAAGTACGGCGGATGATTGCGGAAAGTTATGACCTGATCAGGGGAAAGAAATGAAAAATATCTATGAAGGCATCCTGGGGTTCAAAGGAACCTTTAGAACCTACCAGGCAAGGGTCCTGGAGCATTCCGGGCACTATCTGGCAGACGGGAAAATCCATATTGTGGCGGCGCCGGGATCGGGCAAGACAACGCTTGGTATCGAGCTGATCCGGCGGATCGGGGCGCCGTGCCTGATCCTGTCGCCCAGCATTACCATCCGGCAGCAGTGGCTGGAACGCATCCGGGAAGGATTCCTGCCGGATGGACAGGAACCGGAAGGGCTTTTGTCCAACGATCTTTCCCAGATGAAAGCCATCACCTCCGTCACCTACCAGGCCCTCTATTGCGCCATGAAGCGGGAAACAGGCAGGATCGGGGACGAAGACGACAGGGAAGAAGGCCCGGAGGAAGGCATAGACGAAACGGAAGCCGTGGACTTTTCGGATTTTGATCTGCAAAAAGCGGTAAAAGAGGCCGGCGTGGGGACCATCTGCTTAGACGAGGCGCATCATCTGCGAAGCGAATGGTGGAAGGCGCTGGAACAGTTCATGAAGGGGCTGGGAAAGGGACAGGACAGGCCGACGGTGATTGCCCTGACGGCCACGCCGCCCTACGACAGCACTTTAGGACAGTGGAAACGCTATATCGACCTGTGCGGCCCCATCGATGAAGAAATTTTTACGCCGGAGCTGGTGCAGGAAAAAAGTCTCTGTCCCCACGAAGATTACATTTATTTCAACTGGCCTACAAAAGAGGAGCTTATTAAGGCGCAGGAGTGGCGTCGGAAAACGGAAACCCTGACCCGGGCCCTGCTGTCCGATCCGTCCTTTGTCCGTATGATTGCGTCCCACAAAGGGCTGCAGGATCCGCAGGCTTATGGGGAAACCTTCCTGGACGAACCGAAGTATTTTTCCTCCCTCCTGATTTTCTGCCGGGACCGGGGGATTCCCTTTTCCCCTTATCTGAAAGAACTGCTGGGAACCAATGCAAGGCTGCCGAAGCTGGACGATTCGTGGCTGGAGACGCTTCTTCAGGGGTTTTTATTTGACGATAAGGATTCCTATCCGGTTTTGGAAGACGAGCGCAGGGAACTGATAAAGCGGCTGAAAGAAGCCGGGTGCATCGAACGGGGAAAGGTTTGCCTGACCCATCGGGAGGCCATGGAAAAACTTCTGGTTAAAAGCCGGGGGAAGATGGAGAGCATTGCCAAAATCGCAGAAGCGGAGCACCAGGCTTTGGGCGAAAAGCTTCGGCTGCTGGTGCTGTGCGACTTTATCCGCAAAGAAGCCCTGCCTTTGGTGGGAACCAAAGAAGAACCGGCTGTGGGGATCGGGGCGGTCCCGGTTTTTGAACGGCTCCGGCGGATGCAGCGCCCGGGGCTTCGTCCCGGATGCCTAAGCGGCAGCGTGGTGATCGTTCCGGCGGATACCGGGGAAAAGCTGCGGGGCCTTCTGGCGCAGCGGGGCTGCGAAGGAACGATGTCGCCTCTGGAGGATACCGGATACGCCCGGCTTTTGGTCCGGGGAAAGAAAACCCATGTGGTGGCGGTGATCACGGAACTGTTTGAGCAAGGAGAGATCAATGTGCTGGTGGGGACCAAATCTTTGCTGGGAGAGGGCTGGGATGCGCCCTGCATCAACTCCCTGGTCCTTGCCACCTACGTAGGCTCCTTTATGTTAAGCAACCAGATGCGGGGACGCACCATCCGGACGGATCCAAAGGATCCGGAAAAGACAGGGAACATCTGGCATCTGGCCTGCGTCTTCCCGGAAAAAGGGGACAGGGAAGGAAAAACGGTCCTTTCCGGCGATTATGAGATGCTGGTCCGCCGGTTCGACGCCTTCCTTGGCGTTTCGTGGAAGGAAGACGTGATTGAGAGCGGGATTGGACGGCTGGATATCCCCAAATTCGATACCAGGGAGAAAATGGAAGAAATCAACCAAAGGATGCTTGCCCGGGCTGCGGACCGGGAAGCCCTGCGGGCAAGGTGGCAGAAGTCCTTAAAAGAAATCCGGGGCGATATGGAAGTGGAGCGGGTGGAAACGGTTCCCGCAAAACAGGTTCAGACGGGATACGTGTTTGTCAACGCTTTGTGGATGGAGATTCTGTCCGTTGTGACGGCGACGCTTTTCCGGTTCGGACAGCTTAGGCTGTCTTCGGGCGGAAGCGGCAGCGCGGCAGCGCAACTGATCCTTGGAATCGGGATGATGCTTGCGGCTGTGGGAATCGCCAGATACGGCGTGCGGCTTTTGAAATTCAGCACGCCGGAAAAAAGGATGAAACAGATCGCCCGGGCCGTGGCGGATACCCTGTGCGAATTGGGAGAGCTGGAGGAACCGCAGCACTGCAGGGTGGAGACGGAATCCATGGACGGGATGCTGATCGGCGTCTGGCTCAAAGGGGGGACCATGCGGGACAAGACCACATTCGCTGCCTGCATGGAGGAACTCTGGGGCGTGATTGATAATCCGCGCTATCTGCTGATGCGGGAAAAACGCGGACGGACGAAGGAATATTACGCCGTACCGGAGATTTTCGGCAGACAAAAAGGACGGGCGGAGGTCTTTGAAAAGCAGATCCGCTGCGCCCTGGGCCGGTTTAGGATGGTTTATACCCGGACGCCGGAGGGACGCAAAATCCTGCTTCGGGCAAGGACGCGGTCCTTTGTCAATCAAAACCAGAGGGTTTTGCAGGGACGCAAAGTGGCGAAGGGGACTTTTGAATAGCGGCGTAGAAATTGTCCGGCGAAATATCCACTTACTTGACGGGGCGCTACATTTCCATCCCGGTATATACATTATCTTTTGCTGAGTATTTGGAATTCAAAAAATCAGATTCCCGTTCTCCAAAGGAATTTGCTGGAAAACATCGTATATTTTGAGCTGCGGCGCCGGGGTTATGAGGTCTATATCGGGAAAAACGAAACGAAAGAAATTGACTTTGTGGCAGTGCGGCGCGATGAGCGTATTTACGTTCAGGTATGCCGCAGGCTGCCGGAAATATCAATGGAGTGAAAATCGTGCATTTGGCAGATTTCCTGCTTAGCGCCGGGTATTGAAACAAGAAAGGGAAAGCGTGGAGGATTGACCTCTGCGCTTTTTTTAATACGATATTTGCCCAATCCGTCCGGCCATCCCTTGTTTCACAAAATTATCAAAAAAATTCAGAAAATGACCAAATATAAATTGAAATGGTGGTTATACAATGGTAA
>CALWGP010000131.1 GCA_944380095.1 uncultured Lachnospiraceae bacterium | reverse complement strand
ATCCCTTCCCCGTCGAAAGCGGGGATAAAACTCTCCTCCGCAGTTTTCCCTTCCTGAATGAACGCGTTTTCCGCCCCCAGATCCACCAGGTAGTCCACCAGCCGATCGTACTCCCGCTCCGTCAGTTTCCGGCACAGATCCCGGTAGTCCTTCGCGCGATCCCCCAGCGCCCTCTCCAGTCTGTCCCCAATCCCGGGCATAGGGGTGTACTGGTTCATGAGGCTGATATAAATCCGTTCCCCCCAGGTTTCGTGAAGGAAACGCAGCGCCCGCCTGGAATCCTCCCCCTGCCCCGGCAGCGCCAGGTGGCGGACGATGACTCCCCTTTTCATCAGGAAATCCGAATCCCCGTCCTCCAGACAGGCGTCATTCATCTCCCGGGCAGTCAAAACCGCGCTCTTTTCCGCCGCCGAAGCCGACGCGAAGAGGGGATCCCCAACCTGGCGTACCATCTCCTCCAGCGCCGACGCGGCCCGTTCGAAATAATCCGGCGCCCGTGACAGATCCTGCGCCAGCCGGGCGGACACATACTTGAAATCCGGCAGATAAACGTCTATCAATCCGTCCAGCATCCGCAGCGTCCCCACGTTTTCGTAGGAGGACGTATTGTACACCGCCGGGATCGAAAGCCCCCTGTTTTTCGCCGCCTCCAGGGCGTCGGCCACCAAAGGCGCGAAATGTCCAGCCGTCACCAGATTGATATTATTCGCCCCTTTTTCCTGTAACTCGAGGAAAATGTCGGTCAAACGCTCTTTGCTGATCTCTTTTCCCGCGCACCCCGCCGCGATCTCACCGTTCTGGCAGAAAACGCAGTGCAGGCTGCAGCCGGAAAAAAACACCGCCCCGGATCCGCTTTCCCCGGAAATGCAGGGTTCTTCCCAGAAATGCAGCGCCGCCCTGGCCGCCACAACACGATCTCCCTGCGCACAATACCCCTTCCGGCCTGCCGTACGATCCACATGACAGGCCCGCGGGCACAGCGCGCAGTCTTTCAAAAGTCCTTCCCGTTCCATGCCAAAAGCTCCCTTCCAATTGTCCATTACTGCCGCAGTCAGCCCTTTCATAAAAATTTCTGGCGGGATATGTACATCACATCCTACAGCTCTTTTTCCAGAATCCGACATTGCGTGCTCATTCCCAGCGATGCATAAAACTTCCGGGCGGGTTCGTTGAACTCCCATACCTTCAAATCCATCCTCTGCGCACCCCTCTCCTTCGCCCTGGCAGAAGCCGTTTCGAACAACATCCGTCCGATTCCTCTTCTTCGAAACGGCTCGCTCACGCAGAGATCCTCCAGATAGGCTGTCCGTTCCTCCACTGCTAGGAGGCTTGGATGATACCGATCCGGCCGTCCGACCACATGGAGCGCGTGTACCTGCGCCATAAGCCGATCCACGGATTCATAATCCGAATAGGTCATATTTAATCTATGAAAGACAGTATATCACAGTTGGAATGCTTGTGGCGCTTCATTTTGAGTTTTAGTGATTCTCCCCGGCCGCCTCTTGGCAATCACAGCCCCATTGAATCCCCCTCGCCTGTATTCAGCAGAGCGCAGAATCCGACCGTCTGTCTCTTTCCGGCTACCGCCTGTGAAAAACCGGTGGAAAACCGCCCCCGTTTCCTCTATACTCATAACAGTTCTACAGAGAAAGGCCGAATTCGCCTATCCTGCCCTTCACTGCAAACCGCAAAGCGCGCGTACGGGGCACGTCCCGCAACGCGACAGAAAGGAGGCCCGGGGATGCAGATCGAAATCAAAATAGACAGCGCCTGCGCGGAGCCAAAAGTTCTTATCATGACCGACCGGATGACGGAAGAGGTCAACGCCCTCATCCGCAAGCTGTCCGAAGAAAAGCCCCGAATGCTGATCGGATTCGCGGACGGCAGCGCCCGGATGCTGGATCCACAGAATCTGCAGCGCGTTTATGCCTCTTCCGGAAAGGTCTATGCCGCGGAAAACGGCCGCGAATATCTGCTCCGGATGCGGCTCTACGAGGCGGAAAGCCGTCTGGATCCGGAGCGCTTCGTCCGGATTTCCCATTCCGAACTCATCAACTTAAAGCGCGCCGTGTCTTTCGACCTGCGCTTTTCCGGCACCATCTGCGTGACGCTGGACGACGGCACCGTCACCTACGTTTCCAGACGCTATGTGTCCAAAATCCGAAAAACCCTCGGAATCTGACCGAAAGGAGGTCTCTTTATGAAAAAACAGCTTTTTCGCCGCAGTTTTTGCGGCATGATCAGCGGCATCGCCATCGGCTATCTGATCACGGTGATCCTCTCCCTTTTCTGGGGTGAGGGAGAATATCTGCCCTGCATGCCCCAGCTGATCGATACAATGGGCAACGAAGCCTCTGCGGTAGCTTTCCAGACAGGGTTGAGCGCGCTTTTGGGGATCGCGTTCGGAGCCGGCTCCCTGATCTGGAATCAGGAGGATTGGAGCCTGTTTAAGCAAACGGCCCTCTATCTGCTGCTCTCTTCCGCAGCCATGTTCCCCGTGGCCTGGCTCGCCCATTGGATGGAACATTCCCTGA
Organism: uncultured Lachnospiraceae bacterium; assembly: GCA_944380095.1. Taxonomy (GTDB): domain Bacteria; phylum Bacillota; class Clostridia; order Lachnospirales; family Lachnospiraceae; genus Gallintestinimicrobium. Next base: position 2,143 of record CALWGP010000131.1, on the reverse strand, counting down.
GCGGCTTTCTCTCCTACGCCGCCGTCTTTTTAGCCATTTTCCTGATCGCCTGGCTGTCCCAGTACCTGTTTTGGCGCAGGCGGGTTCGCAAACTGGACGAAACCATCCGGAAAAATTTTTAATTTTTTCAACACTTTCCCCTTTTCAGACGTTATAAGGGTACAGAACATTCCGGAAAGGAGAAGCCCCAGCCCATGTTGGAACTGCTTTATCAGCGCTATCGCGGAGAACTGATCCGCTGGTGTCAGTCCATGACCGGCGACCCGTCCGTTTCCGAAGACCTGGTTCAGGAAGCCTTCCTGCGCGCCATATCGAACCAGGCTCTTCTGGAAGGCCTCTCGGAAGCGCAGCGGCGAGCCTGGCTTTATCGCACCGTCAAAAACCAATACCTGGATCGTCTCCGTCACGCGCGGTTCGAAACCGCAGCGGAATCCCTTCCGGAATCTCTGCGTCGATCTCCGGAATACGACCGGATCGATTGGGAGCAGCTGCTCGACAGCCTGCCGGGGCAGGAGGGCGTCCTGTTCGCCCTCCGCTATCTGGAAGGCTACACTTCCGCCGAACTGGGAAAGCTTTTCGGGCTCCCGCCGGGAACGGTCCGTTCCAAGCTGTCGCTGGCAAGAAAACATCTCAAAGACGCCCTGAAAGGAGAAAATCATGTTTGAAAAAATTCTGGAAAAAAAGACCTTTATCCTCAACTGCGACGTATGCGACGCAAGAAAGGTAAAAGAAGAAGATCTGTCCGCCTATGAGCAGATCGTTATCAATACGGACGTGCTGCTCGTAAGCAAAGAAAGCAAGAGCGTCCTCAACCGCCTGCCCGCCGTCTGCAATGCGGACGCCACCCTGGAGCTGGACGGGGACTTCCGTCTGATCTCCTATAACGGGGAGTATGAGATCAACGGATCCACCCCCGTCTTTCCCCATACCATCCTGACCGTCAACGGGAATCTGAGGATCCATCCCGGCACCGAGGAAATCCTCAAATCCTTCCTGTACATTTCCGTCAACGGATCCGTCCAGTGTCCCAAGTCCTTAAGCCCTTTTTTGAGCGCGCTACACGTCAACGGATCCATGGAGTGCTATCCGGACGGGTGCATCGTCCTGGATTCCGTCTTTGTCCCGGATGCCTGGTTCGCGCTGCGCGCCCGGGAAAACGGGAGCTATTTCGTTTCCCAGCAGGTAAGGCTGACGGATCCCAAAGTGGATTTGGCTGCCCTGACCGCCAAAAAAGTACGGTTCTTCACCCCTTCCCTCCTCGTTCCGGAAGAGAAGGCGGCCGCCGCCCTTCCCCTCGTGGATGAAACCGTCAGCCTGGAAGTGATCCCTTCCGGCTATTCCTTCGCGGATGGGGATTTTTCCCTGGACGAAAGCTTCCTTTCCAAATACGGAAACCGCGTCTATGTGTCCGGCTCTCTGGAGCTGACGAAGGAAAGCGAAGCCTTCCTCCCCCGTCTGGAAGGCCTCATCGTCCGGGGCACCGTTTCCCTGCCTGACAGCCTGCAGGAAGGGTTTTTGAGGCTTCCTGCCGAATACGGGGACCTCTCCATTGTGAAGCCGGGCGCAAAACAGCTGCGCAACAAAGTAATGGTTACCCTGGATAACGCCATGCTGGACGCTTCCCCGGACGGGATTTTAATCGCCAACTGCGCCGCTGTGCGCATTAAAAAAGACGTGGAGCCCCAGCGCATCCTGGATCTGGCCTCTTTTTCCAACTGCGCCAAGATTTTCTGCACGCCCGAGCAAAAAAGCGCCGCGGAATTGGTGAGCCAAAACGTGGCTTTCATCGGCAGCGACAGCGAAAACGAAGGAAGCGGCGGTCTGATGGATATGGTCAAGCAGCTGGCCCGGTGCAAAATCGTCAACGCGGATCAGTACGTGCTGTAACGGCCGGACAAAAAACCTTTCTTACGCAAAATGCCGGCAAGGCGTCAGGTACAGCTTTCCTGACGCCTTGCCGGCATTTATTCCATGCAAATCACTTTTCATTTTAAAACCGTGCGGCGGGCTTCGAACCGGCACCCGTATCCGTTACCCCTGCAGTAAACTCCGCCAGGCACCCTCACGGCACACGGAAAATTCTGCTTAGTGCTGCTTTGTTCCCAACCTGACACGGTTCACAGACATCCGTTGCGTAAGACCC
>CALWGP010000130.1 GCA_944380095.1 uncultured Lachnospiraceae bacterium | reverse complement strand
TGCTCATATATCTGTTCGTAAAGATGACTTCCGTCGTTTTTCCATACGATAACCAGATCCTGCATCAGCCTTTCCTTTCGGCCCCTTTTGCCTGGCCCGGCAGCCTGAAAGAACTCTTCAGGGATACGATCCGGTTAAATACCGGCGCCCCCGGTTTGGAATCCTTATAATCTACGCAGAAATATCCCTGTCTGACAAACTGGAAGCTCTCGTAGGGCTTCGCGTCCTTTAAAGAAGGCTCGATCCACGCGTCCCTGACCGTAAGGGAATTGGGATTTAAGTTCAGGGAACCGTCCTCTTCATTATAAACGCCCTTTTCTTCGTCGATAATGTTCTCATACAGACGGACCTGCGCCTTCACCGCGGTATCGCAGGCTACCCAGTGGATGGTGCCCTTGACCTTGCGGCCTTCAAAACCGCTTCCGGACTTGGTGGCGGGATCGTAAGTGCAGTGTACCGTGGTCACGTTGCCGTCCCCGTCCTTTTCAAATCCCGTACAGGTAACAAAGTACGCGTTCATCAGGCGGACCTCATTGCCCGGGAACAGGCGGAAGTACTTCTTCGGAGGCTCTTCCATAAAGTCTTCCCTCTCGATATAAAGCTCCCTGCCAAAAGGCACCTTACGGCTGCCCAGCTCTTCGTTCTCCAGGTTGTTGGGCGCGTCCAGATATTCGATCTGTCCTTCCGGATAGTTGTCGATAACCAAGCGGATGGGATCCAGCACCGCCATGACGCGGGCGCGCTTTAACTTCAGATCCTCGCGGATGCAGTACTCCAGCATCGCGTAGTCCGCGGAGGAATTGCTCTTGGAAACGCCGCACAGATCCACAAACATCTTAATGGACTCCGGCGTAAATCCGCGTCTGCGCAGGGCCGCGATGGAAACCAGCCTGGGATCGTCCCAGCCGTCCACAATGCCGTCCTCCACCATCTTCTTGATATAGCGCTTGCCGGTGACCACATTGGTCAGATACATCTTCGCAAACTCGATCTGCTTGGGGGGATGGGGGTACTCCAGCTCCCGCACCACCCAGTCGTACAGCGGCCTGTGATCTTCAAACTCCAGCGTACAGATGGAATGGGTGATCCCTTCGATGGCGTCCTCGATGGGGTGGGCAAAATCGTACATGGGATAGATGCACCATTTGTCCCCGGTATTGTGATGGGTCATATGGGCCACCCGGTAAATCACCGGGTCGCGCATGTTCATGTTGGGGCTGGACATATCGATGCGGGCCCGCAGCACCTTCTCGCCGTCCCGGTAAACCCCTTCCTTCATCTCTTCAAAAAGCTTTAAGTTCTCTTCCACGCTCCTGTGGCTGGAAGGGTCCTCTTTCCCGGGCTCCGTCAGGGTCCCCCGGTATTCCCGGATCTGGTCCGCAGTGAGGTCGGAAACATAGGCCTTTCCCTTGCGGATCAGCTTCACCGCCGCCTCGTACATCTGGTCGAAATAGTTGGACGCAAAAAACAGCCTGTCCTCCCAGTCCGCGCCCAGCCAGCGGATGTCTTCCAGGATGGACTCCACGAACTCCGTCTTTTCCTTGGTAGGGTTGGTGTCGTCGAAACGCATGTTGAACTTGCCGTGATATTCCTGTGCCAGGCCGTAGTTGAGCAGGATGCTCTTGGCATGGCCGATATGCAGGTAGCCGTTGGGCTCCGGCGGGAACCTGGTATGCACCGTATCATAAACGCCGTCCGCCAGATCCTTATCGATAATCTGCTCGATAAAATTTCTGGAAACGGGTTCTTTGTTTTCTTCTACTGCAGGATTTTCCTTACACATTTCCAAACAGGGCCTTGCCGGCGTCCGATCTGTGCTGCGCGGCCGCCCCTTTCCTCCTCTCGCTTTTCTTCATTATTGACTATATTAGCAAACAAAGCGCCAAAATACAATAAAATCTTGCATTGTAAAGGCCTGCGTCCTCCTTTTGTAAAATTTTCAGATTTCTATATGGAAACTGCCGGACATATGGTATAATGATTTCGTTTCCAAAATAATCTTATGCAGGAGGATTTTACGTATGAACCGTGCTTTATTAAAGCAGGATGCCAAAGACGCCATGCGCGCCGCCACGCCGCATCCGGCGCTTACCACCCTGGCCTATCTGGCGATCACCATCGCTTTTTCCATGGTCATCGGCACCGTCACCAGCCTGTTCGGCGTTACCGGCACCCTGCTGGGTTCCGAAACGGTGGGCTTTGTTTCCGCCCTTATCAGCATGATCCTGGCGGTTGTCATGCTGCTTTTAGCCGCTACCATCCAGTTCGGCTACTATGTTTACTGTCTGAAGGTATTCAAGCATGAGGAGACCGGCGTGGGAGAACTGTTCGGATACTTCTCCCTGTTTTTAAAAATCTTCGGTCTTTCCCTGTGGATCTCCCTCTTTGTCTGGCTGTGGAGCCTGCTGTGCTTCGTTCCCGGTATTATCGCAGGGCTGCGCTATTCCCAGGCGTTCTTCATCCTGGCCGAAAACCCGGAAAAGGGAATCCGTCAGTGCGTCAACGAAAGCAAGGTGCTTATGTCCGGACGGCTGTGGGAATTCTTCGTCCTTCAGCTTTCCTTCATTCCCTGGCTGATTCTGACCTCCATCACCTGCGGGATCGCGGGCCTGTATGTGACGCCCTACACCACCATCACTTACGCAGGTTATTACCTGAGCTTAAAGCCCCCTGTGGAGTCCCACAGAAGCTATGCCGACGGGCAGGACAGCGAACAATAAAGCAGTTTGCAAAGAAAAATAAGGATTGAAAAAAGGGCCGTGGCTCCCTGACGGGGGCGGGCCCTTTTTCCATCCTTATTTCTGCGGTCTGTGTTTCATATCCTTGATCGGGATGTTGGCAAACAGCGCAGGCACCACGCCGTTGCTTCCTTCCGATTCCGTTTCGGTGATCTGGATATCCAGTCCCTGGGCGTCGATATCCATATATTTGGAAATCACCTGGATAATGTCGTTTTTGATCATCTCCATCATTTCAGGGGAACAGTTCGCCCTGTCCGATACGAGCAGCAGCTTCAGGCGGTCTTTCGCGATCTCTCCGGAGCTCTTTTTTCGAAAAAAATCCATTAAACGCATAGCTTGTTTCCCCCTAGCTTCTTCTAAACAGTTCCCTGAGTATCCCCATTACGCCTTTTTTTGCATCCAGATCCATCATCGGGACGTCTTCCCCCATCAGCCTGTGGCAGATATTGACATAAGCCTGCCCTGCCAGGCTGCTGCCGCCCACCAGCGGGTCGCCCTGGTTGGTGGAGACCACCACCTGTTCGTCGTCGGGAATCACGCCCAAAAGAGGGATGGAAAGGATGTCGCACACATCTTCCACTTTCAGCATATCGCCGCGCTTTACCATGTCCATGCGGATCCGGTTGATGATCAGGTCGATCCTCGTCATCTCGTTGGCCTCCAGAAGCCCCACGATCCGGTCCGCGTCACGGATGGCGGAAACCTCCGGCGTGGTCACCACCAGCGCCCGGTCCGCGCCTGCGATGGCGTTCTTAAAGCCCTGTTCAATGCCTGCCGGGCAGTCCAGCAGGATATAATCAAATTCCGGTTTCAGTTCGTCGATGAGCGCCTTCATCTGCTCCGGGGATACGGCGTCCTTGTCCCTGGTCTGGGCCGAAGGCAGCAGGCACAGCTCCGGGTATTTTTTATGCTTGATCAGCGCCTGCTTGAGTCTGCATTTTCCTTCCACAACATCCACCAGGTTGTAGACGATCCTGTTCTCCAGCCCCAGCACCACGTCCAGGTTTCTAAGGCCGATATCCGTGTCGATCATCACAACCTTCTTATTCAGCATCGCCAGGCCGGTCCCCACGTTGGCCGTGGTGGTCGTCTTGCCGACGCCGCCCTTTCCGGATGTTATTACGATTACTTCGCTCATTCCTGTATTTTCCTCCTTGGTCCTTTTTCCTTTTCTTCCTTTTTCTTTTCTCTTTCTTTTTCAGGCGGCAAATTCCCCGCAAAAAAATGTGCGCTTTGCCCCTGTCTGTGCGCCCTGCGGCTACATGCGGTCCAGAAACCCTTTGGTCATGGGCTCGACGCAGATATTGCCGTCCCGCACCACCGCCACTTTGGGCGTCCCGGTTCCTTCTTTTTCCTTCCGGCGCAGCCGCCTGGGTTCTTTATCCCGGTCCGGGCTTTTGGCGATAAACTCGCCGATCTGCAGCTGGATCGGCCTCATGTCCAGGGCGAAAATAAAGCAGTTATCGTCCCCGGATGCGCCCGCGCGGGCAGTTCCCTTCAACGAGCCCAGAATCACAATGCTGCCCCCGGAAATAATGTTGGCGCCCGGATTCACATCCCCGATCAGGGTAATATTGGACTCGCTCTCCAGAATCTGTCCGGAGCGCAGGTTTCCTTTGTAAAAATCCGCATTGCCCTCTCCCACGGGAGCAGACTGCCTGCTGAAAGCGGCTTCCGCCTGTGCCTTTGGCTTTGGCTTCTCTTCCCGCAGGGCGCCCGCTTCCATGATGCGGGTGATCCGGATGGAAGAATTCTCCATGATGACGTCCGCAATCCGCTTCTGCTGCGCAGGGGAAAGCTCCCGTCCCTCAAAGGAGACCGCCATCTTCGCGTCTTTAAAAAAGCCGCCGGTTTCCTGAAATTTATTCCCGATAATGCGAAGCAGCTCCGGAAACGGCGTCTGATCGTCCAGGATCAGGTTCAGGCCGTAACGGTTGCTCTTAATCACTACTTCGTTTGCCATGTCCTCCTCCGTACTCAATTCGTTATTGCGATTATAACCCTATTTTCCCCGGACCGTCAAGAAGAGGTGCATGTATGTGGTGCATGTATGTTGAGGCGCGCGTATGGTGAGGGCGCGTTCATGTGCGCGTATGGGCGCGTATGGCGAGGGCGCGTATAGGCGTTCAATCCCTGCGGGGTCCAAAGGCAAGATATCTCATTTCTGACCACAGTGCATCGGGGCGGCATGGGGTCCAAAAGCAAGATAT
>CALWGP010000129.1 GCA_944380095.1 uncultured Lachnospiraceae bacterium | reverse complement strand
GGGGAGCCGGTGCTGGACGCCCTGTATCAGAGTATCTGTATGTATGCCATGGGCTATCAGGAGACCCCGCCCAATCTGGCGGTGGAGCTGGCCCGGTGGACCGCGCCTCTTGCGACTGCCAGCGGGGTGCTGCTTGCGTTTGTAAAAGTGCGGGACAGCCTGCGGCGCTATGCCAGATATCTGCGTGGAAACAGCGTGGCGGTCTATGGCCCCAAAGAGAGGCGGGAAGCCCTGATGGACCGGCTCAAAGAGCGGGAGATCGATGCCGGGGAGGGCTGGAACCTGGTTTTGGCTCAAAATTATTTGCTGCTTGGCAGTGAAAAGGAAAATTTTGATTTCTATGAACGAAACCGCGTCAGACTGGCCAAAAGGACCGTTTATCTGGAAACTTCCACCCTGCCTGCCCAGTCCGTTTCCGACCCGGGCCTGCGGCTCTTTGGATCGGAAGAGACGGCGGCCAGGCTGTTTTGGAAGCAACGCTGTCCTTACGAGCTGTCGGTTCAAAACGGACACAGGCTGCGCCTGGTTTTTATCGGATTCGGGACGCTGGGGGAACGGCTGCTTTCCTATGCGCTGCAGGACAATATTTTTGATCCAAACCAGCGCATTGAGTATCATCTTTTTGGGGGAGGAGACCGGTTTTGCGCCGTCCACGGGGTTGGACTGTCCGCCATTTCGGATCCGGTAATCGTCCACAAGACCCCCTGGTATGAAAATCTTTCCCTGCTGGAAGAAGCGCAGATGGTGATTGTCCTGGAGCAGGAAGGACAGCTGAAGCTGGTTTATGACCTGCTGATGTCCACGACGGCCCCCGTACTCGATATATTCGCCGCCGGGAAAGGCGGGCTGGAACTGCTGGAAGGAAGAAAGCGGCTGCGCCTGTTTTTCTGGGAACGGGAAGCCTGGGAGCCGGACAACATTTTTGGCGACGTTATGTTCGAACGGGCCAAAACCATCAACCTGCGTTATGCCCATCTGTATAGCGGTGTGGAGGAAAACGGACAGAACCGGGAAAAGGAGTGGGCCGCCCTGGACGGCTTTACCCGGTATTCCAATGTCAGCGCAGCGGATTACCATGAAGTGCGGCTGCATATGATGCAGGTCCTGGGCTGGCCTGCGGACGAAGAAAAACTTTCGCCGCAGCAGCTGGAACTTCTGGCGGAACTGGAACATATCCGCTGGTGCCGTTACCACTATCTGAATAACTGGAAATACGGCGTTTTGGAAAACGGGGCGGGCAAAGACCGGGCAAAAAGGATCCATACGGACCTGCTTGCCTATGGGGAACTGACCGAGGCAGAGAAGCAAAAAGACCGGGACAATATCAGGGTTTTATTGTCCGTTCAGTGAGCATAGGGTAAAAAAAGAGAGGATTTTGCAAAAACCTGGGACCTAAAAAGTCCGAATTCTGCAAAATCCTCTCCTTTGTTTGCGCCATGAGCCCGGCAACGTCAAGCGTTATTTTTTTCCGTCAAGGAAAGGGCGATTTTTTCCGGCGTGATGGGGATTTCCCGGTGCCAGACCCCGGTGGCCCGGTAGATGGCGTGGGTCAGGGCGGGGGCAGGGGTGTTGATCACGATTTCCCCGATGGACTTTGCGCCGAAAGGGCCGGTGGGTTCACAGCTGTGTTCGAATTCCACCCGCAGTTTTCCCATATCCAGACGGGTGGGCAGCTTATACTGAAGGAAGGACGAGTGGATGGGCCGTCCTTTCCCGTCATAGCGCACGTCCTCCGTAAGCGTGTGGCCGATTCCCTGCACGATGCCCCCTTCCGTCTGGATCCGGGCCAGGGCGGGATTGATGGGGATGCCGCAGTCCACGACGGCCATGTAGTCCAGAACCGTCACCAGGCCGGTGTCTTTGTCCAGCTCGATTTCCACCATGCCCACCATGTAAGGCGGGGGGGAAACGGGGGAGGAGTGGCTGGCGGTAACTTCCGCCGCCGTGTTGTTGAATACCTGGGACTTGTAGGCGATCTGTTCCAGGCTCACTGCGCGGTCGGAATCGATCCGGCGCACACGCTTTCCTTCAAACAGGACGTCCTGCGGCCGGCAGTCCAGCATTTCCGCCGCGATGGAGCAGATTTTTTCCTTCAGCTGGGCGCAGGCTTTTTCCACGGCCTTGCCGGTGACATAGGTGGTGGAGGAAGCGTAGGAGCCGGAATCATAGGGGGAAGCGTCGGTATCCGCCCCGAAAACGGCCACGTCGTCGATGCTACAGTCCATGCACTCGGCCGCCATCTGCGCCAGAATGGTGTCGCAGCCGGTTCCCATGTCCGCCGCGCCGATGATCAGGTTATAGGTGCCGTCTTCGCTGAGCTTTAGCGTGGCGGAGCCAACGTCCACCCGGGAGATGCAGGAACCCTGCATGGCCATGGCCACCCCGGCGGCGCGGACTTTTCCGTTGCCCATGTCGCGCACCGGATATTTTTCCTCCCAGTGGAAAATTTCCCGGCAGTGCTGCATACAGCGGTCCAGGGCGCAGGCGTTTGCTTCTTCGTTGTAGTAGGCGGGCATCCGCATGCCTTCTTTGACCATGTTTTTATCCCGCAAAACGGTGGGATCCATGCCCAGCTGTTCCGCAAGCTCGTTTACAATGGTTTCCAGGGCGTAAATGCCCTGGGTGGCGCCGTAGCCGCGGTAGGCGCCGGACGCCTGCATGTTGGTATACACCACGTCGTAGCCGAAACGGTAGGCTTCCAGATTCCCGGTATACAGGGGGATGGATTTGTGTCCGGAAAGCCCTACCGTGGTGGGGCCGTGTTCCCCGTAAGCGCCGGTATTGGAAAGGGTATAAAGATCCACGCAGCGGATCTTGCCGTCCCTGTCCGCCCCCAGACGGATCCGGATTTCCATTTCATGGCGGGGGGAACCGGCGATCTGGGATTCTTCCCGGGTGTAGATCAGTTTTGCGGGCCGCCCGGTTTTGAGGGTAACAAAAGCGGGATAGACTTCGCAGACGGCCGTCTGCTTGGCCCCGAACCCGCCGCCGATCCTGGGTTTTTCCACCCGGATCCGGCTCTTGGGAATGCCCAGGGCATGGGAGAGGATCCGGCGGCAGTGGAAGACGATCTGGGTGGAGGAAATCACATGGAGACGTCCGTAGCGGTCCATTTCCGTATAGGTGCGGAAAGTCTCCATCATTGCCTGGTTGAAAGCTTTGGTGTGGTAAGTCCTTTCCAGGACGATGTGGCAGTCCTTTAAGACGGCTTCCACATCCCCGTCTTCGCTGACATCGCTGGCCACCAGGTTGCGGCGGTTGTCGCCGCCCACGGGACAGGGGGGATACCAGTCGTCTTCCGGATGGACCAAAACGGGATTGTCCTTTGCGGTGCGAAAGTCCAAAACCGGCTCCAGGACGTCATAAACGACCCGGATCAGGCGCAGGGCCGTCAGGGCGGCTTTTTCGGTTTCCGCCGCGACGATGGCCACCGCGTCGCCCACGAAACGGACGTGCCTGTCCAGGATGAGGCGGTCGTAGGGAGAGGGCTCCGGATAGGTCTGTCCGGCGATGGTAAACCGGTTTTGGGGGACGTCTTCCCACGTATAGACCGCTTCCACGCCGGGCACTTTTTTCGCTGCGGAAACATCGATGGAGCGGACGATGGCGTTGGCGTGGGGCGAACGCAGCAGCTTTACTACCAGGGCGTCTTTGGGGGTGATGTCGTCCATGTAGACGGGTTTGCCCAAAAGAAGCTGCATGGAATCTTTCTTGCGGACGGATTTGTGGATGGAACGGTATTCTTTATTTTCCATGGCTGCCTCCCTTCTCCCTGCGGCTTTCCAGATAGCTGCGGATTCCCCTGAGCTGTCCGTCGTAACCGGAACAGCGGCACAGATTGCCGGCCAGATAGGAACGGATCTGGTCGTCGGTAGGATCGGGGATCTCCCGCAGAAGGGCGATGGTGTTCATCACGAATCCGGGATTGCAGAACCCGCACTGGTCTGCGCCCTGGTCCGCAATAAACCCCACGAAATCCGCCGCTTCTTCCTGAAGCCCTTCCAGCGTCCGGATGCTGTGGCCCGATGCCCGGGCGGCCAGCATGGAACAGGAAAGGATGGGCTTTTCGTCCATCAGCACCGTGCACAGGCCGCAGTTGGACGTTTCGCAGCCGCGCTTGACGCTGTAGCAGCCGTGCGTCCGCAAAAAATCGATCAAAAGCAGGTCGGGATCGATCCGGTCTGTTACGGTTTTCCCGTTTAAGGTGAGTTTTATTTCCATGATCTTTCCTCCCTCGTATCTCCCAGTTTTGACAGGCTGCGTTTAGTCAGCACGCTGACAAGATGGGTCCGGTACTTGGCGCCCGCCCGGGAATTGCTCCCGGTAGGGATGCGCCGGGCCGCGTAAGCGGCGAAGGCTTCGGCGCTTTCGGCGCAGGGCCCGTTTTGCAGGATCCCTTCCTCATCCCGAAGCAGCATGGCCCGGCCCGGTCTGGCGCCGTAAACGGCCCGGTATTCCCCGCCCACACAGGAAAGGGCGCAGGCCAGGACGGGAAAATCGGTGCGCTGGTTGCGCATGGCCTGATAAACAAAGCGGCCGGGGGTTTTGTTTATCAGGATCCGGACGAGAAGATCCCTGTCATATTTCATGGAAACGAAAGTTTCCAGGGGTACCACGCCTTTGTGATACAGTTCCACGGACGTATCTGCGGACAGCAAAAACGTCAGCACGTCGGAAAAGCCGAAGCGTCCCCAGACGCTTCCCCCCACAGTGGCCATATTGCGGAACTGCACGCCCACAATATCCTGCACCGCCTGCGCAGCCGCGCCGTTTGTGTAGGCGTTTAAACCGGGGTGCAGCTCCAGCTGGCGCAGGGAAACCATGGCGCCGATGGAGAACCGGGAATCCGTTTCTTCGATGGTATCAAGGCCGAGGCGGCACAGGTCGATGGCCGTCCCTACGGTGCAGTTGGCCATTTTCAGCCAGAGCATGCCGCCCAGGATCCGGGCGCTGCGTTTCTGGTTGAGCTGGTAGGCTTCTTCCAGGCTTTCTGCCTGAACGTAATTTTGAATATTGATCATAGTAAATTTTCCTTATCTTTACGGCCCCGCCGGACCGGGAAATATCCGGATATCCAGCAAAAACGGGGCTGTGCGGCGGTGAAAACGGTTCAGTTTATTATAGCAGTACGCCTTGATTTTGGAAAGGAAAATTGCTATAATCCCGTTGTAGTTTTAAAAATATAACGATAGGAGAAAAAGGATGAAAGGAAAAAGGATTTTGGCAGGGCTGATTGCCCTTGTAATGGCGCTGTCCCTGGCAGCCTGCCAGACAGGGACACAGACACAGGG
>CALWGP010000128.1 GCA_944380095.1 uncultured Lachnospiraceae bacterium | reverse complement strand
CGGCCCTTCGCGCCTTTCGGAGAGAAATCTCTCCTCCCGGCTCGAATTTCCGCCGTTTGCGCGGCTCATTGGAAGAAAATATTACATATTTATTACGTGGGGCTATTGCTTTTTTTTTTCGGCGGATGGTACAATAGTAGCCGCAGCGATGTTTTTGAGAGAAGGACCGGGATACCGGCTTGGAAGAGGTTATTTTGTGCAGGAGAGAGAAATGAAGAAGAAAGCAGTCCGTCGGCGGAAGAAGAGAATTGGAATCCGGAAGCTGACGGCGATTTACGCGGTAATTGTGGCGGTTTGTGTTTGCGCGGCGGGCGGCGGCGTCTGGTGGGCTTTCCGGCTGAACGACAGGACCAGTCAGACGGCGCAGCTGGAGACGGTGAGCGAAGAAGAAACGCAGGAGACGCAGGAACAGGCGCAGGTTGTGGAAACGGAAACCGAAACGGAAGAGGAAACGCAGACCGAAGAGGAAGAAGTTTACGTGGAGCTGACCGAGGAGAACCGGTCGCATTTTGTTACGGTGGATTCCTGTGAGATTCAGCCGGGCAGCGGGAGTTTTTCCCTGACGGCCAGCGTGGAGGAAAAACCGGCCAGCGACGATGATAATTTTTACCTGCTGGAGATGAATCTGTACGATACCCAGCTGAATCAGGAAGCGGAACCGATTGCGACGGCCCAAAAAGACAAGGAGTTTTCCCTGCAGGCCGGAGTGAATGAAAACCAGGCGGATTCCAGATTGTTTTCCAAATTTGTGGTAGCGGTGAAGCTGGACGGGGAGTATGTCCCCCTGTGCGATCCCCAGTATATTACCAATCCGGAAGCGCTGGCGGCCTACCAGAATCCTTTCCCGTCCCAGGATTCCATCAAGGGGATTTTGGTGGATCCCATGAAGCTGACAGGAGGCGAACTGGATGATCTGGGCGTTCATCACGCGGCGTACAATATCCCCATTTCCAACATCCTTGGGGAGACTACCAACGGGAATTATCCGACAATTTACTATACGTACAACGGGATTACCTATGCGTTTAACGGGCAGCGGATCGCGGAGTACGATCATGTTTTTTCCATCCTGACGCAGAAAGGCATTACCATTACGGCCATTTTGCTCAACAATAAGAGCGCGGCCCAGCCGCAGCTGATCCATCCCCTTTCCAGGGACGGTTCCGCCTATTACTATGCCTTCAATACGGCGGAGGATGCGGGCATCGAGACCATGGCGGCGGTGGGCGCTTTCCTGGCCCAGCGCTACAGGGACAGCGAGCACGGGACGGTGATGAACTGGATCGTGGGCAACGAAGTCAACGTCCGCTCCGACTGGAATTATATGCAGTACGTGGATCTGGAAACCTATGCCCGGGAGTACGCCAACGCGGTGCGGGTTTTTTATAACAGCATCAAAAGCATGAACGCCAATGCCAGGATTTATGTTTCCATGGATCAGCAGTGGGACCGGAATTTAAGCTCCAAGAACTCTTATGATGTCAAGGATCTTTTGACGGAGATCAACCGGATCATGTCGTCGGAAGGTAACATCGACTGGGGACTGGCCCATCATCCTTACGCTTATCCGCTGGACAATACCACATTCTGGAATTCTTCCAGCAAGATTCGGAACCTGATTACGGATTCGGAAAATACGTCCATCGTGACCATGGAAAATATACAGGTGGTAACGGACTACCTGCAGCGGCCGGAGATGCTTACAGCGGACGGGGAAGTGCGTCCCGTGATTTTAAGCGAGCTTGGGTATTCTTCCCTGGACGGGGAAGTGAACCAGGCGGCGGCTTTCGCCTACGCTTACTACGCGGCGGACGGCAATCCCTATATCGACGCCATGATTTTGTCCAGACAGACGGACGCGGCGGAGGAAGTGGCCCAGGGACTGGCGCTGGGACTTTCTACCCAGAGCGGGCAGCGCAAATTCATTTACGATGTATTTAAAAATATTGACCAGCCCGGATCGGAAAGCTATACGGAATTTGCAAAATCCATTATCGGGATCAACAGCTGGAGCGAAGTGGTTGCCAGCCGGTAGGAACGGAAAGGAGGGCGCTATGGAAAAGACAAACGGCGGGGAAATTTTGTACCAGGGGCACGGGAGCCTGCGGATTACCACATCCTGCGGAACGGTGGTTTATGTGGATCCCTATCTGGGGGAGGGCTATGACCGGCCGGCGGATTTGATTCTGGTCACTCATCAGCACCACGACCACACCGCGGTGGACAGACCGGCCAGGAAAGAGGACTGCGTACTGTGGCAGAACATGGATGCCCTCCAAAACGGGGTTTACAGGAAGCGGCAGTTTAAAGACGTTTCGGTGGAGGCGCTGGAGGCGTACAACCGCAATCATCCCAAAGAAGAGTGTGTGGGATATCTGCTCGCCTTTGACGGAAAAACGGTCTACGTGGCCGGGGATACGTCGAAGACGGAGCAGATGCAAGAGCTGAAAGACAGAAAGATCGATTATGTTTTCCTGCCGATCGACGGGGTTTACAATATGGGCCCCGAGGAGGCGGGGGAATGCGCCCGGCTGATCGGGGCTGCCCATGTGGTTCCCTATCATATGGCCCCGGGGAAGCTGTTCGACCGGCAGCGGGCGCAGGAGCTGGAAGCTGCGGGCAGGATGATTGTGGAGCCCGGGGAAACCATCCGGCTGTAGACGGCAGGAGGACTTATTCAAACTTCCTGTCGTAGAGAAGCGCCGCCATAAGGACCACGAAACAGGAACCGGCGTTATGAACCAGCGCCCCGGTGGTAGGCGTGAGAACTTCCATAAAAGAAAGAACGACAGCCGCAGCATTGATGCACATGGAAAGGGTGATGCTGGCCCGGATCGTCGCAACCGTTGCGTCGGACAGACGTTTCAGATACGGGATTGCGGAAAGATCGTCGCTCATCAGGGCGATGTCCGCCGCGTCGATTGCGATATCGCTTCCCATGCTGCCCATGGCGATGCTCACATCCGCGCTTTTTAGTGCGGGGGCATCGTTGACGCCGTCGCCGATCATACAGACCCTGCGCCCTTCCCGGCGCAGGGTTTCAATATTTGTAACCTTTTCTTCCGGCAGCAGCTCCGCCCGGACTTCCGAAATCCCGGCCTGTCCGGCGAAGTAGTCCGCCGCTTTTTTGTGATCCCCGGTAAGAAGGACGGTACGGGTATGCATTCCGGAAAGGCGGGACACCATTTCTTTTGCCTGGGGACGAAGCACGTCGGAAAGGGCGATAACGCCGATGCAGGTTTGGTCTTTTGCCACCAGGACGGCGGCTTTGCCCTGTGCCTGCAGTTTTTCCAGGGCAGTGCGGACTGAAGGGCCGGAAAGGACGCCGTTTTGGGAAAGGAATTTTTCATTTCCGCACAGCAGGCGGTGGTTTTGGACGGTTGCCGCAATGCCCTTTCCTGCCTCCATGCGGAAGGCGTCCGGAGAGACCGGTTTCAGACCGCGCTTGCAGGCGAAAGCTGTGATGGCTTTTCCAAGCGGATGCTCGCTTCTGGATTCTGCACAAGCGGCAAGAAAGAGAAGGTTTTCTTCGCTGACGGACGGATCAACGGAAATCACGTCGCTGACGTCCAGACGACCGTATGTCAGGGTGCCGGTTTTGTCAAAGGCGATGGTGTCCGCCTTTCCCATCTTTTCCAGGGCTTCTCCGGACTTGATGATGACGCCGTGCTTTGTGGCCTGCCCGATGGCGGCCATCACAGCGGTAGGGGTGGCCAGTACGAGGGCGCAGGGACAGACGACAACAAGGATGGTCACGGCGGTGACAATGTTTTGAGTGGCGAGATAGGCGATGACGGCAGTCAGAAGGGAGACGGGGACCAGCCAGCTGGCGCAGCGGTCGGCGATGCGCTGCATGGGGGCCTGCCTGTTTTCCGCCTCCTGCACCAGACGGATCAGCTTTTGCAGGGAGCTGTCTTCCCCTACTTTTGTGGCGGAAATGTCCACGGAACCGAAACGGTTGACCGTCCCGCAGAAAACTTCGTCCCCTTCGCCCTTGTCCACCGGAAGGGATTCCCCTGTTACAATGGACTGATCCACGGAAGTTTCACCGCAGAGGATGATCCCGTCCACGGGAAAGGCTTCGCCGGGAAGGATGCGAAGAACATCGCCCCGGTGGATTTCTTCCGTCGGAATCAGTTCTTCTTTGCCATTGAGGATTCTGCGTCCTTTTGCCGGAGCAAGGCGGATCAGCTGTTCCAGCCCCTTTTGGGCCCTGCGGACGGTGGCGTCTTCCAGAAGGGCCCCGATGGCCATAATAAAGGCTACTTCCCCGGCGGCGAACAGATCCCCGATGGCGATGGCAGCAAACATGGCGATGGAAATGAGCAGGGCGGATGAAATCTTGCTCATGCCGGGATTGTGAACGATGCGCCAGACGGCCAGATACAACAGCGGGATGCCGCTGATGAAGACCGTTATCCAGGCGGGATCGAAGGGAAGGAAAGGGACGCTGCCCAGAGAGCCCGTCAGGTGGGGGACCAGGTCAAGAAGCAAAAAGGCGCCGGCCACAATGGTCATGGGAAGCCCGGCCAGAAAATCACTGAGTTTTTTCAACATATACATTCCTCCAATCCGCACGGTTTTGGGAGCACGGTCCTTGACGCATCCCGGGAGCTGCCGTACAATAAATTCGATAGCGAACAAAGTGTTCGTTATTTTATGATTGTAACAGGATGGACACGGATTACAACGGATAATGGGGGGAGGATGTTCCATACGGAACACTTTCCCTTAATTGTACGGAAAGGAGTCCCTTTGGACAGACGGCAGCAAAAGACCAGGGCAGCCATTTTTGCGGCATTCGGCGGCCTTCTGGCGGAAAAGAACTACAGCAAAATCACGGTGCAGGAAATTATCGATGCCGCCAACGTAGGCCGCACCACTTTTTACGCCCATTTTGAGACAAAGGAAGACTTGCTGAAAGCCCTCTGTGAAGAACTGTTCGGGCACATTG
Organism: uncultured Lachnospiraceae bacterium; assembly: GCA_944380095.1. Lineage (GTDB taxonomy): Bacteria > Bacillota > Clostridia > Lachnospirales > Lachnospiraceae > Gallintestinimicrobium. Next base: position 415 of record CALWGP010000128.1, on the reverse strand, counting down.
TCAAAAGCATGGAAGACTGCGCGCATACCCACGGGCTGTATTCGGACAGAAGCGCGCCGGAGTCGGTTTTCTGCCACTTGCTGCAGCATTTGCAGCAAAACGATAAAAATGTGACCGGCCTGCTTTCCGGCGAGAGCAGTGAAATTTTCATGCGTTTCTTTCGGGACAGTCTGAATGAACTGATCCGCAGCCGGATTGTAAGCCGGGACAGGAAAACCAACGAAGAGATTCCGCAGGATTTCCTGGTGAACCATATTTCGGGAAGCTTTGTGGAAATGGCGCTGTGGTGGATAAAAGGCGGGATGAAACAAACGCCGGAGGAACTGGACCGGTATTTTTGCGCGGTCATCAAACCGGTCTTATGAGGAATTTTGCAGGGAATTTTGAGGAAAAGGAAAACAGCCCTTCCGGCCGG
>CALWGP010000127.1 GCA_944380095.1 uncultured Lachnospiraceae bacterium | reverse complement strand
GAAATCTACCATGAACCGAGCGAGCCTTTCCAAACGGAAGGCGGATTCTGCAAAGGGATATCCGGGATCTGGCACAGGTCGCGGATGAAATGCAGTTTTACAATTTTATGACGATTGTTGCCGCACAGACCTCAAAACCGGTTGTCTATGAGGAACTGGCGAGTGCCGCAGGCGTTTCAGCTCCAACGGCAAAAAAATGGCTCTCTATTTTGGTATCGTCCCATATCATTGCGCTTGTACAGCCTTATCACAACAATGCGCTCAAACGGGTGGTAAAGATGCCGTTGATCCATCTTTTGGATACCGGCCTGGCAGCGTACCTTTTAAAATGGGGCAATCCCGAAGCGCTGGAAAGAGCCGCCTATTTTCTATTACAGGGATAAAGACCGGAAAGAAATCGACCTGCTGCTATATCAAAATGGGATGCTTTCTCCAATAGAGATCAAAAAATCGGCGTCACCGGGCAAGACCGCCATTAAAAACTTCAAGGTATTGGAACCCGTTACCAGGGAACCGGCTTTCGGAGGGTTGGACACTTTGAAGGTTGAGATTGGAACCGGAAGTGTGGTCTGTCTGGCAAACGATCTGCTGCCTGTGGACGAAAAGAACTGGTACGTACCCGTTTGGCTCATTTAATCCGTATTTTGCAGAAGAAAACCAAGGAATATACCGGTGATGATAGGGACCGGCCGGGTGCATTTAAGGCGGCGGCGGCTTTGCGGCACGCAATGCCCCGGCGGGTGGCTGTTGAGGGTCCAACGAAACGAAAAAAAACACCATTCCCAGGGCTCCTGCGTCCCCAAAAACAGTGTTTTGCGTGCACCGCCAGGGGCTCGAACCCTGGACACCCTGATTAAGAGTCAGGTGCTCTACCAACTGAGCTAGCGGTGCATCCATTCATTGCACACTTCATCAGCGCAAAAATGATTATATTACAGGGGAAGAGAAAATGCAAGCATTTTTTTAAAAAATTTTACAAATTTTTCAGGGAATAAATAGAAACAGGATTGGGGCGGGTGCATTTAAGCGCACTCGCCCGTTGACTTGTTCCCGTTTTTGAAATATGATTGGAAAAGAAAAGCCGCCGAACCCGGCGGCGAAGGAGGCCGGCATGGAAAACAGGACGAGGAAACGGGCCGCCCGGTGTGCGGCGGTTTTGGCGGCAGCCGTACTGCAGGCAGTTTTGCTTTCAGGCTGCGGGGATACGCTTTTGCAAAAAGAAGCGCCGTCCGAAACGTTTGGGGAGGAAACCATGCCGACGCTGCCGGAAAAACGGCCGCTGGAAGCAAAAGAGCTGGCAGAGTTTGAAGCCTGGCTTAACGAGGAGGCCAACAACGGCTTTTTGCTGAGCGCCTATGACGACGTGCGCCGGGCGGATTTAAACGAAGTATTTTATAACGGGGCGGGGCTTGCCCAGCAGCCCCTGACGGAAGAACTGCGCCGGGCCTATGAGGAACAGGCCGGGGAAATCATGACCGATACGGTGCGCCTGACCACGGGGCAGATGGATGCCTTCCTGCGGGAAAAGACCGGATACGGCCTTGCGGATTTTGAAAATCCGCCGGATTGGACCTATCTGGAGGACTTCGATATCTGGATGAAAGACCACGGGGACACCAACCGGATGGGCGTTTCCTGCGACCGGGGGCAAAAAGAGGGGGACGGCACGATCGTCCTGTTTTGCAGCGTGCCGGGCGATCCGTCCTACAGCTGGATTTCCGAGTTTACCGTGACCCTTGCGCCGGGCGGGGACGGATTTTTCTTCCGGAAAAACGAGATCCGAAAGGGGCTTATCCTGGAGCAGGAAACCGGCGGGAAAGAGGAGGGATTTTCCGATCCGGGCCCTTTTGACCCGGCGCAGATTTCGGAATTTTTGACTGAAGCGGATACTTCCGTGGCTGCCGCTTTCGACAGCTGGGGGGATTTTTCCCGGGTGACAGAAGAAAACCTCTGCGGCGTCTGGTACTGTCCGGCCGAAGGGGGAGCTTCGGAAACGGTGCTGATTTTATCGGGGGAAGGGGCCCGGGTATATTACCCCTTGCTGGATTGTTACGGAGACCGGCTGTATCCGTGGCAGGTAAAAGACCGGAGCGCTTCCGGCCTCTGCCCGGCGCTGGAAATCTATTTTAACGGGGAGGATAAGGGGCCTCTTACCTATTATATCGCGGGACTGGAACTGGAATTTTTCTGGTGCAATTCCCAGCAGACCATTTTTTACCGACAGGGAGGAACTTTGCAATGATATTCGACAGCCATGCCCATTATGATGACGAAGCCTTTGACGACGACCGGGAGGAGCTGCTGTCCTCCATGGAAAAAGCCGGTGTGGGAACCATTGTAAACGTGGCGGCGGATTTAAAATCCGTGGAAACCACCCTGGCGCTGGCCCAAAAGTGGCCTGCCCTGTATGCGGCGCTGGGCGTGCATCCTTCCTTTGCAGGGGAATTGGACGAACCGTCCTTCCGATGGCTTTGGGAAAAACTGGAAGAAGAAAAGGTTGTGGCAGTGGGGGAGATCGGGCTGGACTATTACTGGGATAAGGAACCCAAGGTCCGGGACCGGCAGAAGTACTGGTTTGCCCGGCAGCTGGAGCTGGCCCGGGAAACGGAGTTGCCCGTGATCATCCATTCCAGGGACGCTGCGAAAGATACCCTGGAAGTGCTGCAGGAAAAGCGGGCGCAGGAGCTTAAGGGCGTGATGCACTGTTTTTCCTATACGAAGGAGACGGCGGAAAAGATTCTGGACTGGGGCTGGTATTTTGGCATCGGAGGAGTCCTTACCTTTAAAAATGGGAAGAAACTGCGGGAAGCGGTGGAGATCATCCCGCTGGATCGGATTTTGCTGGAAACGGACTGCCCCTACCTTGCGCCGGAACCAAACCGCGGGAAGCGGAACGATTCCCGCAATCTGGCGTATGTGGTCAGCGCCCTGGCCGGCCTCAAAGGCGTTTCCGAAGAAGAAGCAATCGAAATCACACAGCAGAACGCAAGGCGTTTTTTTGGCCTTTAAGCAAATTTGAACACGGAGGAATGCATGGCGACACTGGGAATCCCGTCCAATACCATTGCGGTATTGCAGAAATACAACTTTACTTTTCAGAAAAAATTCGGACAGAATTTTCTCATCGATACCCGCGTACTGGAAAAGATTATCGACGCCGCGGAAGTGACGAAAGAAGACTGCGTGGTGGAGATCGGTCCCGGCATCGGCACCATGACCCAGTATCTGGCGGAGCGGGCCGGCCGGGTGGTGGCGGTGGAAATCGACCGGGCGCTGATCCCCATTCTGGAGGATACGCTGTCCGCTTACGATAACGTGGAAATTCTTAACGAAGATATCCTGAAAGTGGATTTGAACCGTCTGGCGGAGGAAAAAAACGGAGGACGTCCGGTAAAAGTGGTGGCAAACCTTCCTTACTATATTACCACGCCCATCGTCATGGGCCTGTTCGAAAGTCATGTGCCCCTTTCTTCCATCACGATCATGGTGCAAAAAGAAGTGGCGGAGCGGATGCAGGCCGGGCCCGGCAGCAAGGATTACGGGGCCCTGTCGCTGGCGGTGCAGTATTATTCCGACCAAAAAATCGTGGCCAACGTGCCGCCCAACTGCTTTATCCCCCGCCCCAACGTGGGCAGCGCGGTGATCCGTCTGACCCGCCATGAAAAGCCGCCGGTGCAGGTGAAAGACGAGAAATTCTTTTTCTCCCTGATCCGTGCTTCCTTCAACCAGCGCAGGAAGATGCTGGCCAACGGGCTGGGCAATGCGCCGGAAGTGCCGGTGACCCGGGAAGAAGTAAAGGGGGCCTTGGCTGCCATGGGCCTGCCGGAAACCATAAGGGGGGAGGCGCTGACCCTTTCCCAGTTTGCGCAGCTTGCGAATCTGCTCGCCTGACCTAAGGGCAACCGGAAGTTTACACGAAAAATCCTCAAAAGCAACAGGAAATTGGTTCCGATTGACACGGCGCGCCTGTAAGATGAAGACAAAAAACAGGGCGCCGTTTTCCCGGAGAGGAGGAAACGGTGGGGAAGGAGTCGAAAATGAATTTTGCGGAAAATCTGAGGGCGCTGCGGGAAAAGCAGGGGATTACGCAGGAACAGCTGGCGGAGAAAATGGAAGTCTCCCGCCAGACCGTATCGAAATGGGAATCCGGGAGCAGTTTTCCGGAAATGGAAAAGATGATTCAGCTGACGGAGCTGTTTTCCTGTACGCTGGACGGTCTGCTTAAGGGGGATTTGAAAAAGGCGGACGCGGATGCGGCGGGGCTGTATGAGGAATACGGGAACCGGATGGCGAAGCGGATGACTGCAGGCGTCTGTCTTTGCATCATGGGATTGGCAGCCCAGGCGGCCATGGAGTATTTCTTTTCGGATGAAAGCGGGGTAATGTTTTTCCTGCCGGCCCTGGCCGGCGTGATCCTCTTTGTGCGCGCGGGGCTGGCTTCCGGCCATTTCCGGAAAAAACATCCCTATATAGAACCTTTTTATACGGAAGAGCAAAAGGAACGGTTTCACGAGAAATATACTTCTGTCCTTACCGGGGGAATCGGGGTGCTCATCGCCTCTTTGATCTGGCTGATCTGCTCGGAGGAACTTCTGCATATCAAAGACGGCTTTCCGTTGATCCTGTTTTTTGCAGGGGCGTCTGTCGGCGTGGGGATGATCGTCTATATCGCCCTGCAGGCTTCCAAATATAATGTGGAAGCCTATAATGCGGACAACGCATGGGAAAATTCCGAAGAGGGCAAAGAAAACGGCCGGAAAATCGGCAAAGGCTGCGGCGTTATCATGACGGTAGCCACGGCGGCCTATATCGGACTTTCCGCCGCGACCGGCGGCTGGGGCGATCTGTGGTGGCTGTTTGCGGTGGGAGGCGTGTTGTGCGGCGCGCTGACCATTTGGCTGAATCAGCAAAAGGACTAAAAAACAGGGAGGAAAAGATGCGGATACTGGTAATTGACGCCCAGGGCGGCGGCATCGGCCGCCAGCTGGTGGCGGCCATCAAGGAACAGATCCCCGGCGCCATGGTGACGGCGGTGGGAACCAATTCGGCGGCTACGGCGGCCATGCTGAAAGCGGGGGCGGACAGGGCGGCCACTGGGGAAAATGCGGTAATCGTCAACAGCCGGAAAGCGGACGCAGTGGTGGGCCCCATCGGAATCGTCATCGCGGACGCTTTGCTGGGAGAAATCACGCCGGCCATGGCCGTTGCGGTGGCGCAGTGCAGCGCGAAACGGGTGCTCATCCCGGTCAGCCACTGCGACAACATCGTGGTGGGCGTGGGTGAAACGAACTACGGCAGACTGATTCAGGAAGCCGTGGACGAGCTGCGAAAGGGAATTGACAGAACGTGCTGAAAACGATATGATAAACCGGACAGCAGGAAGCTGCCATACCGGTGCAGGAAGCGCCGGATCTGCCCAAGAAGGCACAGATGTCCCGGC
>CALWGP010000126.1 GCA_944380095.1 uncultured Lachnospiraceae bacterium | reverse complement strand
CTGCGCTGTAAAAGCGGTTTTTTTCATTATATCCCATCCGGAAGGACAGGGGAATCCCGGATAACAGCAATTTGGCGCGCAGGTTCCCGAAACGGGCCTGCGCGCCAAACTTGCTGTTTGCTGTCTTATTCTCTGTTTTCCAGGTCTTCCCCGTTGGAGGCGATGACCTGCTGATACCAGCGGAAGCTCTTTTTCCGATACCGGGCAAAAGTCCCGCTGCCGTCGTCTTTTCTGTCCACATAGATGAAGCCGTAGCGCTTGCTCATCTCGCCGGTGGAGGCGCTCACCAGGTCGATACAGCCCCAGGGCGTATACCCCAGAAGTTCTACGCCGTCCTCTTCCACCGCCGCCTTAAACGCCTCGATGTGTGCTTTCAGGTATTCGATGCGGTAATCGTCCTGCACCGTATAGGAACCCTTTCCGTCCTCAACAAGCTCGTCTTTGGCACCCAGCCCGTTTTCCACAATGAAAAGGGGCTTCTGATAGCGGTCATAAAGGGTATTCATGGTGATCCTAAGGCCCAAAGGATCGATCTGCCAGCCCCACTGGGAAGATTTCAGATAAGGATTCTTTGTCCCCTTAAACGCGTTCCCGATCGTCTCCCCCACGTTTTCCCGGGTGGTAATGCACCGGGAGGAATAATAGCTGAAGCTGATATAATCCACCGTATTTTCCCGGAGGATGCGCTCGTCTTCTTCGGTCATATCGATCCGGATCCCTTTTTTCTCAAAAAGCTTTTTGGCGTATGACGGATAATACCCCCTGGCCTGCACGTCGATAAACATCATGTTTTCCCGGTCCTTGCCCATGGCCGCCCAGACGTCTTCCGGCATGCAGCAGTAAGGATAATAATTGCCGGCGGCCATCATGCACCCCACTTTGTTTTCCGGGTCGATCTCATGGGCGATCTTCGTGGCCCAGGCGCTGGCCACCAGCTCGTGGTGCGCGCTAAGGTACTTGGCCTGTTCCTGGTTCTCTCCTTCTTTGAACCAAAGTCCCGCCCCCATAAACGGAAGATGGAGGATCATATTGATTTCATTGAAGGTAATCCAGTATTTTACCAATCCCTTATAGCGGGTAAAAAGCACGGTTACCAGCCGTTTATAATACTCGACCAAACGGCGGTCCTTCCATCCCCCATAGCTTTGGATCAGGTGCATGGGACAGTCGAAATGGGTGATGGTCACCAGCGGTTCGATCCCGTACTTTTTGCACTCCCTGAAAACTTCTTCATAAAAGGCCAGTCCTTCCTCATTGGGCTCTTCTTCATCCCCGTTGGGGAAAATTCTGGACCAGCCGATGCTCATCCGGAAGGTTTTAAATCCCATCTGTGCAAACAGGGCGATATCTTCCCGGAAATGATGGTAGAAATCGATTCCCTCCAGGGCGGGGTAATAATACCCCCCCTCGATCCGGTCCATTTTCCGGACGCCCAGCATGACGCTGCGCCGGTCGGGGCCGTGGGGGATCACATCCACATTGGCCAGTCCCCGCCCGCCTTCCCGGTAAGCGCCTTCACACTGGTTGGCGGCCGTAGCGCCGCCCCATAAAAAATCTTTGCTTAACGGCATGATTTTCCTTTCCTCACAGCTTCTTATCGATTCACTTTGATGATCGTTTCCTTGGGCTTGACGCTGCCTTCCGTAATGCCGATCACGTCCCCGCAGTCCGCGGTATTGGTCACCAGCACCGGGGTGATAATGTCATATCCGGCATCCTTCACGCCTTTTAAATCCACTTTCAGGATCGGGGTCCCCACATCCACCGCGTCTCCGGTCTTCACCAGGGCTTCAAAGAATTTTCCCTGCAGGTTCACCGTATCCAGTCCCACATGGATCAGCACTTCCACGCCGGTATCGGAAACGATCCCGAGAGCGTGCTTGGTATCGAACACCGCCTGGACGGTGCCCTTGACGGGAGAGAAGAAATTCCCGTCTTCCGGGATCACGGCCACGCCTTTGCCCAGAATCTCTTCCGCAAAAGTGGGGTCGTTTACTTTGGATAAAGGAGCCAGGGTGCCTTTTACAGGGGAGCAGATGTTGGTCACCGTGCCTGCGGCAGGGGTTTCCTGCTTCTCATTTGTTGCAGGAACCGCTGTCTCTTCCTCTTCCTGGTCTTTATAAAGGATGAAACTGATAATAAACGTAATGACAAAAGCGATCGCCGCGCCCACGCAGGCCAGCATCAGATCCCGCAGGCTGTCGCCGCCGATATAGCCGGGCAGGGTCATCAGGCCGGGAGAACCGCCGCCGTAGTTTCTTACCCCTAAAAATCCCATAAACAGGCCGCCTACCGCGCCGCCGATGCAGGCGGAAACCAAGGGAGTCTTAAAGCGCATATTGATTCCGTACAAAGCAGGTTCCGTAATGCCGCACACCGCAGTGATGCCAGCGGAGGAAGCCACCTGTTTGACTTCCGGCTTTTTGGTCTTGACTGCAACCGCAAAGGTTGCCGCGCCCTGGGCAATATTGGAAGCCAGGTTCGCCGGGTAAACGATGGTATCGAACCCGGTAGTCATACGGTTGTTGATTCCGATAGGGATGATTCCGTAGTGGGTTCCCGTCATTACCAGAAGCGGGAATACGCCGCCCAGGATCATAGGTACCAGCCAGCTGATGTAAGTATTCAGGAAGGTAACGCCGTTTGCGATCCAGCTTGCAATAATGTACCCCACAGGGCCTAAAACAACCAGTCCCGCCGTGCCTGCCACCAGGGCGGTGATCAGCGGTTTGGTGAAGAACTTGATGGGCTTGGGAGAAATTTTATCCGCAATGGGTTCCACCAAGGACATAAACCATACGGTCAGGATAATCGGGATAACGGACGAAGAGTAGCTCGCATTATAAATAGGAAGGAAGAACAGTTTGATCGCCTCCCCGCTCTCCTGCGACGCCGTTACCATGCTGATAAAATTGGGATGCAGGAAGGTTCCTCCCAGCATCATCGCCAGATAGGGATTGCAGCCGAATTTCTTCGCAGCCGAATTTGCCAGCAGGATGGGCAGGAAATAGAACGCCGCATCCGCCATGAAATTGATGACCTGATAGGTGCTGGCCTCCGTGTTTACCAGCTTGAAGGCCACCAGGAGTGAGAGCACGGCCTTGAGCATACCGGCTGCCGTAATGGCAGGCAGGACCGGCGTAAAAATACCGGTAATGGTGTCAATGAGACGGGCGCCGATGCTCTTCTTTTCCCCTCCTTCCTGTTTGCCGCCCTCCGGCTTAAGGTCGCACTTTTCTACGATGGGCTTATAGACGTGGTTGACGTCGTTGCCGATGACGATCTGATACTGTCCCCCGCTCTCCACCACGCCGAGCACGCCCGGGGTCTTTTTGAGCGCCGCCGTCTGCGCCTTTGATGCGTCCTTTAAGTTGAAACGCAGGCGGGTCGCGCAGTGGGTCAGCCCTGTGACGTTTTCCTTGCCGCCCACCAGCTTCAGGATCTGGATGCCGAGTTCCTGATAATTCATGTGTTTCTCCTCCTTCATTAATTTTTATTTCATGATGACCCTCCGGATGTGGATGATCAGATACATGATTTCATCATTGGTCAGAAGAATGCCGTATTCCTTCCTGATATATTCATACACCTTCAGGACGCAGGCATATTCTTCCTTATACTGGTTTTTGAACATGATGAAAAACGACTCGTCGTTCTCATCCAGCTCCTGTCCCGAGAAAACCCGTTTAACAAAGAATTTCAGGTGGGTAATGAACCTCTCATAGTGGATGGATTCCTCGTCCAGCTCCACATGGAAATGGTAGCGGACGATGTTTAAGATATGCCGGATAATCTTCATCATTTCCTGGGTGTTTCCCATATCGTTGAAATCCATCTCCGCATTGACCAGATGCATGGCGATAAAACCCGCTTCGTCCTCCGGCAAAGACACGCCCGTCCTTTTTTCAATGATCTGCAAAGACTCCCGGCCGATCTCATATTCATGGCTGTAAAACCGCCGGATCTCCACAAGCAGGGCGTTCTGCAAAGGAATGCCCTCCCGGAAACGCTTGATGGCAAAGTAAATATGGTCGCACAGGTTTAAATACAGATAATTGCTCAGCGACTTGCCCAGGGAAATCACGGCATAGTCCACAATCTCATTGGCCGCCTGGATGCACTCCAGCGGGACGGCGGAAAGCATCTCTTCCATGTGGCGAAGCTGCTCCTCCCCTTTCAGGACGTAAACCTTCTCAACCTTCTCTTCTTCCACGCTGTCGCCGGGCTTTTTCTTGAATCCGACCCCGCAGCCCATCGCCAGAATCTCCCGCCCCGCATCATCATGGGACCGGACAAGATTATTGTTGATCACCTTTTCCACTTTCATTCGTTCTGCCCGCCCTCCTGCCAAAACTGCTTTCTGGCAAAAAATGTACAAAAAAAGCTATGCCAATCCACACATTCTGTTCAAAATGTGCACAATCGGTATAGCCTGCTTCACCAGTAACAATCCTTTTATACAAACAAACTATAACATTCCTAAAAAAAGATGTCAATCATTTTCCGTCTTTTTTCTCCTTCTGATTTGATTTTCGTTTATAAAAAATTTGAAAAAAGATTTTTTTAAAAAATGTAATTTTTTGTTGACAGTACAGATATGGTATGATAATATATAACTCGGTTGTGAGACAGCCGGTTAAAACAGAAGATGCTGCTGTGGCTCAGTCGGTAGAGCGTCGCATTGGTAGTGCGGAGGTCACGGGTCCGATTCCCGTCAGCAGCTTGCAGAAACCCTTATGAAACAAGCGATTTCATAAGGGTTTTTCATGTTTTTAGGAAACGTTCTTGATTCTAAAAAATATCTTAAAAACAGACTTGACTAACATTTGACTAACGCGTCCATGTCTTTGTAAAATGCACGATATCATTCGGTGTACCGTTTAATTCGCAAATTTTTACAGTTAATCCGTGACCAGGAATGATAGGCAAAAGGGATATTCAGGCACGGAATTTCCGCCTCACGTCACTGACACCGCACAGATAATCCAACGATACATTATAAAACCGGGCCAATGTACATAAATGACGCAATGGCATCTCATTAGCGCCGCGTTCATAACGGGCATACATGGTCTGCGATGTCCCCAGCACATCCGCAATCTGCTGTTGTGTTAAATCATTATCCTCTCTTAAGTCCTTGATACGCAGCCTGTACATGTTATCCCCACTTTTTTATCAATTTATAAAAAAATAGCATCTGTGAGGAAATGGCAGTTGATTTTAGTAAATATATTTACTAAAATATGAAATGAGATGTAAGTGCGCATGTGGTAGCATCCGAAGCCCAGAAATCAGCGTTCACCCGTCTGTTCTCCGTAGACGGCGTGATGGTAAACGGAGTGCTGGCTGAAGAATTTGTAGGATTGAAAAGTTTAATAGGAATGGCGGGATGCCGGTACGTATTCCAGTCCGTCTTCCCCGCTGATAATGACCACCGTATGGTCCCGGTCCGTGCGGTAGACGGCCACTCCCGCTTCGTCAAGCCGCCGCAGTACTTTGTCCGAAGGTTCCTGCAGCTGCCCGTC
>CALWGP010000125.1 GCA_944380095.1 uncultured Lachnospiraceae bacterium | reverse complement strand
CTTACGCTTCCACCACAATCAGTTCGTCCGTCTCCAATGCCTTTTTCATCAGCTCGTCCATGCAGTCCGCCAGCGCTTCCTCGTGTCGTTTGATCACGCTTAAGCTGGGCTTTGTCACCGGATGCTTCGCCACGAAAATCGTACAGCAGTCCTCGTAGGGCTGGATGGAGGTTTCGTAGGTACCGATCTTTTCGGAAATCTCCACAATCTCCTGCTTGTCCAGCCCGATGCAGGGACGGAATACCGGCAGGGTGCAGACCTCGTTGGTAACTGCCAAAGACTGCATGGTCTGGCTGGCCACCTGTCCGATGCTCTCGCCGGTAATCAGGCCCAGGCATTCCGTATTCTTGGCGATCTCTTCCGCAATGCGCATCATATACCGCCGCATGATAATGGTCAGCTCGTCGTGAGGGCACTTCTCATAAATTGCCAGCTGGATATCGGTGAAGTTAATCACATGCAGATAAATGGGGCCGCTGTAGCGGGCCACCAGCCTGGCCAAATCTACCACCTTCTGCTTGGCGCGCTCGCTTGTATAGGGCGGCGCATGGAAATACACCGCATCGATTTTTACCCCTCTTTTGGCCACCATATACCCGGCCACAGGGGAATCGATCCCCCCGGACAAAAGCAGCATGGCTTTGCCGTTGGTCCCTACGGGCATTCCGCCGGGGCCGGGGATTTCGATGGAATACAGGTATATCTTCTCCCGGATTTCCACGGACAGCATCACTTCCGGACGGTGCACATCCACCCGCGCCCGGGGAAAGGCGTCCAGAATCCGTTCCCCCATGTCCGCATTGATCTCCATGGAAGTTTTCGGATAATTTTTGCGCGCCCTTCTTGCGTTTACCTTAAAGGAAAACTCCCCGGACGGATACTGCCCCTGCAGATAGGAAACCGCCGCTTCGCACAGCCGGTCAAACCCTTCGTCTTCCAGCTCCACCATGGGGCAGATTCCGGAAACACCGCAGACCGTCTTTAAATTTTCCACGGTTTCCTCATAGTCATAATCCGAGAGTACGTCAATATAGATCCTGCCCCTGGTGCGGCGGATCCTAAATTCCCCCTCGCAGCGGCGCAGGGCGTATTTAATCTGCTGCGCCAGCGCTGCTTCAAACAGATCCCTGTTTTTTCCCTTTACGCCGATTTCCGCGTATTTGATCAAAAATGCCTTAAACATAATTCCTCCCAACTCTCCCTTTTCGCACAGTCCCTGCCTAGCGCCTGGTGAATCTGCGCAGCATGGGGACAAGCTCCTGCAGCGCCTGAAGGGTAAAACGGATTTCTTCTTCCGTGGTAAACGCTGAAAAGCTGAACCGTATGGTGGACGACAGCAGGCCGGACGCAAGCCCGATGGCCCGCAGGGTGGCAGACCCCGCCGTGTCCGGGTGGTTGGAGGCGCAGGCGCTTCCCGCCGACACATAGATCCCCCGTTCTTCCAGCGCATGAAGCAGCACTTCGCTGCGCACCCCCTCAAAGGAAACGCTCACCACATGGGGCGCGCTTTCCCGGTCCGGCAGGCCGTTGACCGTAACGCCGGGCATCTTTCCCACCTCTTCCGTAAAAAGGCTGCGCAGACCGTACAGCCGGTCAACATCCTCCTCCAGATTCCGGTAACATTCTTCCACGGCCCGGGCCATTCCCGCGATAGCGGGCACGTTTTCCGTCCCGGAACGAAGCCCCCTCTCCTGGCCGCCCCCGAATACCACCGGACGGATTTTCACCCGGTCCCCTGCATAAAGGAAGCCGACGCCTTTGGGCCCATGGATCTTGTGGGCGGATACGGACAATAGATCGATCTTCATTCTTCTGGGAAGGATGCGGAATTTGCCGTATCCTTGCACCGCATCCACATGGAACAGCGTTTCCGGGTTGATCCGCTTGATCAGTTCCCCGGCTTGTGCGATGGGCTGCAGGGAACCGATCTCATTGTTGGTATGCATGACGGAAACCAGGATCGTATCCGGGCGTATGGCCTGTTCCAGGTCGGACAGACGGATCCTTCCGGCAGAATCCACCGGCAGATAGGTTACCTCAAATCCCTGCTCTTCCAGATAATGGGCCGTCTCCAGCACCGCCGGATGTTCAATGGCCGTGGTAATCAGGTGCCTCCCCCGCCTGCAGTTGGCATAGGCACAGCCACGAAGCGCCAGATTGTCTGCCTCCGTCCCGCCGGAAGTAAAAATGATTTCCTTGGGACTTACTTTCAGGTTGGCGGCAATGACTTCCCTGGCATACCGCAGCCAGGATTCCGCCTGCATCCCCTTATTATGCAGGCTGGAAGGATTCCCGTATTCTTCGCACATAATCTTTGTCATCAGCTGCGCCACGCTGTCGAAGCACCTCGTGGTGGCCGAGTTGTCCAGATAGCATTCCATATCGCTCACCTGTTTTCCTGTTTGCAGCAAACTTCTCTGCTCTATCATATGCCCGCCCCTTCCAGACGGTACATCAGCCAGCTCATAACGGTCAGGCCTGCCGTTTCCGTCCGCAGGATCCGCCTTCCCAGCGTAATGGGTTCAAATCCGACGTCCTTGGCCTGCGCCACTTCCGCTTCCTCGAATCCCCCTTCCGGCCCGATGAACACGGCGATTTCCTGCCCTGGCCGGACGGACTCCACAAGCTGTCTGGTCCGTTCCATCCCTTCCGACAGCTCATAGGGCATCAGTTTCACATCCATGTCCGCTGCCTGCTCCAGCGCTTCTTTTAAGCTGCACACATCCTCTACCCGGGGCACTATGCCCCGCCTGCTTTGCTTGGCTGCCGCTTCCGCGATTCCCTGCCAGCGCACGGTCTTTGCCCGGGCCTTTTTTTCATCCAGCTTCACCACGGAACGCCTGGTGGCGACGGGGACGATCCGGGCCACCCCCAGCTCCACCGTCTTTTGCACGATCAGTTCCATCTTGTCCCCTTTGGGGAGTCCCTGAAACAGCGTCACCTGCGCGGGAAGCTCCAGACCGTCCTCCTTGATAAAACGCAGGCGGCAGATCACCTCATCCTGCGTAAACGACTCGATCCCGCACCGGTATTCCTTCCCGTCCACACCGTTAAATACGGAAAGTTCATCCCCCGGTTTCATACGCAGCACATTTTTAATATGGTTGAAATCCCCGCCGGAAATTACCGCCCGTCCTGCATAGATCCGGGACGGCTCCACAAAAAACTGGTACATTATCCCTTCCTCGCCGTTACGCTGACCCACTCGCCCTGATAAGTCACTTCTTCCACAGTCAGGCCTGCGGCCTTCACCGCTTCCACCACCGTTTCTTCCTTATCGTCGATGATGCCGGAAGTAATATAAATCCCGCCCGGCTTCATATGGCGGACGATCACCGGCGTCAGGGGCACCAGCACGTCGGCCAGGATATTGGCTGCCACAATGTCGTACTTTTCATAGCCCACCCGGTCCTGTACCTCTTTCTCCGTGATGATATTGCCGATGATCAGTTCAAACTGCCCCGGGGAAATGCCGTTGTTTTTCCGGTTGTCGTCCACCGCGTCCACGGCGCAGGGGTCCAGATCCGTCCCGACGGCATGCTTTGCGCCATACATCAGGGAAACGATGGACAAAATCCCGCTGCCCGTCCCCACATCCAGAAGCTCCGTCTCCGGAGTAAGGTATTTTTTCAGCTGCCGGATGCAAAGCTGGGTCGTTTCATGCATCCCGGTCCCGAAAGCCGTCCCCGGGTCAATATGCAGAATCCGTTTCCCTTTGTCCTCGGGCTTCACCGTTTCCCAGGACGGGATCACCAAAAGATCGTCAATGGTGAACTGATGGAAATACTGTTTCCAGTTGTTGATCCAGTCGATGTCCTCCGTTTCATCCACCGCGATGCTGCCTTCCCCAATCTCGCAAAAGGGACGAAGGCCGTCCAGCTCCTGCTTCACCCGGTCCAAAATCTCCTCCTGCGTCACGGCTTCCCCATTTAAGGACAAAGAACCGTCCTCCCCTTCCTCCACAAAGAAGCTCAGGTAAGCGATTCCGTCGTCCGCAGGGCCCTCGGGCAGGATATCCACGAACATCTGCTCCTTTTCCAGCGCCGTCAGGGGAACCTTATCCTCAATCTGCGCCCCCTCCAGTCCGATGTCATACAGGGTGCTGATAATAATATCCTCCGCCTGCGTGGTGGTCTTGATTTTAAATTTTTTCCACTTCATCCGCTTCGCCTCCGCTTCTTTTGCACACTACGTCAGTTTTTTACTATAGCACAAAAATCAGGTTTGTACATCCCGCAAAATGCACAAACCTGACTTTTCGCAGCCGTCTTGCAAAAGGGCCGCCCGTCAGCCGTAAACCTCAAGGAAACGAAGCACGGGCGCGCCCCTGCTTTCTTCGATTTCCACCGTGACTTCCCCGACCGTTTTTTTCTCCAAAAGGACCGCTATTTTTTTATGACCGACCGTCCTTCCTTCATACAGGCGGACGCCGTTTTCACCCAGCAGCGCAAATCGCTCCACCCGCTGGCCAAACCGCAGATCTTCCTGCAGGACGATCCTGGCGATCTTGACCGGTTTCTCCCAGCGCAGACGGATCGCACAGCAGCCCTCCTCCCCGTCCTCCCACACCCTGGTTTGGACGCTCTTCTCCGCCAAAGGGGCCAGATCTTTTTCCCGGGAAAACTTGTCCCGGATCCAATCCCCCAGCTCTTTTAGGCGGCATTCGTCCGCCGGGCTGATTTTCCCGGAAGGGCCGGGCGGCACATTGAGCAAAAGCATGGCGTTTCCGCCCACGGAGGTTTCGTAAATATAGATCAGCTGTTTTAAAGATTTCACCCGGCCGTCTTCCTCCGGATGGTAAAACCAGCCCGGCCGGATGGAAACGTCCACTTCCGCCGGATACCAGATCAGTTTCTTTTCTCCTGCAAGGCGGGCGCGGCTCCCCAGGTCCTGATCCGAAGAGCGGATCGGCCGCTCCCGAAACGCCGGGGAATCCTCCTTTTGGGAATCGTCCATCACCTTCTCCGCGTCTTTGAGGCGGGCGGGAACCACGCTCCACTCTTCCGGGCGGGCCTGCCCCGCTTCGTTTCCGCACCATCGGATATCCGGGCCGCAGACGCTGATACAGGCCCCCGGCTGCAGGCGGCGTACCGTTTCGTAGTACCGTTCCCAGTCGTAAACCTGCCTGCGTCCGTTTTTCCCTTCCCCGCAGGCGCCGTCCAGCCAGACGCAGAAAATCTCCCCATATCCGGTGAGCAGTTCGGTCAGCTGGGCGATGAAAAAATCGTCATAGGCCTTCCCCTCCCCATAGCAGGGCGCGTTCCGATCCCAGGGGGAAAGATAAATGCCGAAAGCGAGGCCCTCCCCCCGGCACGCCTGGGCCATCTCCCTTACCACGTCCCCCTTCCCGTCCCGGAAGGGGCTGGATGCCACAGAATGTTTTGTAGTTCGGGTAGGCCAAAGGCAAAAGCCGTCGTGATGCTTGCAGGTCAGAATGATCCCTTTCATCCCCGCCGCCTTCATGGCCCGGGCCCACTGCTCGCAATCCAGGTCCTGGGGCGCAAAGAGGGCGGGATCCTCCGTCCCGTCCCCCCATTCCCTGCCGGTAAATGTATTGATGGAAAAGTGAATAAAACCGTAGAACTCCATTTCCTGCTGCCTAAGCTGCCGCCCGGACGGCCGCACGCCCTGCAGACGAAGCACTTCTTTTCGTTCCATC
>CALWGP010000124.1 GCA_944380095.1 uncultured Lachnospiraceae bacterium | reverse complement strand
ACTCCATTTCCTGCTGCCTAAGCTGCCGCCCGGACGGCCGCACGCCCTGCAGACGAAGCACTTCTTTTCGTTCCATCTTCCAGCCTCCGTTTTCAGACATTGCACGCCGTCACAATATCCCGCCAGCAGGGAGGCGCCATGTCTTTTTCCTTCCGATAAGCGAGGGGGGCCGATTCCATCTCCTCCAGTTTTCCCGTTTCTCCCTCTGCCCAGGACAAAAGCCGTTCCCTGGCGAAATTCAGCCGTTCCTTCAGGCCACCCAGACGAAGGTGCAAAACATCCAGCCCAAAGATCTTGTTTTCCCTCTTCCAGCGTTCGTTCATCTTCTCTTCAAACCGCCCCGTCAGCAGCAAAATTTCGGAAAGTTCCCTCTGGGCCAGTTCCCGGACTCCTTCCTTATCCCCCGCTTTGTAAGCCGTGCGCAGCCGCTTTCCAACCGTGGCTTTCCGGGCCAGCAGACGGCACAGCCGCTCTTCCAGTTCGAAAAGATAGCCGTAGTCTCCTGCTTCCCGTTTTGCCGCTTCCAGCATCCGCGTGCAGGCAGAAAAATGTTCTTCATACCGTTCATCCGTGTGGGCGTCGAACAGGCCGCCCAGCACATCCTGGTAAAGCAGATATTTCAGCGGATTGACGCCGCAGCCGCCGGGCATGGGATTGTCCGGGGTCAACGCCGGCCTTCCCAGCTCCAAAAACGCCCGGTAGGACGCGCCGGTGCTAGTGCGAAACCTGCGCTCCAGCATTTCTTCGTCCCCGCCTTTTTCATAAGTCAGTTCCGCCCATTGCTGCAGGGCAGGCAGGGCGGAAAACAGGGAGGTTTCCGTCCCGTCGTCCCCCCAGGCCGTCGCCAGGATGGTATCGATGCCGTTTTCCCGGCAGCTTTCATAAGCCAGAGGAGCGATATGTCTGCTGTAAAAAGAATTGGGGCAATATCCCGTCCATGTCCAGACGCCGCCCGCAAAAGCCAGATGATCCGTCAGCTTCCGATGACTTTTGAGCATGCCGTCATAAGTTTCTTTCTGCAGAGAATAGTAATCCCAGTATACCAGCGTCAGGCCGTCGGGAATCTGTTCCTTCACCCCGGGCGCCACATCAAACTCCCCTGCATAATATTCTCCCCCGCAGGCCAGGCGGAAAAACATATCGCTCCACATCATGGGGGCATAGCCATGGGCTTTTGCAATTTCCCACACCCGGTTGAAATGCCGCGTCATAATGGACATCCGGTCCCGATAGCCGAACCGGTCCAGATATTTTCCCAGCCCCAGGGCATGAGCCTCGTCCATCCCGATGTTGATCCGGCGGGAAGAAAGGCTTTCTTCCATGGCGGAAAACATCCTGTCGATCAGGGCATAGGTCTTTTCTTCGTCCGCCAGCAGGATATAGTCGCAGTCTTTCACCTCCTGATACGCCTGCCAGTGCAGCACCCGTTCCAGGTGGGCCAGCGTCTGGATGCAGGGAATGATCTCCAGGCCGAACCGGCCGGCATACCGGTCGATTTCCCGCAGTTCTTCCCGGGTATACCGCCCTCTCTGATAACCGAAATACGGTTCCCCTTCGATCTCATAGGTATCTTCCGTATACAGCTGGACGGCCCGGTATCCCATCAGCGCCAGATGGCGGATCATCCGCTTTACCGCTTCCGGCGTCAGCACGCCGTTGCGGGAACAATCCAGCATGGCCTGCAGGTCTTTGCCCGCCGGTTCCTCAAAATCCCCTTCTTCTTCCAGCGCCCGGGAAAAGGCCCTCCATTTTTCATTCTCATGGGCGAAGGTAATCGTCCAGCTCCCGGCTGTCTTTCTGGCAGAAAGGCACCGGCCCTGCCCGAAGCGCAGGGCTATCCCTCCTTCCTGCGCCCCGGCCTCTTTTACGCCCAGAATGCCGGCCAGCTCCCGGAAAGCCTCCCTTTCTTTTTCCTGCAGGCCGCTTAAATCAAATCCATACTCCATCCGTTCTTCCTCTTTATAAAATCACCGTTACCGGCGCGCTGTTGTGCGCTACGATCCGCATCCGCTTGCCCTTTAAGCCTTCCTTTTCCTGCCGTACGCTGACCGTAATCGTCCCGCCTGCGTCCAGACAGAATCCGTTATCCGAATAGAACACATCCGTGTCCTGAATGGAAAGCATGATGTCCTGGGCGAAACGGTCGGAGGAAATTTCCACCGCCGCCAGCCGGTCCGAAGGCCGGATTACCCGGACAGAAAGCTGCGCTTGGGGCAGCTTTACTTCGTTAAACTCCCCGATTTCCGTCAATAAGAAGCGGTTTTCCAGCGTTCCCGCCGCCGTTTTCATCGTCGCCTTTACGTAGGAATTCCTGGGATCGACCTGATCCAACACTTCTTTTTTCAGGAGGAACAGGCGGGTTGACCGGTCGGCCTCGATGAGCGCTTTTTCCTCCGTCTCCCACAGGACGTCCCCGTTCCAGGAAAGGATCCGGATTTCCAGCGTTCCGGAAACTGCCGTCATCAGCTCGCTGCATCCGTACACTTCCAGTCCTTCCTCCGACTCCCGGAAGGCCACAATGACGTCTTCATAGGCCCGTTTCGCATAGTAGTACGCCAGCTTGGGCCTGCGCATGAAATCTATGGAAGACATCAGGGTGGGAAACAGCATATTCTCGCGGTTGGGCGCAACCGGATCGTTGAACTTCCAGTACAGGGAGCCGCCGCAGACTCCTTTCCAGGAGCGCATATATTCGATCCAGTATTTCATCGCATGGGCATGGGTGTACTGGGTAAAGTAGATCAGTTCTTCCTCCGTGGATGTCCAGCCCTTCTCCTTCAGCCAGGGCAGTTGCCCCAGCCATGGATTGCGGTTTAAATCCAGCTTTTCGTTAAAGAAATTGAAGGGGAAGTAGGAATCCTCCACGGGCAGGCTGGAAAATCCCCATTCGCTCATAAATCGCGGCACGAATTCCCTCAGTTTTTTATAGTAATACTCGTCGTCTTTGGTAAAGCGGGTGAGATAAACGTGCATATCTCCCTGCAGGGGCGAATTGGGATCGTCCCCGCCCTCTTCGTCGGCGAAGGGACTGCAGGGGGAGCTGATCAGAAACGGCCGGTACGGGTCGCAGCGCTTCACCGCTTCGGCCACGCCCACGCGGTTGACACGGTTTTCCTGGAAATGATCCTGCAGATCGTACCACCAGTACGCCTGATCCAGCTCGTTGTCCGCAGACCAAAGCACCAGGCTGGCCCTGTTGTAATACCGGTCCACCACCGCTTCCACTTCCCGGGAAACCTGTTCCAGAAAAACGTCGTCCTGGGGAAAGATGCCGCAGGCCAGCATGAAATCCTGAAAAACCATAATGCCGTTCTCATCGCACAGGTCGAAGAAATAATCGGGCTCATAAATACCGCCGCCCCAGATCCGCAGCATGCTCAGGTTGGACTCCACCGCCCGGCGGATGTAAAAATCATAATCATCTTTGCGAATTTCGCTGTAAACGCAGTTGGTAGGCACCCAGTTGGCGCCCCGGACAAACAGCCGCCGCCCATTGATTTCAAACTGGAACTGCCGTCCCCCAAACCCATCCTTTTCCTGATGCAGCACTACGGTACGGATTCCGAAGCGAAACTGTCTGCGGTCCGTTTCCTTCCCGTCCTCCAAAAGCGCGGCCGTCACGTCGTAGAGGTTCGCTTTCCCGTAGGGCCTGGGCCACCACAACTGCGGATTTTTCACGGGAAATTCCGTTTCTGTCCCATCCGCGGGAATCTCCACCCGCGTTACGAAATTCCCTTCCAGGGAAAAGAGCAGCTCGGCCTTCAGTCCGTTCACCCCCCGTTTTCCATAAGGCTTTGCCTTCAGGCCTGCAGCCAGCACCGCGCGATCCCCTTCCAGCCGGACCGTGCGCAGATGGACGGTTTCAAAGACCGGGCAGTCCCTGCTTTCTAAGCGGACGGATTTCCAGATGCCTCCGGTAAGACAGTGCCCGCAGAAGTCCCACCCCCAGTTCATCTGGGATTTGCGCAGCAGCATCCGGGTGGTATCGTCCTCCGGATAGATCCCGGTTCTGTCAACATCCTTTGTGCTCTCCACCGGGGAGATAATTTTCACCGCCAGGGTATTGTACGCCCCATAACGCAAAATATCCGTCGCGTCAAACCTTTGCTCCAGAAACATATTGTCCGTTTTGCCCAGCAGCTTCCCGTTCAGCCAGACTTCCGCCAGGGTGTCGATGCCATCGAAATAAAGGACATTTTCCCTGTCCTTCAGGGAAAGATCGCAGAAAAAGTCCCGGACATACAGCCAGTCGCTCTCTTCGATCCAGCGCTCCTTATCCAGATTTTTCCCCAGATAATAGCCGTCGATCAGGCCGTATTCCCGCAGGGCGGTGCGCACATCCCCCGGCACTTTTATGTCCAGATAGCCTGCGGGATAAAAATCTTCCCGGAATACGAAACCGATGTCCGTTCCGTAGTCGAGCCGTTTCAGTTTATAAATTCCATCCAGATTGATTGTCGTCTTCATCGGTTCTCTCCATGCTGTTTTCCGAATCAAAAAGGCTGCCGCGCGAAACCGGTCAGAAACTCTCTTCTCTATTCCTGACCGCGTATCCGCGCGGCAGCCTTAACGTTTAAGCTTTATGGTTTTAGTTATTTTCCGCCAGGAATGCATCCAGCTGGCTCTGGTACTCCGCGATCACCGCATCGATGCCCGCCGCTTTCAGATTTGCAAGCGCATCTTCATAGCCGTCCTCATAGGACACGATACCCAGTTTGATGGGATAAATGCTGGCTTCCACTTCCGCCAGACAGTTCGCGTACTCGGTGGCCACGTTGGTGGGATCGAACACGAAATTCAGCACGATGCTGTTTTCCGCATCGGGTTTTTCCACGCCCATGATCTCGATGAATTTCTCATAGGTGCCGTCTTCATAGCGTTCATATTTCATGTTGCCGATCATCCAGTCCGCGTTGAACTCGAAATCCGGAATCAGCTTCTTGTAAGTGCCTTCCCCGGTGTTCTCCCAGGTCAGCCCTTCCACGCCGTAAACCACCAGGTCATAGTTTTCCTGAGAGGAATACATCCATTCCATGAACTTCACCGCTTCTGCGGGATGGGTGCTGGTGGAGGAAACCGCCGTATCGTTTCTGAAGGACTGGGGACGGAAGGAAGGCCCGTCGGGATTCAGATAAATGGAATCCAGGTTGCTGCCGGGAATTCTTTCGTTCCAAACTTCCTTGGTGCCCCACATCTGGCAGCCGTCTACCCAGATAAAGTTGCCGGTCAGCATGGTATTCCAGGAAGACCAGGAAGGAGACAGCACGTCGTCCGGAATATATCCTTTTTCATAACAGGTACGGAAGAAGTCTGCCGTCTGCTTGAATTCGTCGGTTTCGATCCAGTTTTTCACATTGCCTTCCTGATCGATGAAAATCAGGTCTTTCTGTACGGTGAACGGATAGGTGTCCAGCGCCCTGAACAGCCAGGTGAACGGCTCCGCGTACATGGGGATGATCACCGGCTTGGAATCGCCGTCCCAGTTCTCCGTAAACACTTCCGCCATTTCCAGCAGGTCGTCCATGGTTTCCGGATCATCCAGTCCGTACTCTTCCAGTTTTTCCCGGCGGATGGTGATGCAGCTTGCCTGATCCGCATTCTCCGTCCAGTTGGCTGGAATGGTGTAAATCTCACCGTTTACGGTCGCGGACTGCCACATCCAGTCCGG
>CALWGP010000123.1 GCA_944380095.1 uncultured Lachnospiraceae bacterium | reverse complement strand
GACCACATCCTTTCCCGGATCACTGTGGTCCGGCCTTGTATTTCTTACCTTATGACCACATGCCTTTCCGGGACGCTGTGGTCCGGCCTTGTTTTCCTTGCCTTTGGACCACATCCAGCGCTGAAGAGACCGCTTTTTACTGTCCCGGGTCTTTTGGTCAGGCCGATATTTTTTCCTCTTCTCCGGCTTCCAGTCTCCTAATCAGCTCCGGAAGTTCTTTCAGATTGGCAATAACATAATCCGCACCCGCTTCACAAAAAATCTGTTTTGTGCGCGCGCACTCCTTCTCATAAGCTTCCCCCGACAAATCTTCGAAGTCGTCCGCCGTCATTCCCATGGCCAGGCTGCCCTCCAGGATCCCCACCGTAAGCACTCCCGCCCGTTTGCCTTCCTGAATATCCGCCGGGGTATTTCCCACTTTAATCACACGGTCCACGCCGGAAATTCCCAGAAACTGCATGTTTTTAAAAATCATATACGGATAGGGCCTTCCTTTTTCCCCGGAGCATTCGGGGCAGAACCACTCATCCACCCATACTCCGCGGCTTTTGGCTTCCTCCGTCACCAAATCCATAATGTCTTCCGTATAGGCCGTGGTGGAACCAATTTTTATCCCGGCTTTGCGCAGCGTTTCCAGGCATTCCCGCACATAGGGCTTGGGGACGGAATATTGCCGCACAGACTCCAGGAGAAGTTCCTCCGCCCGCTCTGTCAGCTCCTTTTCTTCTTCCGCGCTTTCCGCACACGCCGCCTTTCTGCGCTGTCTTACTTCCGGAATCCGCAGTATCTCCCTGACATGTTCCTTAAGGGGCAGGCCCATCTGCCTGTGCAGTTCCTGATCGGTAACCTCTATCCCTCTTTCCGCAAATGATTTCCGCAGCGCTTCCAGCGGCGCCATGCAGCCGAAATCCACCAGTGTCCCTGCCCAGTCAAAAATAACCGCTTCGATTTTCCTTCCCATATTTCCCTCCATGTCGGAGCGCTTTTGCTCCGACCTCGCTTTATGATTTTAATGGAAATTTCGTTCCTGATCGATTTCCATTTTATCAGGGAGTTTTCCGGCCTTCTATCCGAAGTATGCAAAGGAAAAGCAAAAAATAATAAAACTTTTTCCCGGCGACCCCGTTTTTTATCAAAAAGCCCCGTATTCTGTATATACAAGGCAACAAAACACAGAATTCAAAAAGAAAAGGAGAAACCGATATGATGAAAAAGAATCTGAAACAGACCCTGCTGACCGCGCTGATCCCCCTGGCGGCATCCGCTGTCCTGATGGGCTGCAGCACACAATCCGCCGGCGCAGCCGCTTCAAAAACGCCGGGTACAGCGCCTGCCGCAGCAGCCGCGCCTTCCGTCGAGGAGACCGCAGCCTTTGCCAAAGCAGCCGGTTCCGTCCTGTTAAGCGTCAACCCCGAAATCGAAATCGAATACGACGGCCGCGGGCTGGTCACCGGGCTGGAAGGAAAGAATGACGACGGCAAAACGGTTGTTTCCGGTTATGAGGATTATCAGGGGAAAGAATGCCGTACAGTCGTCAGCGAACTGGTCCGTGAAATTTACGAATCCGGATACTTCGATCAGACCGTGGGCGGACACGAAAAGAACATTGTGGTAAAGCTGACCGAAGGTTCCGCCGATTTGGACGATGATTTTCTGGAAGACATGGCAGAAGGCGTCCGTCAGGCTGTCAAAACCTGCAACATCGACGCAAAACCCATTTCCGTCAGCAGAAACGACCTGGATTCCAACGGGCTGATTGGGCTGGAAAAAGCAAAGGAAATCGTCCTGTCCCAGCTTGGGCTTACGGAAGCGGATTTCACGGAACGGGAATATGAACTGGACGACGGCGTTTACGAACTGGAGTTTACGGCCAACGGCGTGGAATATGAATATGAGGTCAACGCCTTCACCGGCAAGGTGCTGGAAGCGGACCGGGAGCACAACGACGACTGGGACCATTTTGATGATGACCGCTTCGATGATGATGACGACGACGATCGCTGGGACGACGACCGCTTCGATGATGATGACGACGATCGCTGGGATGACGACCGTTTCGATGATGATGACGACGATCGCTGGGACGACGACCGCTTCGAAGACGATGACGACGATGATCACTGGGACGACGACCGCTTCGAAGGCGACGACGATGACGATGATGACGACGATGACGACCGCTGGGACGACTGAATCCCGGACACAAATACCTGAATATATGTAAATGTAATTTTGTCAGGAATATAGGGAGTATCCAAAAGAGCCGCAACTCCGGAGAATTTTTTCGGGGATGCGGCTCTGCTGTAGCATTAGTCAGGAGGTATCGCTTTTAATTGCTTTGTTTCCTTGAATCTATAAATTTAAAGAAACGAATATATGAGTCATACCACTTTGGATAAATCTCTTTTTGTTTGCAACAAACATTGCAAGGCAGATATCCGTAACTGGACGCAGTCACAATATTGGTTTCAATGTTCGCAGACGAACAGCCCTTTCTTTTGTGGTACCTTTTGCCGTTCGGAGAAATGTAAACAGTATAACTTCCATATTTTTCACCAGTAAGATTATCATACGGTATTCTTCCAGGAAGAAATTTCGTACCCTTCGGAATAAGTGAAATTGTGGTGAGTAGTTGGTTAACTTTTTCAGTATCAGAAAGGATATTTATTAAATTTTCCTTTTCTTGATTATCATTTTTCAGTTTATCAATTTCTACTTTCTGTTCCGAAACACTTCTTTCATAATTCCCCTTTTCCGCAGCAAATTTTTCAGCTTCTTTTTTTAATTCCTTTTTCAAGGAAACATTTTCGATGAGCAGCATGATAATAACTATTGTCAATCCTGCAATTACCCATTTTGAATATTTAATAAAAATAGTTGTGCCTGAAGATTCTTCCTCTTGAATGGAAAGATTGCCTGTTTCTGATTCATATGCAATAAGTGAATCTGCTACAGAAGTTTTTCCTGCCGAAATCGAACTGCCTGCTGCTGGTTTAGAATTAGCTTCCTTTGCAGTAATAACTTCATCCTCATCCAATATAGGAGGATTGCAATCCTCACAGGGTGATAATCCTTCGCTTATCGCCTCTCTCAATGTAATTGTAATATCAGAACGCAAATGAAAGCAGTCAGCTCTATGATAACAATACCCGGTTTTTGTCTTGTGGACTATAGTGTCTCCGGATGCTGCAAATGATACAGATGAAAAATATAGAAAAATAATAAGGATTCCAAATGCAGCAATGAAATATATTCGTATTTTCATGACCTTTATAATCCCCTGTATAACCTTTTATTTTCCCATTGCTTTTCAATAGGGCAGCGGAATTTTCGTTTTCAAATCGCCGGTTTTCCCAAGTTTTCAATTTTATGTGCTTGGATTTCGGTTTTCTGAACGTCTTCTTTTTCAAAGTCCTGGCTTTTTATGTGTTCTTGCGCGCATTCGTATCTCTTTTTTCTGACTTCTGGTGATTGCTGAGGATCCGAAAAAAGAATATGACCCATCTTCATTCATAGTGACTGCTTCATTGCTATCCAGATTGTCACTGTAGTAAACAAACGCTTCTTGCCTCGGTATCATCACCGTAACCTCGTTTCTTTCTCTACAAAGCCCCTGTTCCATTCAAACAGGATTCCACTGTCATTCTTCCTATCCGGTTACAGCCTCTTACTCATCCCTTTCTTCCCTGTCTCAAACCCAATAAACCCTGTTTTCCTTCCTCGGCCCCGCCTGCGGTTCCTCTCCGTCCGTATAGCCCAGGATGCAGTGGCCGATTCCTTCATAATCCCCTTCAATGCCCAGGGATTTCAGGATTTCCTTGCCTTCCGGGCGGTCGAATTCTTCTTTTGCCCGGTGGATCCAACAGCTTCCGACGCCCAGCGCATGGGCGGCCAGCATCAGGTTGCCCATCACAAGGCTCCCGTCATAGACATAGGTCCCGCAGCTGCGGTCCGCCAGCACCACCAGTACCACCGGGGCGCCGTAAAACGGATCGTTGTCCGATCCCATAATCGAAGCGTTTAGTTTGGAAAGCCGGTCCCTCATTTTTTTGTCCGTCACCGCCACAATAATGGGGGACTGGCGGTTCATCCCGGTGGGGGCAAAGAGTCCCGCCTCGATAATTTTCTCCAGCGTCCCTTTGTCGATTGCATCCGGTTTATACTTGCGCACGCTCCTTCTGCTTTCAATGCTGTCGAGGATTTCTTTTTCCTTCTGTGTCATAATTCCTCCGTTTCCGAAGCGCCGGCAAAATCGGGCGAAACCCCATCGGGGTTTCGCTGCCGTCGCGGCAGTCTGCGGCGCTCCCGGGCAAACTGTCCGACTGACGCAATACAACGTTCAGCGAAAAAGGGCAAGGGCGCAGGATGCCCCGGCCAAAGGAATTGCGTCCCGCTTTTCCAGCCGGTTGTCCTCCCACGCAAACAGGTTGAGCACGCCCTGTTTATTGCAGGCGTTTATCACTAAATTCGTTCCTGGTACTTTGAGCAGGTGCCGGGGCCAGTTCCCTGTCCCCCACTCTCCCAGCCGGGTCAGTTTTTCCCCTTCCAGGGCAAAGGCGGCCACCGTGTTGGCCCCTCTGTTGCAGACCAGCACAGTGGAATCGTCTGCAAGGCAGGCGGTGCCGGGATAATTGATCCCTTCTGCTTTTGTGGCTTTTACGGTCTGCACGCAGACCGGCGCTTTTTGCCTGTCTTCTTCCCCGTATTTCCAAAGGCGCAAGGTACCGTCCAGCTCCTGGACGGAAAAAAGCAGGCGGTCCGTCAAAGGCAGCAGCTGTCTCGGCCCCGCTCCCTCGGGAAGGCGGATGGGTTCCAGTTCTTCCCCCGGAAGGCCGTCCTCCATTCTAAAGCGGTAAATCCGGTCCCGTCCCAGGTCGGAAAAATAAAGAATCCCGCCCCTTTCGGAAACCCAGTGCGCATGGGACTGCTTCTTTTCTGCGTCCTTTTGGCTGCGCAGGGATTCTTCCGGCTTCCGGTGCCAGAGAATTTTTTTCAGATCATAGTCCACGGCAAAAAAATCCCCTGTCCCATAGCAGCTGGCATACAGCGCTCGGCCGCCTTCCCACAGGTGGCACAGTTCGCCGCCGGGCAGCTCGATCCGGCCCTCTTCCTCCGTAAGCGATCCGTCCTCCCGGATGCTGCGTCTCCCGATAAAGGCCCGGCCCACCTGTTCCGAAACCGCATAAAGGACCCCGTCTTTGGCGCAAATCCAGGAAGGGCTGTCCTGCTGCCTTACCCCTCCCGTCACCTGCGCCTTTCCTTTCGGATCCAGACGCACGGTAAGAATATCCTCTTCCTTTTCGTTCCCATAGCCGCTGCAAATCAGTGTGATCCCTTTCATGTTCCCTCCTGTCAAAGCGTTCTTTGCCCCGACCGCTTTTATTTCAGGTCCAGGTCCGTTTTCAGCCACCAGCGCAGCACGTCCTGGATCTTTTCGTCCCAGTATTTCCACTGATGGTCTCCCACAGACTCTTCGCATGTCAGGTCGTATCCCAGTTTTTTCACGCGGTCCCATACTTTCAGGTTGCCTTCATACAGGAAATCCTGCTTCCCGCACCATGCGTACAGCGGTGGAAGCTCTTCCGGCTTCTTTTGGGCTGCCAGCTTTTCCGCCAGCGTCAAAATCTCCTCGTCGGAACCCTTCAGCCGGTCCACGCTTCCGAAAATTCCTTCAAAGAGCGCCTTCTTTCCCTCCGGCGTTTCCGTCTGTCTTAAATAGTCTTCCACAATGTCCAGGGCTCCCGACAAAGACGCCCCCGCCCCGAAGGTCTCCCCTGCCCGCAGCGCCAGCTTCCAGGCTCCGTAGCCGCCCATGGAAAGCCCCGCCGCCAGCGTGTCTTCCGGCCTGTCCGACATACGCGGGAAAAATTCCCGGCAGATTTTGGGCAGTTCCTGCGAAATAAAAGTCCAGTACTTCATCCCGTACGTGGTGTCCGTATAAAAAGCCAG
>CALWGP010000122.1 GCA_944380095.1 uncultured Lachnospiraceae bacterium | reverse complement strand
ATCACCACGCCGGAGGACGGCTCCTGGTTTTATACCTACAACGGCCACATGGATCCGGAGGAAGTGACCGGCGTCTGGAAAAATTACAAGGATAAGGACAAAAACGACGAACTGCTCATCGCCTTTGGCTGGGGCGACGGCGGCGGCGGCCCCACCAGGGAGATGCTGGAGCAGAGCCGGGTAATGAAAAACATCCCCGGAATCCCGAAAGTGGAGATCTGCACGTCGGAACAGTACTTTGAAAAGATTTACGAGCATACGGACCATGAAGCGCTGGGCAAATGGGACGGGGAGCTGTATTTCGAGCTTCACCGGGGCACCTATACTTCCCAGGCGGCCAACAAGCGCTATAACAGAAAGAGCGAGATCCTTTTGCACAACATCGAGGCCATGTCCGTGCTGGCCGGTCTTTCGGGCGGTTATGCGTGGCCCAAGGAGGAACTGGACCGGATGTGGGAGAGGGTGCTGTTAAACCAGTTCCACGATATCCTGCCCGGATCTTCCATCCGCCAGGTATACGAGGATACCACGAAGGACTACGAAGCCATCGCAAAGAAAGGGACCGCCCTGCTGGCGGCGGCGCAGGAGGCTTTTGGCGCCAACATCCGGGTAAATTCCGATTCCGTGATCCTTTACAATATGACCGGATATGACCGGACGGATTACGTCTGCATCCCTTACGGGGAGAAGGTGAAAAAGACCACCGTCCTTAAGGGTGAAAAGGGACGGCTGGATGCTTTCGCAGCGGACGACGGCCTGATGGTTTACGCAGAAAAGATCCCGGCTTACGGCTATAAAACCTTAGCGATTGACAACAGCGCAGGCGAAGGGCAAACGGACGGCGGCAAAGACGCAATCCGGGTATCCGCCGACTGCATCGAAACCCCGTACTACCGGATTTCCTTCAACGGAAACGGCGAGATTGCATCCCTTTACGATCTGGAAAACCAGAGGGCGGTGGACTGCGGGAAGCCCATGAACGTTTTTGCGGCTTTCGAAGACAAGCCCCAGCGCTTCGACGCCTGGGACGTGGACGTCTACTACAAGGAAAAGCCCTATGCGCCCTTTGCCTTAAAGAGCAGGGATGTGATCCGGGAAGGGGAACGGGTGATCGTCCGCCAAAGCTGGACCTTCAATCGTTCCGTATTAAACCAGGATATGATCCTGTATGCCAAGAGCCGCCGGATCGACTTTGTGACGGAAGCAGACTGGAAGGAAAAACAGGTCTTCTTAAAGGCTTATTTCCCGGTGGACGTACACGCCCAGGAAGCGACTTACGAGATCCAGTTCGGCAACATCAAACGTCCTACCCACACCAATACGGAATGGGATTTCGCCCGTTTCGAGGTGTCCGGACACCGCTGGGCGGATCTGTCCGAGGCGGATTACGGCGTGGCCATCTTAAACGACTGCAAGTACGGCTACGACATTCACGAAAACGTGCTGGGACTGTCGCTGATCAAATCCGCCGTCAGGCCGGATGAAACAGCGGACCGGAAGGTGCATCATTTCACCTATTCCCTGTATCCGCATGCCGGAAACGCAGAAAACTGCGACGTGCAGCAGGCGGCCATGAACCTGAACATGCCGGTGCTGACCGGTTTTGCCCGGGGAACGGGCGAGGGTGCGGATTTTGCAAAAGACAGCCTGGTTTGCACGGACTGCGATCATATTCTCATTGATACGGTAAAACGTGCGGAAGACGGCGACGGCATTGTGGTCCGCCTCTATGAGTACCGCAACAGCAAAGGACGCGCCAGCCTGGTATTCGGCCGTCCGGTAACAAAGATAGTGGAAACGAATCTCTGCGAAGAGGGAGGAGAGGAGATTCCGGTGGAAAACAACGGAATTTCTTTCGAAATCGGCTGCTATGAAATCAAGACCTATCGAGTGTGGCTTGACTGATTTGGCCAAAATGCATCAGTGACTGCGGGTCGGGAATCCGAAACGGGGCGTCTGTCCCGCCGGATTTCCGGCCTGTCTCTGATTTACTCTGAATTTACTGCAAAAAGAAAGAAGATTTGACAAAAACAGGGAGAACAAAACCATGGAGATTTCGCTGTCAGGACTTTCCTGGGAACTGAAAGGATACTGGCCCTATGTGCCGGTCAAGGAAAAGAGCATGGAAACAGGGCAGACGCTGCAGGGCGTGACCAACTGGATTCCGGCAAAGGTGCCCGGAGGAGTCCATTATGACCTCTGGAAGGCAGGTCTGATCGAAGACCCTTATTTCGGACAAAACAGCTTAAAATGCGAATGGGTGGAAAACCGCTGGTGGATGTACCGGACTTCTTTCCCGGGACAGATGCAAGGGATGGACCTTACCAGGGAAAGGGTAACCCTTTGCTTTCCGGGACTGGACTATGAAGCGGAAGTATTTTTCAACGACGAAAACTGCGGCTCCCATGTGGGGATGTACACCCCTTTTACGATAGAACTGACCGGGAAAATCCGGGAAGAAAACCGCCTGGTTGTACTCTTAAAAGGCGTTCCCCAGGAGATGGGGCAGATCGGCTTTACTTCCCGCACCTTTACCCAGAAGAGCCGTTTTAATTATAAATGGGATTTTTCCACCAGACTGGTGAACATCGGAATCTGGCGGGATGGGAAACTTTGCGTGGGGCAGGAAGGAAGGCTTGACGACCTGCACATCGATACGGACGCAGGAGAAAACGGGGGACGGATTTTTGTTTCCGCCCGGGCAGAGGATTTTGGAACCGGCAAAGAAGGCGACCTGGCAGTCCGGATCTCGGTCAGGGGACCTTTCCTGCGGGAGGACCGGGACGCGGCCGCGTTAAGGAAACTGGCCGGGGGAAAGGACGCAGCATCAGAAGACGGCGTGCAGGAAGGGGCATTTTCCCTCTGCCTTACGGTCCCGGTAAAGGACGGGCGGATCGAAGAAACCCTGGAGGTGGAAAATCCCGCCCTCTGGAACCCCAACGGGGCAGGCAGGCCCTGGCTGTACCGGGTCTGCCTGGAGCTTGTAAAGCAGGACCAAAAAGGGGAGCGTATCCTGGAGAGGATTGAGAAACGGACGGGGATCCGTTCCCTTTCCATGGCGCAAAACGACGGCGCGCCCAAAGGGGCCCTGCCCTATACCTTTGTGGTAAACGGAAGGAAAGTTTATATTAAGGGCGTCAATATGACCCCGCTGGATCACCTGTACGGCAACGTCACCAAAGAACAGTACGCCTATCTGGTGACGGCCATGGTCAACGCAGGGGTGAACCTGGTCCGTGTCTGGGGCGGCGGCCTGATTGAGACGGAAGAATTTTACGATCTGTGCGACGAAAACGGGATCCTGATCTGGCAGGAATTTATCCAGTCCAGCTCCGGCATCGACAATATCCCGTCCCGGCGGCCGGAATTTTTAAAGCTGCTTAAAGAGACTTCCGAATGGGCGGTAAAGGAAAAAAGAAACCACGTCAGCCTGGCGGTTTACAGCGGCGGCAACGAGCTGATGGAGGCGCCGGATACGCCCTGCAGCCTGGAAAACGAGACCATCGCCATGCTCTGGGAGATTGTAAAGCGCCATGACGGCAGAAGGCCTTTTTTGCCTACCTCCGCTTCCGGCCCCAGGGAATTTATCAGCCGGGAAAAGGGCGTCAGCCACGACGTCCACGGCAGCTGGCGTTATGAAGGAAATCCCGCCCACTACGAAATGTACGGGGAGTCGGACAATCTGTTCCACAGCGAGTTTGGCATGGACGCAACCTCCTGCGTCAAAAGCTTAAAGAAGTTTCTGCCGGAAAGCTCCCTGCGGCCCACGCCCATGACGGGGGATCTGACCTGGCAGCACCACGGGGAGTGGTGGGGCACCTATTACCGCGACTGCAGTATGTTCGGCCCCATTGAAAAGACGCCCCAAAACCTGGAACTGTTCACCCGCTGCAGCCAGTATATGCAGTCGGAAGGGCTGCGCTTTATCCTGGAAGCGGACCGCAAGAGGGCCTTTTGCAACAGCGGCGTGATTATCTGGCAGTTAAACGAGCCCTGGCCCAACGCCTCCTGCACCAACTTAATCGACTGGTACCAGGAGACCAAAACCGCTTATTATCAGACAAAGCGGGCCTATGAGCCCTGCCATGTGTCCCTGGATTACAGAAGCCTGACCCTGCCGGAAAGCAAGGCTGCGGCCATGGACGTGTATGTGGAAAACGACGGCGGCTCCTTTGAGGGAAAGATGCGGATCCTGGTCAGGGACGCTGCAGGAAGGAAACTGCAGGAAAAGGGGCTGGAAGTTTTTGTCCCGGAAAACGGCAGCCGTTTGGCGGGCAGCTTCCAGGCAGGCCCTTTCGGGAAAGAAGAATTGGTGTTTGTGACCCTGACGCTGGAAGCGGAAGGAAAAACGGTGTCCGAAAACACCTACCTGTTCGGGACGGGGGAGAAAGAAGTGCTTTCCCCCCTGCGCAAAACAAAGGCAGCGCTGGAAATTGTCCGGACGGTGACAGAGGATGCAGGACAGGGACGGAAAACCCTCCTGGTGACGGCAAAGAACGTTGGAGAACGGGCGGCGCTGGACGCAGGGGCACAACTGGCCGGGGAAGGCTATGCCCTCCTTGGAACCGACAGCGACCGGATCCTTTTCCCCGGGGAAGAAAGGACCTTTGCCTTTTTGGCGATTCCCAAACACTGCGGCGGGTTTGCCGAAACCCAGAACCGGACAGACGAAAAAGCGGGGACTGCGGAAGTGATTCTCCACTGGCTGTAAGAAAGGAAAGAAAAGATGGCTACCATAGCAGATCGCAGCGACTTTTTGCTGGAACTGGAATTTACCCGGATTTACCGGGAAAACGCCGGGGAGCACCGGGCGGTGAGGGAGGCCAGATGCCTGGCCTGGCAGCTTCCCAGGATCGTATTGGACATCGAGGAAGATGACCTGGTCCCCGGCGGCTGCCATTACGGGGCCGTGGGATTTTCCAGCCAGATCGGCGGATTTTTGTATTACTGCCATCCGGAAAAGATCGACGAGGAGATCCGAAAAAACGAAGGAAATCCCCAATATTGCCGGCAGCTTCGGGAAATGAAACAGTTCTGGGAAAAAGAGGACTGCAAAACCCGTCTGCGGGACCGCTACAGCAAAACCATGCGGCTGGCCCTGCCTACGGACGACTGGGAAGGGGAGAAGGCCGTGGCCTATCCTTTGTACCGGATCGCCGGCGGCATCCTGGATTTTCACAAGCTGCTGGCGCTGGGACTGCCCGGCCTGTATGCTTTGATTGAAGAAAAGAAGGAAAGCGCCCCGGCAGGCAGCGAGGCTGCCGGCGTTTATGCCGGTATGCTCCTTTGCCTGGATACCTTAAAGGAAATTATCGGCCTGTACCGGCAGCGGGCAGGACAGCGGGCTAAGGAAATCCTGAGCCGGGAAGACTCGCAGGAAAACCGGGCGGCTTACCGGCGGATGAAAGCGGTGGAAGGGGCCATGGCCTCCATCCTGACCCAAAAGCCCGCCCACCTGCTGGAGGCCGTGGAACTGTTCTGGATGTATGTGCTGGTATCGGAAGTACGTAATTACGGCAGGATCGATACCTATCTGGGCAGTTTTTATGCGGACGATATCGACAGCGGCTATCTGACACAGGAGCAGGCCGACGGCATTGTGCAAAAGCTTTGGGAGCGGATGGCCAAGCGGCGGACCATCACCGACGGCCGGGTGTTTGTGGGCGGCCGGAGACGGAAAGAGGAAGCGAAGGCGGACCGGTTTGCAAAAGCCTGCATCCGCGCCACCAGGAAGCTGAAAAACCCGGATCGCCAGCTGTCGCTGCGCTTTTATAAAGGAATGGATCCCGGGCTTTTGGACATGGCCTACGACGCCATCGGGGAAGGGTGCACCTATCCCGTTTTGTATAATGACGACTGCATCGTCCGGGACGTATGCCACGCTTTTGGCCTGCCGGAAAAAACCGCGGTTTCCTATGTGCCTTACGGCTGCGGGGAATACGTGATCGACCATGAGAGCTTCGGCACGCCCAGCGGGGTGCTCAATGTCATGAAAGGGCTGGAACTGTTTCTGGACGCCCAGGGGCAGACCGAAAACCCGGACGCGGAGTATCTGGAGGGCG
>CALWGP010000121.1 GCA_944380095.1 uncultured Lachnospiraceae bacterium | reverse complement strand
AGCGGATTGCCGTGCAGCAGGAATCTTCTCTGGGTAATGCCGTTGGTCTTGTTGTTGAACTTCTCCGGCATCATCTCATAGAAATCCTTCAGTTCCTGGTGCTTTAAGATCTCCGTGTGCAGCCGCGCCACACCGTTGACGGAGTAGCCGGCCACGATTGCCAGATGGGCCATTTTTACCTGTCCGTCGTAAATAATGGCCATCTTGCGGATCTTCTCCTGGTTATTGGGGTACTTCTGCTGGATCTGCTGGATAAATCTCCTGTTGATCTCTTCCACGATCTGGTAAATCCTGGGCAGCAGCCTGGAGAACAGCTCGATGGGCCATTTTTCCAGCGCTTCCGACATGATCGTATGGTTCGTGTAAGCGCAGGTCTTGGTGGTCACTTCCCACGCTTCCTCCCAGGTCAGATAATAGTCGTCCATCAGCACGCGCATCAGTTCCGCAATGGCTACCGTAGGATGGGTATCGTTTAACTGGAAAGTTACCTTCTCATGGAATTTGCGGATATCCTTGTGGGTCCGCATATATTTTTCCACCGCTTCCTGTACGGACGCGGAAATGAAGAAATACTGCTGTTTTAAGCGCAGCTCCTTGCCGGCGTAGTGGTTGTCGTTGGGGTAAAGCACTTCCACGATGTTCCTGGCCAGGTTTTCCTGCTCCACGGCCTTCTGGTAATTTCCCTTGTCAAAGGAATCCAGGTTGAAGCACTCCACAGGCTCCGCGTCCCAGATACGCAGGGTGTTGACAATGCCGTTGCCATAGCCGACAATGGGCATGTCGTAAGGAATGGCCTTAACGGACTGGTAGCCTTCCTGGCGGAATACGGTGCGTCCGTTTTCATCCACATAAGCGTTGACCCAGCCGCCGAATTTTACCTCTTTGGCATACTCCGGACGGCGCAGCTCGAAGGGATAGCCGTCCTCCAGCCAGTTGTCCGGCACCTCGATCTGATAACCGTCCCGGATTTCCTGCTTGAACATCCCGTAGCGATAGCGGATCCCGCAGCCATAAGCCGCATAGCCCAGCGTCGCCAGGGAATCCAGAAAGCAGGCTGCCAGCCGTCCCAGACCGCCGTTTCCCAAAGCCGGATCGGGTTCCTGGTCCTCCACAACGTTGATGTCCACTCCCAGCTCGTCCAGCGCTTCCTTCACTTCGCTGTACGCCTGCAGGTTGATGAGGTTGTTGCCCAGGGCACGTCCCATCAGAAATTCCATGGACATATAGTATACCATCTTGGGATCCTGCTTTTCATACTCTTTCTGCGTCGTCATCCAATTGTCCACGATCACGTCCTTGATCGCATAGGACACCGCCTGGAAGATCTGCTGCTGGGTCGCTTCTTCCAATGTCCTTCTGTAAAGAGTCTTAACATTGTTGAGAACGCTTCTCTTGAAAAGCTCTTTATCAAATTTGATCGATGCTTTCTTTAACATTCTTTTGCCTCCTTGTTCTCCGACCTGCGCCTCTCTTCCGAAATCGGCGCGCCGCAATGTTTCTATTATACCATGGTTTTTCTTTGCTGCAACAGCCGTTTTGGCCATTTTTCGCTCATATTTTTTTATCATATTGTCTAAAATACCCAATAAGGTTCAAATCCGGGCCTTCCATAATAGAAAAGCCCCTCTCCGCAGCCCGCGCTGTGCCCTTCTTTCAGCCAGTTTTTGTAGCCTCGCTGCATACTCGTATCCTCCGGCAGGTCGTCCGGCCTGCCGTCATATTCCCGGTTGAAAATCCGCCACAAGTCCCCGTTGTCTTCCCCCGTGGCATACACGTCGTACTCGCTCATAAAACGGATCACGCCGGAATCCGGCTTTAAAAACGTCCGGTGGGGGGAATAGAGCATCCAGGACCAGCAGGCAAAGGCGCACCTTCCGTCCAAAAAGGCATCCGAAAAAAAGGCAGCCGCCCTGCGGTAGGAATCATGGCATTCTTCCATATCCAGTTTCCCGCAGGAAGGGATGTGGACGTTGATGGCTTTCGTCATCCCTTCCGGCTTCTTCCTGCCGGCCGCCTCATAATGCGCCGGGAAATCAATGAGCTCAAACTGCAGCCTGCCCAAGGCAAACCGGGTGAGGTCAAAAAAGCCGGGAAACCACCAGGCCACGAAACTTCCCCAAACGCCGTACATCTTATGGCATTCCATCAGCTTCCACCGCAGGTCCTTACAGGAATCCCTCCAGATGGAAAGATCGATTTTTCTTTCCAGATACCGCTGTTTCAGCGGCTCACACAGGCACAGGAAAAGAAGCAGCTGGGCCGTATAGGAATGGATTTTTGCCTCCTTTGCCGCCCCGTCCGCTTCCGTAAGGGCTTTTTTGTAATCCATATGGATATCCTGCCCGTAGGCCGCAATCCATTTTTCAAAAATTTGTTCCGCGCCAGGGCAGCCGCTTACCGCGTCCCATGCCTCCAGCATGGCCCGCGTTCCCTCATCGGGAAAGTCCAGCTCCCCGCAGATTCGTTCCAGTTCTTTCCGCTTTTCTTCCGTATTCATCCGGTTTTCTCCCTGTCTTTTTTTACGCTTCCCCGGGGGGCTTTCCTCGTCTTGTTTTCCTGCTTTATTTCACTTTCTGCACGCCGATGACGACGGTCTGTCCGTTGACGTTCCATTCCTTGGAAATCTCCATGGGTTCGTCTGCGGTAATGGAGTCCGCCAGCACCTTCCCTGCGATTACCGGCTCATTGTTTTTCACGATTCCGGCGATCTTTTCGTTGTTGCAGACAGAGACGCGGATGCGGTCCATGACTTCAAATCCCGCGTCTTTGCGCATGGTCTGGATCTTGCTGATCACCTCGTAAACAAAGCCCTCTTCCACCAGCTCGTCGGTAAGGTTGGTGTCCAGGACGACGGTCATGGCATTGTCCGCTTCGGAAACATAGCCGGGCTTTTGGCTCATCTCGATCAGAAGGTCGTCTTTGGTCAGCTCCACTTGCGTATCGCCCGCCGTAAATTTCAGGGCGCCGGCCGCTTCCAGCTCGTCCATGGCCGCGTTGCCGTCCAGTTTTTCCAGGTAGCCCCGGATCGCGCCCAGCTGTTTGCCGTATTTGGGCCCTACCGTGCGCAGCTGGGGTTTGAAGGTATAGGTGGTGAAATTCCTCACGTCGGAAGTAAACACTACCTTCTTTACGTTCAGCTCGTCTTCGATAATCTCCTGGTAAAAGTCGGAAAGGGGCTTGTCCGCCTTGACGAACATGGTGCCGATGGGCTGACGGTTCTTGATGGCAGCCGTATTCCGGCAGGCCCGTCCCATTACCACGATCTTTAACACTTCCGCCATGTCCTCTTCCAGCTTTTTGTCAATCCAGCTTTCGTTGACCGAAGGGAAGTCGCACAGGTGCACGCTTTCCGGCGCGTCTTTGTCCACGCTCCTAACCAGGTTCTGATAGATTTCTTCCGTCATGAAGGGGATCATGGGCGCCGCCGCTTTCGCCGTGGTCACCAGGGCGGTGTACAGGGTCATGTAAGCGTTGACCTTGTCCTGTTCCATCCCCTTGGCCCAGAACCGTTCCCGGCTGCGTCTGACGTACCAGTTGCTTAAATCGTCCACAAAATCTTCCAGCGCCCTGGCCGCTTCCGGAATGCGGTACTGATCCAGGTTTTCATCCACGGCCTTCACCATGGTATTCATCCGGGACAAAAGCCATTTGTCCATCACGGGCAGTTTTTCATATTCCAGGACGTGTTCCTTTGCGTTGAATCCGTCGATGTTTGCATAGAGGACGAAGAACGCATAGGAGTTCCAGAGGGTGCTCATAAATTTGCGCTGGCCCTCCATCACAGCCTTGCCGCTGTAGCGCTTGGGGATCCAGGGGGCGGAAACGGTGTAGAAATACCACCGGTTGGCGTCCGCGCCGTATTTTTCCAGGGCTTCGAAAGGATCCACCGCGTTGCCCTTGGATTTGCTCATCTTCTGGCCGTTTTCGTCCTGCACATGGCCCATGACGATGACGTTTTCATAAGGGGACTTATGGAACAGCAGGGTGGATTCCGCCATCAGGGAATAGAACCATCCCCTGGTCTGGTCCACCGCCTCGGAGATAAACTTCGCCGGGAACTGCTGCTCAAACAGCTCTTTATTTTCGAACGGATAATGATGCTGCGCAAAAGGCATGGCCCCGGAGTCGAACCAGCAGTCGATGACCTCCGGCACGCGGTGCATTTCTTTCCCGCAGACCGGGCATTTCATGGTGATTTCGTCGATATAGGGACGGTGCAGCTCCACGGTCAGCGCTTTTTCATTGCCGGACTTTTCAAACAGCTCCTGACGGCTGCCGATGGACTCCATGTGGCCGCATTCGCATTCCCACACGTTTAAGGGCGTCCCCCAGTAACGGTTTCTGGAAATGCCCCAGTCCTGCACGTTCTCCAGCCAGTCGCCGAAACGGCCCTTGCCGATGGATTCCGGAATCCAGTTCACCGTATTGTTGTTGGCGATGAGTTCGTCCTTCACCGCGGTCATGCGGATAAACCAGGACTCCCTTGCGTAATAGATCAAAGGGGTGTCGCAGCGCCAGCAGTGCGGGTAGCTGTGCTCGAACTTGGGCGCGGAAAAGAGCAGCTTTTTATCTTCCAGCGCCTGCAGCACCATGGGATCCGCTTTTTTGCAGAAAACGCCCGCCCAGGGGGTTTCCTTCGTCATTTCGCCCTTGCCGTCCACCAGCTGTACGAAGGGCAGGTCATAGTTGCGGCCCACGCTGGCGTCGTCTTCACCGAAAGCGGGGGCGATATGCACCACGCCGGTACCGTCGGTGAGGGTAACATAGGTGTCGCAGGTCACATAAAAGGCTTTTTTGTTCTGCTTTCTGCAGGTTTCCACCGCGCAGTCAAACAGCGGCTCATATTCTTTATACTCCAGTTCTTTGCCGGTATAGCGCTCCAGGACCTCATAGGCGGGCTGGTTGGGATTCTCACTGTTGAGCTTGCCCAGCACCGTTTCCAGCAGGGCCTGTGCCATATAATAGGTATAGCCGTCCGCCGCCTTTACCTTGCAGTAGCTTTCGTTGGGGTTGACGCACAGCGCCACGTTGGAGGGCAGCGTCCAGGGGGTGGTGGTCCATGCCAGGATATAGGCGTCCTCGTCCTTTACCTTAAACCGCGCAATGGCGGAGCGTTCCTTCACATCCTTATATCCCTGGGCCACTTCCTGCGCGGACAAAGGGGTCCCGCAGCGGGGGCAGTAGGGAACGATCTTGAATCCTTTATAAAGAAGCTTCCTGTCCCAGATCTGCTTTAAAGCCCACCATTCGGACTCGATATAATCGTCTTCGTAAGTCACGTAAGGATGTTCCATATCCGCCCAGAATCCTACGGTATCGGAAAAATCTTCCCACATTCCTTTATATTTCCAGACGCTTTCCTTACATTTGTCGATAAAGGGGATCAGGCCGTACTGCTCGATCTGTTCCTTGCCGTCCAGGCCCAGCAGTTTCTCCACTTCCAGCTCCACCGGCAGGCCGTGGGTGTCCCATCCGGCCTTGCGGGGCACATAGTAGCCCTTCATGGTACGGTAGCGGGGGATCATATCCTTGATCACACGGGTCTCCAGATGGCCGATGTGGGGCTTGCCGTTGGCGGTGGGGGGACCGTCGTAAAAGGTATAGGTCGGCCCCTCTTTCCGGTTCTCCATACTCTTTCGGAAAATATTGTTGTCGCGCCAGAACTGCCCGATCTTCTTCTCGCGCTCCACAAAGTTTAAGTTGGTGTCCACTTTGTTGTACATGGCATTCGTCCTTTCTGCTGAAAATACTGCATCAACGTCTTTTATACGACAGGAAATCCGAGTTCCTGCCGTATAAAAAAGCCCCGTCCCTGTAAAGGGACGAGGCAACATTCTCTGTGACTTCGCAAAACCACCCGTTACGGCATACGCCCGCCTGCGTCCTTGCCAAACGCGCGGGATATATGGTCTCCTCATAACGCCGGATCCGCGTCAGAACCTACCGGGACAACCCTGCCCTTTCGGCCCTGCGACTCGGAAGGGATCTTCGTCAGCCCTTACTCGCACCGGCCTCCCACCGCCGCCGGCTCGCTGTGGCTTTCCGCCGCTGACTACTGTCTTCGTCACAGTCTTTTCCTATCTGTCTGCCATTATACGGCGGGGCTTTCCCGGTTGTCAAGAAGGGAGGAAATTTCTTTTCG
>CALWGP010000120.1 GCA_944380095.1 uncultured Lachnospiraceae bacterium | reverse complement strand
GCACCAGCCCGCAGCAGATCATTGAGAAGGTGGAGGACATCGGGTACGGCGCGTCCGTGCATTCCGCCGCCCGGCAGCCGCAGACGGGATCGCCCGCAGCGGCGGGCGGCGGTTCGGACGCGGCCAGTGCCCAGATGAAGCGGATGAAGAAACGGCTGATCGTCTCCCTGGTTTTCACGGTCCCCCTGTTTTACATTTCCATGGGGCACATGGCGGGCTGGCCTTTGCCGTCCGTTTTGCTGGGTACTGAAAACGCCATGATTTTCGCCTTCACCCAGTTTCTTTTGCTTTTGCCGGTGCTGGCGGCGGGCGGGCATTATTTCCGCAACGGCTTCAAAAACCTGTGGCGGCGCTCCCCCAATATGGACTCCCTCATTGCGCTGGGGTCCGGGGCGGCGTTCGTGTACGGGATTTACGCCATCTACAAAATTGCCTGGGGCTTTGGCCGCGGGGATTTGGAACTGGTGCATCATTTTTCCATGGACCTGTACTTTGAATCTTCCGGCATGATCCTGACGCTGATCACCCTGGGGAAATTTATGGAGGCCAGGGCGAAAGCCAGGACGTCCGACGCCATTACAAAGCTGATGGACCTGGCGCCCAAGACGGCGGTCCTGGTCAAAGACGGGCAGGAGACGGAGATCCCCGTGGACGATGTACAGACAGGGGACGTGCTGGCGGTGCGGGACGGGGATACGGTGCCCGTGGACGGCAGGATCGTGGAAGGGTACGCTTCCATTGATGAATCCGCCATCACCGGGGAGAGCATCCCGGCAGAAAAGCAGGCGGGGGACAAAGTGACGGGCGGCACCATCAACCGGACGGGATATTTTAGGATGGAGGCCACGGCGGTGGGGGAAAATACCACCCTGGCCAAAATCATCCGGCTGGTGGACGAGGCCACCTCTTCCAAAGCGCCCATTGCCAAGCTGGCGGACAAAGTCAGCGGCGTCTTTGTCCCTGCGGTAATTGCCATCGCCCTGCTGGCGGCGGTGATCTGGTTTGCCTTGGGCTATGGATTTGAATTTTCCCTTTCCATCGCCATTTCGGTGCTGGTGATTTCCTGTCCCTGCGCCCTGGGGCTTGCCACTCCCACGGCGATTATGGTGGGCACCGGCCGGGGGGCGGCCAACGGAATTTTGATCAAGTCGGCGGAAGCGCTGGAAACCGCCCACAGCGTGGATACGGTGGTGCTGGATAAAACCGGGACGGTGACGGAAGGAAAGCCCCGGGTGACGGACGTCCTCTGCGGGGATTCTTCCGGAAAAGAGCTCCTTTCCGTCGCGGCTTCCCTGGAAAGCCGATCCAGCCATCCCTTGGCGGAACCCATTTTGCAGGAAGCCTACAGGGAAGGGGCGGACATCCGGGAAGTGCAGGAGTACCGGATGATCCCCGGCCAGGGAATCGCCGGGAAGCTGGACGGGCAGGACTGCTATGCCGGAAACCGCAGGCTGATGCAGACCCTGGGGATTTCGGCGGAAAGCTTTTTGCCGGAAGAAGAACGGCTGGCCGACGAAGGAAAGACGCCTCTGTATTTTGCCCTGGGAAACCGCCTGCTTGGCCTGATCGCGGCTGCGGACGTGGTAAAGCCCACCAGCAGGGAGGCCGTCGCCCGGATGCAAAAGATGGGGATGGACGTGATCATGCTTACCGGGGACAACGCCCGGACCGCCGAAGCCATCCGGCGGCAGGTGGGACTGGAGACGGTGATTGCCGACGTGATGCCCCAGGATAAGGAACGCAAAGTCTTTGAACTGCAGCAGCAGGGCCGCAAAGTGGCCATGGTGGGGGACGGGATCAACGACGCGCCGGCCCTGGCCCGGGCGGACGTGGGAATCGCCATCGGCGCAGGCACCGATGTGGCCATCGAATCGGCGGATATCGTGCTGATGAAAAGCGACCTGATGGACGTCCCTTCCGCGGTGAGCTTAAGCCGGGCGGTGATGCGCAACATCAAACAGAACCTGTTCTGGGCGCTGTTTTATAACGCCGTCTGCATCCCGGTGGCGGCGGGGGCGCTTTTTATCCCCCTGGGCCTGAAATTAAATCCCATGATCGGCGCGGCGGCCATGAGCTTTTCTTCCGTGTCCGTGGTGACAAACGCCCTGCGCCTGCGCTTTTTTGCCCCGAAGTGGAAACATGAGGGCACAGCGGACAGCGGTATGGGGTCTGCAGGATGCGCTGTAATGGGAAATCCCGAAGTGACCGAAAACAAAGAAATCGAAAAAGAAGAAAAAGGAGAGACCGTGATGAAAAAGACTGTCAAAATCGAAGGAATGATGTGTATGCACTGCGCGAAGGCCGTGGAAAAAGCCCTCGGCGGGGTGGAAGGCGTTACCGGCGTGACGGTGAGCCTGGAAGAAAAGCAGGCGGTGGTGGAAGGAACCGACGTCATGAAGGAAGACGCCCTGAAGGCCGCTGTTGTGGACGCGGGCTACGAAGTGACCGAAATCGCCTGAAGCAAGGAAGGACCAGACCCCGGGCGAAAGAAAAAGTATGTGGTCAAAAATAGGAAGGGACAATTCCGAAAAAATTCAGGCGATAAAAAGCCGGGATTTTCCGGAATTGTCTCTTCCTTTTCTGTCAGGGCGTTCTGGCGCTGTCCTCCAGGCCCAGGGGGAAATCCGCTTCCGTAAATTGGCAGTCCACTTTTTTGCCGTTTAAGGTCAGCTTCAGGGCGGGCGCTTTTTTGCGGTCGCAGGTGTGGGTGACGAGAAGGAGCGTATTGCCTCCGCCGGTGGTTTCGGAGGCAATTTTCACGTCAATGGAAATGGATTCCGAAAACAGGCGGCGGGAAGGGGCGATGGAAAGCTGGGGCAGGTCCGGCGCCGCGGGCAGATAGACCAGATACCGGGTGAGGGTTAGGCCGTCTCCGGAATCGGACTGAAAGACCAGGGCAGCGGCGGAATCCCGGTCCAAAGAAGCAAAACAGCCGTCCAGCCATTCCCGGATTTCGGGAAGGT
This sequence comes from uncultured Lachnospiraceae bacterium, assembly GCA_944380095.1. GTDB lineage: Bacteria > Bacillota > Clostridia > Lachnospirales > Lachnospiraceae > Gallintestinimicrobium. Next base: position 3,233 of record CALWGP010000120.1, on the reverse strand, counting down.
CATTTTCCGCAAGATAGTCCGAAACGGGAAGGGAGGTAACGCCTGTGCCGCCCGCATCCGCAGGCGCGGGATTTAACAGCCGCAAAAATCCGGCCGCAAGCAGGAGCAGGATCAGTACGGACAACAGGGGGAAGAAAAAACGGGAACGAAAAAAACGGGGCATAAAGACCTCCTTTTCCGGGTGATTTCAAGACTACAGTATGCTAAAATTGTACCATAATCCAGGACGGAAATCTATGGACGGCATGGAGGAACTTATGTATCTGACGGAATTTCATTTCCCGGACAGCGAAGAGGAATTCAATTTTTTCATGAGGATCAAGCGGACCTGCTACGACAGTTTTTACCCGTTCCAGGTGCTTTCCGCCATCGGCTTTTCCAGGATGGACTTTGAACCCGTGACCATTTTATATGGAGGAAACGGCTGCGGGAAGTCCACGGTACTCAACGTGATCGCGGGAAAGCTGGGGCTTAAGCGCCGGACGTTGGGCAACAGCTCCAGTTTTTTCGGGGATTATCTGGAACTGTGCAGTTATGAAACCGGCGGGCGGATTCCACGGGAAAGCTGTATTCTCACCAGCGACGACGTATTCGATTTCATGCTGGATTTGCGGACGCTCAACGAGGGGATCGACCGGAAGCGGGAAGAGGTGTTCGAAGAATATCTGGATGCGAAATATGCAGAGTTCCATTTTCGCAGCATGGAGGATTACGACAGGCTCAAACAGGTGAACCTGGCCCGCAGCAAAACCCAGTCCAAATATGTGCGCAAACGGCTGATGGACAACGTGCGGGAGCATTCCAACGGGGAGAGCGCCTTTTTGTGCTTTACGGAGCGGATCCGGGAAAACGCCCTGTATCTGCTGGACGAGCCGGAAAACAGCCTGTCCGCGGCCAGGCAGCAGGAGCTGGCCCAATTTTTGGAGGATTCGGCGCGGTTTTTCGGCTGCCAGCTGGTCATTTCTACCCATTCGCCCTTCTTGCTGGCCATGCGGGGAGCGAAGATTTACGATATGAGCGAAAATCCGGTGGACGTAAAACGCTGGACACAGCTGGAAAGCGTCCGGACGTATTACGACTTTTTCAAAAAACATAAAGGAGAGTTCTGAACATGGAAAAACAGCTGAACTGGGCGGTGCTGGGCACCGGGGTGATCGCAAACGAGATGGCGCAGGCACTGGGGAAAATGGGGAAGCGCCTCTATGGCGTGGCAAACCGGACGCACGCCAAGGCGGTGGACTTTGGGGCAAAATACGGGGTGGAAAAAGTTTATGACCGGATCGGGGATCTTTTTGCGGACCCTAAGGTGGACATTGTTTATCTGACCACGCCCCACAACACCCACATCCGTTTCCTTAAGGAGGCGCTGAAAAACGGCAAGCATGTGCTGTGCGAAAAGTCCATTACCTTAAACAGTGAAGAGCTCAAAGAAGCCATGACGCTGGCGGAAGAAAAGGGCGTGGTCCTGGCGGAGGCCATGACCATCTGGCACATGCCCCTGTACAAAAAACTCTGGGCCATGCAGCGGGACGGCGCTTTCGGACGGGTGCAGATGATCCAGATCAATTTCGGGAGCTTCAAGGAATATGATATGCAGAATCGCTTTTTCAACCGAAACCTTGCGGGAGGGGCCCTTCTGGACATCGGCGTGTACGCCTTAAGCCTGGCGCGCAGTTTTCTGGAAAGCTGTCCGGACCAGGTGAAAAGCCAGAGAAAGCAGGCGCCCACCGGTGTGGACGAACAGGCGGGGATTCTTTTGATGAATCCGCAGGGACAGATGGCGGGCATCACCTTAAGCCTGCACTCCAAACAGCCCAAGCGGGCGGTGATCAGCTGTGAAAAGGGCTATCTGGAAATTTCCGATTATCCCAGGGCCGACAGCGCCATATTCGTGGACGCGCTAAACGGGACGCGCACCCGGATTGAAGCAGGAAAGACGGCGGACGCCCTGGTATATGAAATGCAGGATATGGAAGAGGCGGTGCGCTCCGGTGACGCTTCGGGCATGAAACTTTCCCTGACGGCGGACGTGATGGCGCTGATGACCGGGATGCGGGAAGAATGGGGATTTTTCTACCCGGAGGAAGAAGAAAAAGGGCTTTCCAAACCAGGCAGGGAGGCGTATAATAACTTTGGTAAATCATAACCGTATAAAATGGTTTTAAAAACTGTGTGCCGGAATGGAGAGTTTTTATGGAAGAAAAAAGGTTTAAAATCATAAGCGACAGCTGCTGCGACCTGCCCAGAAGCTACTGCGAGGAGAATGAGATCGGCATCGTCCCGCTGTATGTGGCGTTTCAGGACGGCGAATATAAAAGGGATTTTTTCGATTTTACCTATCATGAGTTTTATCAGAGGATGATGGACCATCCCGGGGATTTCCCCAAAACATCCCTGCCCGGGGTGGAGGATTATATGAAGATTTTCCGGCCCTTTGCAGAGGCGGGCCGGGAGGTGCTCTGCCTGTGCATGACCACCACCATGAGCGGCTCCTACAACTCCGCGAAGGTGGCGGTGGACGAGCTTTTGGATGATTATCCGGATGCCCGCATCAGGGTTGTGGATACGAAGGCGCTGACCGTTTTCCAGGGACAGCTGGTGCGGGAAGCCGTGCGGATGAGGGACCTGGGAAAGGGCCTGGAAGAGACGGCGGAGATTATCGAACGGATCAAAGGGGACGGGGCCGCCTTTTTCACCATCGGGGACCTTTCCTATCTGAATAAAGGGGGACGCATCGGCGGCCTGGTGAAGCTGGCGGCGGTGAGCCTGGGGCTAAAGCCGGTCATCCTGTTTCAAGAAGGGAACATTTCCCTGGGCACCATTACCAGGAGCCGGAAAAAGTCGCTGACGGAGCTTGCCAGACAGGCGGCGGCATTCTTAAAAAAGAAGGCGCAGGATCTGGACGGATATTATCTGCAGGTAGGATACGGCCTGTCTTTGGAAGACGGGGAAGAGGTCCGGAAAGCTTTCCGGGAGGCCCTGGAAGCCAACGGGTTCCGGAATGTGCCCGAACCGGAACTGGTCCAGATCGGGACCATGGTGGGCGCGCATAACGGACCCTACCTGATGGGCATTGCCTTCCTGAAAAAATACGCGGAATAAAAGGGGCACGGCGCAGGATGCGCTAAAGCGACCACGATTTTATGGGACTGTGAAAGGGAAAATCCTTTTTCACAGTTCTTTTTTTGACCACACATTTTTCCGGTGCGCTGTGGTCTGGTGCTGGATTTCTT
>CALWGP010000119.1 GCA_944380095.1 uncultured Lachnospiraceae bacterium | reverse complement strand
GTGTGCTACAATTCCGGCTGCCATCTGCTCCACAAAGGTATAACACACTAGACTTTCCTACGGAAAATCGTGTGCCACGAAACCGCCGGTTTCTTTGGATTCTTCCGGTCAAAGGGGAACACTATCCCCTCTGAACACCCCAGACAAAGGGGAACGCTGTTCCCCTTTGGAACCCCCTTGTAAATAGGGAGTCTGTACCCCATACCGTATGGAAAAATGCAGAAATCAACGCAAAATCAAAAATGTGTTGTTCAGTTTGTTCTGAAAATCCTTTATGCTAATATCATCAGCAAAAGCTGAAATCAATGATGACCAAAGGAGAATTAACATGAACACAGATAAGATTTTTGCCGAAGCGATCGCCAACGAGTATGCACCCAAGAACGCTTCCAAGGTACTGGCCTTGAAAAAGCTGGACAGGAAGGCCAAACTCAAGGCGAACATTTTCGCCTATACTTTTGGAACGCTGATGGCTCTGGTGCTGGGCATGGGGATGTGCCTGTCTATGGGTGTGCTGGGCAACGGCTCAGCTATGATGACTGCGGGAATTATTGTCGGTGTGATCGGACTGATCGGAGTCGGCGTCAACTATCCCATTTATCGGAAACTTCTGGAAAGCGGTAAGAGTAAATATGCTTTTGAAATCGTGCAGCTTGCAAAAGAAATCAGCGAAGAAGCTGAGTAAAGACAAAGGGGCGGTATTGTATGAACAAATCGGAAAGTAAATATTTTAATACCGCCCTCTGTATGGACGAGGCGCTGATTTCTTTGCTGAAAGTAAAAGATTTGGAGTATATTACCGTAAAGGAAATCTGCGAGAAGGCGGGTGTGAACAGGTCTACCTTCTATCTCCACTATGAGACCATTGATGATCTGGTCAATGAGGCGATAGAAACTATGAACCGAAGATTTATGTCTTATTTTACAAGCATCAACGGGATCGCAGAAAAACTTGATCACACAGATTTATCTAATCTCGTTCTGATTACACAAGATTATTTATATCCATATCTGCGGTTTGTCCGTGAAAACAAGGATCTGTATCGGGTGGCGTTCCGAAACCCCAGGGAAATGCAGGGCAATGCAAAATACGGATATATCAAGAAATATATCGTTGAACCGATTTTGAAGCGCTTTGGCGTTCCCGATGTGTATTGGAGATATTATATTGCCTATTACATAGATGGAACCATGGCCATTATCAAAGAGTGGTTGGAAACGGACTGCCAGGACTCTTTTGAAATGATTGCCGCTGTGATTGAAGAATGTGTTCGGCCGGTTGATGGAATACAGGGAAGGATGTACAGTGAAATTCATAAGACGCCAGCAGATAAAGCTGCTCCGAAAAAAGTGGAGTGAAAGCTACAGCTTCAAAACGCTCATCAGCTCGACGGCATCCCTGTGTGTCACAACACTGTTTGCTCTGTATCACGGATTTTTAGGGCTTGCTTTATCTTCGATATGGCATGGCAGTATTTGTGTGTTTTATTTGCTTCTTGTCGCTATTCGTGGGAACATCTTACTGACAGAACACAAGATAAAATCGAAAAGCGAAAAGGAAAAGCAGAACCGGCGGCAGAAGATTTTTTATGCCACTTCTGCCTTATTGCTTCTGCTGAATCTCTCTTTGATTTTACCGATTTCGCTCATGGTTCGTCTACAAAAGCCGATCAATATAGGAAAAATCCCGGCCATTGCCATGGCGGCGTATACAACCTACAAAATTACCATGGCTATTATCCATATGAGGAAACGCCAAGTGCATCATGTGTTGATTCGTGAACTTAGAACAATCAATCTGATTGACGCCCTGGTTTCTATCCTGACACTGCAAAATACATTGATTATGGTCAACGCAAATGCGGGTGAAGAAAATAATATGCTTACCCTGTCAGCGATTTCAAGTGCAGCAATTTATTTACTTATTGTAATTTTAACGATTCTGCCAATAAAACAGTATATAAAAGTCAACAGAAAAAGATAAATCAATGCGAAAGTTTCAAAAGCGAGCGGCAGAACAGAAAGGAATACAGCCTTACAACAAGATGGTGGGACAACTATGAAAGCTGCCCCACCGTCTTTCCCTTTTTACTGATATGGCATAGTAAATCCAGTGATCAAATCTACCTATGGTATTATTGTCCATAATCCAATAGTATTTGTGATTAAATGGCTCTTAAATCATCTGAAAATATTTCAACGCCTTCATAATCGCCGCTTCCTTCTTTGGCGGACACTGCGGCACTTTAGCATCTTCCTTCTTTGAAAGGTTATAATTTTGCCCCATATCCAGCCCGCACTTGCGCTTTATCTGTGAGATATAGAGGGAAGATACCTTCAGACCGGTATGCTCCAGCACATACGCTTTAATCTGTTCATAAGTCGCGCCCTTCTGGAAACCGGACATATCCATATCTTCCAGTGAGAACTCCACCCGCACTTTCTTCGAGTCGATTTCTCCCTTGGAAAGCAAAACAACCGTCTCCACATGCACCCCTCCCGGAAAATTATCGATCGCCCTTCCCTTCACCACCTCATACCCGTTCCCTGCCAGATACTTCAGGTCCCGGGCCAGCGTGGCGGAGTCGCAGCTGACATATACGATCCGCTCCGGCCGCATCCGCACCATGGTGGAAAGGCAGGCCTCGTCGCATCCCTTTCTGGGCGGATCCACCACGATCACGTCCGCGGAAATCCCTTCCGCTTCATACTTTTGGGGAAGCACTTCCTCCGCCTTTCCCACGTAGAAATGGGCGTTGGATATGCCGTTTCGCTCCGCGTTCTTTTTTGCGTCGTCGATGGCTTCCGGCACGATTTCCACCCCGTAAACGTCTTTGGCCTTCCGGGCCAAAAACAGGGAAATGGTGCCGATGCCGCAGTAAAGGTCCCATACGGTTTCCCGTCCGGTAAGCCCCGCGTATTCCAGCGCCTGGGCATAAATCCGCTCCGTCTGGACGGGGTTGACCTGATAGAAGGAACGTGGGGAAATGGAAAAAGTCAGGCCGCCGATCTGATCCTCGATCCGTTCTTTCCCCCGGATCAGACGGGTCTTTTCCCCCAGGATCACGTTGGTTGCTTCCCGGTTGATATTGACGGAAAAGCTGGTCATTCCGGGCACAGCGGCAAAAAGCCGGTCTGCCAGCACTTCTTCCTCCGGCAGGCGCGGGCCGTTGAGCACCAGGCAGACCATGATCTGTCCGGTAGCAAAGCCCTTGCGGATGAGCACATGGCGCAAAAGACCTTGCTTCGTCTTTTCATCGTAAGCGTCGATTCCTTTTTCCTGCGCAAAAGACAGCACCGTATTCAGCACGGTTTCATTTTCCTTAACGCCCAGAAGGCAGTCCCTGTTTTCGATGATGGAATGGGTGCGGCCCGCGTAAAAGCCGGTGATCAGCCGGCCGTCCCGGCCGCGCCCCACGGGGAACTGGGCTTTGTTTCGATACCGGAAGGGCGCCCCAAGGCCGGGAGTGGGGTCCATGCCTGTAGGAGGTTCCATGATCCGCTCTATGAATTCCGGGGAAAAGCCGCCGATCCGGACCAGGTTGTTTTTCACTTTCCGGTCTTTGAAGGCCAGCTGTTTTTCATAGGACAGCGCCTGCAGCTGGCAGCCGCCGCACTGGCGGGCATAGGGGCAGGGCGCTTCCACCCGGTCCGGGGAAGGGGTCAGGATTTCTTCCAGCCGGGCATAGGCGTATCCTTTTTTCGCTTTTACGATTCTGGCCCGCACCACGTCTCCGATCAGCGCATCCTTGACAAAAAGAGTATAGCCGTTCGCACCTTCTTTTCCGTCCTGCGCCGTGCAAAGTTCCTCCAGATGGCCGATTCCTTCCCCGTCCGCCCCCAGGTCCGTGATCCTTACCGTATAAATCTGATTTTTTTGAATCTTCATCTCCCGATTCCTTCCCTGTTTTTTCCCACTGTTTTTCGCGCACGTCCCGTCGCGTCCCGATGCATCCCGGCAACATCATAACGCATCGCGAAGTGACCTGCCCGGACGTATCCTTCCTTATTCCATTACTCCATCCGGGTGCCCCGCAGGTTGGACTCAAACAGCCGGTTGTAGCCCAGCCAGCCCTGTTCCGTGGTGCCCTCCAGAATTTCCGTAAAAGTTTCCAGCTTGGCGTCCGCGTTGTCCGCCAGGTTCAGTGCCATGGCCTCCATAATCGCGGGCTTTTTGGGCGAACCGTATTCGTATTCCCCGTGATGGGCCAGGATGCAGTGCTTAAGCTGGGCTTCCAGCACCGTTGGAAATCCGGGGATGGCGCGGATTTTTTCTCCCACCATTTCCGATCCCATAACGATATGGCCCAGGAACTGTCCGTCGTCCGTATAGTCGTTCTGCGGAAAGAGGGACAGTTCCCGGGTCTTGCCGATGTCATGGCACATGGCCGCCGCCAGCAAAAGATCCCGCTTCAGCAAAGGATAGGCCTTGCAGAAATAATCGCACATCCGCACCACGCTTAAGGTGTGTTCCAGCAGTCCGCCCACGAAGCCGTGGTGCACGCTTTTGGCCGCGGAGGACTTGCGGAAGGCGGAAATAAAGTCCGCGTCTTCCACAAAGAACGCCTTCAGCAGCTGTTTCAGCCACGGGTTTTCCAGTCCCGCGATATAGCCCAGAAGTTCCTGGTACATCCGGTCATTGTCAAACCGGCTCACTGGAAGGTAGTTGGCCGGATCGTATTCCCCTTCCCGGCACAGGCGCACGCGCTTGACATTGACCTGCAGCGCCCCCTGGAAGCTGGTCACATCCCCGTACACTTCTATGTAGTCCAGGCTGTCGAAGTCGTCAATCCCCGCGCTGTTGGGATCCCAGATTTTGGCGTCCAGGGTGCCGGTGCGGTCCTGCAGGATCACCGTGTCATAGGGTTTCCCGTTTTTCGTCACTGCGGACTGTTTGTGTTTGCACAGGTAAATGTCGAATACCCGGTCCCCTTCTTTGTAGTCCTTTAAAAATTTCATCGTCTGTCCCTCGTTTCTTTTTTCTTTTCTATACAAATTGCTCTGATCGGCGAACAGGCCGGCAGCGCCGGCCCCTGTTCCTTCCATCACCGGAATGATTGGAGTCCTTTAACGCCCTTTGGCCGTCTCACCCTTCCGGAAGCACCTCCAGGGTCATCTCCTGATAGTCCGGATGCCCCTGGCGCATCAGCGTAACGGTGACTTCCGTATTGGGGGAAAGGTCCAGCACAGCGTCCTGGTAATCGGAAAAGGTCGTGATTTCCTCCGTTCCCAACTTTGTGATCACATCCCCGCTCTGGATCCCGGCCCGCATGGCAGGGGAATCCATCCGGATTTCCGTCACATAGGCCCCCATGGGCACGCCGCTTTCTTCGTGGGCTTCTGCCGGCACATCCGTGCCTTTGATCCCCAGATGGACGATCTGCTGGCCGTTGGAAAGCTTTCGGATAATGGGCAAAAGGTCCTTAATGCCGTACGCCGTGAGCGTATGGATTTCCCCTTCCTCCCCTTCCTGCGCAAGAAGGATGCCCACTACCTGGCGGGAAAGGTTGACCAGTATGCCGCTGGGATTGTTTTCCCCCACCATATCCGTGGTCAGTATCTGCAGGTTATGGTCCTCCAGGCTCATCCGGCGGTCCGTGGAAGTCACCATGCCAAAAATCACGGAGCCGGAAGTCCCCATGGGCCGTCCGATGGCCAGGACCGGCGTAGCCAGAAGGCTGCTTCCCGAACTGCCGAGCACCGCTGTCTTTACCGTGCTTTTCGTGCTTTCCCCTATGTCGGAAAGCCGGACCGCCACCACTGCAAGCCCTGTTTTTTCATCCTCGCTTTTCAGCCCGGCCTCCGCCTTCGTCCCGTCGGAGAAAGTCACTTCCATGGACTCTGCCCCCTTAAGCACCGTGCTGTCCGACAAAATCAGCAGCTCCTGGCCGTTGTCCGCCACGATGAGGCCGCAGGTCTGTCCCTGGTTTTCATAGGGGGTATTAAACCAGTCCACGTCCGAAGTCACCCCCGTCACCGTCACAAGGGATTCCCTGACCACTTCCTGCCCCAGGGTGTACATGGTCCTATGCAGCCGCTGGAAATCGCTCATTTCCAGTTCCACCTTCTCCACCACGGTCTGGGGCTGGGTTTCTTCCTCCGTTTCCTCCTCCAGGATCATGTCTTCCGGACCGATCTCTTCTTCGATGTTTTCCGCCTCAAGCTCCACCTGCCCGGGCTCTTCCTCGGGATAGAGGAGGTTGGAAAACACCGGCTCCAGCACCAGGAAGGTAAAACAGGCGATGAGGCCGAAAA
>CALWGP010000118.1 GCA_944380095.1 uncultured Lachnospiraceae bacterium | reverse complement strand
TGGCAGGCTGTATCCTGGGCGGCGTTTACGAATATCTGTGCAGCGTTTTTACGGAGCTGGTTTTCGGGACAAAGTTTTGGGATTACAGCGACATGCCTTTTAATATCGGAGGCAGGACGAACCTTCTGTTCTGCATTTTTTGGGGTATCCTGTCGGTGGTCTGGGTGAAAATCTGCTACCCGGCCTTAAGCCGCCTGATCGAGAAAATGCCGCCCGTCCCGGCAAAGGTGGTCACCTGGGGCGTTATCGTGCTGATGCTGTGCGACGCGGTTTTATCCGGGGCGGTGATGGCCCGCTATGTGGCCCGGCACAGCCAGGATCCGGCGGACAATGCGGTGGAAGCCTTTCTGGACATAAACTATCCGGATGAGATGGTGGAAAAAGTATGGCCCAACATGAGGGTACTGGGAGAGGATGGAGAGAGCGATGGACCTGTTCGATTACATGAGACAGACAAATCAGAAAAAGGAAGCGCCCCTGGCGGCGCGGCTGAGGCCCCGGACGCTGGATGAGGTGGTGGGCCAGAAGCACATCATCGGGAAGGACAAACTGCTGTACCGGGCGATCCAGGCGGACCGGCTGTCCTCCATCCTTTTTTACGGGCCTCCCGGGACGGGGAAAACGACGCTGGCAAAGGTGATCGCCAACACCACCAGCGCGGAGTTCATGCAGATCAACGCTACCGTGGCCGGGAAAAAGGATATGGAAGAAGTGGTGGCAAAGGCGAAGGACAACCTGGGGATGTACGGGAAAAAGACGATCCTGTTCATCGACGAGATCCACCGGTTCAACAAAGGACAGCAGGATTACCTCCTTCCCTTTGTGGAGGACGGCACGGTGATCCTGATCGGGGCCACTACGGAAAACCCTTACTTTGAAGTAAACGGGGCGCTGCTTTCCCGTTCCATTATTTTTGAATTAAAGCCTCTTTCCGGGGAAGAAATCCGGGAGCTGATCCACAGGGCCGTCTATGACAGGGAGCGGGGGATGGGCGCTTACGATGCGGTCATTGACGAGGACGCCTGCGCTTTTCTGGCCGATATGGCGGGCGGGGATGCCCGACATGCCCTAAACGCCGTGGAGCTGGGCGTGACCACCACGCAGCGGGGAAAAGACGGGAAGATCCATCTGACGCTGGAAGTGGCCCAGGAGTGCATCCAGAAGCGGGCGGTGCTGTACGATAAAACCGGGGACAACCATTACGACACGGTTTCCGCCTTTATCAAAAGCATGCGGGGCTCCGACCCGGACGCGGCGGTCTATTACCTGGCAAAGATGCTCTATGCCGGGGAGAGCGTGACCTTTATCGCCAGAAGGATGATGATCTGCGCCTCGGAGGATGTGGGCAATGCGGATCCCCAGGCATTGACCGTGGCGGTCGGCGCGTCCCTTGCCGCAGAACGGGTGGGGATGCCGGAGGCCCAGATCATCCTGGCCCAGGCGGCGGCCTACATCGCCTGTGCCCCCAAAAGCAACGCTGCGGTGTGCGCCATCGACGAAGCCATGAAAACAGTACAGGAAACGGGAAACCTGCCGGTGCCGCCGCACCTGCAGGACGCCCATTACAAAGGAGCGGCAAAATTGGGACATGGACTGGATTACAAATATGCCCACAACTACCCCAACAACTATGTGCGGCAGCAGTATCTTCCCTACGAGCTGTCCGGCAGGGAGTTTTACTGGCCTTCCGGCAACGGTTATGAGGTAAAAATCCGGGAGCATATGCAGAGGATCCGCAGGGAGGCAAAAAAGGACGCCGAAGCGCTGCCCGGGAAAAAGCAGCCCACAAGGGGGTAGCGGCATGGAAGACAGAAAAAAACATCCTAACCGGGTGATGGTGATTTCGCTGGATGCGGTGGGAAACCGGGATCTGGAATTGATGAAAACGCTGCCCAACTTTTGCGCCTTTTTCGAAAGGGCCGCTCTGTGCAGCCGGGTGGAGAGCGTCTACCCGTCCCTGACCTATCCGGCCCACACCTCCATCCTGACGGGCAGAAAACCCATTCACCACGGAATTGTCAACAATACGAAGCTGCAGCCGGGACGGGAGCGGCCGGACTGGGTTTATCAGAGGAAATTTATCAAAAGCACCACGTTGTGGGACGAGGCGGCAAAGAAAGGGATCCGCACCGCCGCCCTGTTGTGGCCCGTAGCGGGCAGGAGTAAAATCCCTTACTGTGTGCCGGAGGTGATGGTGACCCGGAAATGGCAGACGCAGATCCTGGTCAACGCGATGAACGGCCCCGTCCGCTACCAGCTGGAATTAAACCGCCGCTTCGGCCATCTGCGGGACGGCATCCGTCAGCCGGCGCTGGATAATTTTATCCAGGCCAGCGCCCTGTATACCATCCGCAAATACAACCCGGGCCTGTTTTTTCTGCATCTGACGGACGTGGACACTAACCGCCATATTTACGGGGTGGACCATCCAAAGGCCCGGGAAGCGATAGAACGCCATGACCAAAGGCTGTGCGAACTTTTGCAGGCCCTGGAAGAAACCGGGGATATGGACAGGACGACCGTCTTTTTGCTGGGAGATCATTATCAGAAAGACGCGGACCGGATTGCTTTTGTAAATTTTATTTTCCGAAAGGAAGGGCTGATCCGGGTAAAGGACGGGAAAGTGAAAGAATGGAAAGCCGTGGCAAAAAGCTGCGACGGCAGCTGCTATGTGTATCTGCATCCAAAGGCCCGCAAAGACCCGGCCTTAAAGACGCAGGTGGAAGAAATTGTCGGGAGCCTTTCCAAACGGGAGGACTTTGGCATCGGGCGCGTCTTTTCTAAACAGGAGGCAGCGGCCCTGGGCGCGGATCCGGACTGTTTTCTCATGCTGGAAGCTAAGGACGGCTGGTATTTTCTGGACGACTGGAAACAGGAACAGCGGCCCGTAGAGGAGGAGAAGACACATAAAATGCGGGGAACCCACGGATATCTGCCGGACGCGGACGGATACGGGACCTTTTTTGCGGCCGCAGGATGCGGGATTTGTCCCGGGACGGTGGAACGAAATATCCATCTTTGGGACGAGGGCGTCACCATTGCAAAGCTGGCAGGCCTTTCTTTGGGGAAGGCGGATGGAAGAATAATCAGGGAGATCCTTTTGTAACAAAAGGATCTCCCTTAAATTTGTACGCGGTTTTAAAACAATTCCGTGGTCAGATACTGGTAAATTTCACGGTTGCGCTTCTGCCAGTTGTCGCAGATGGAAATGGCCAGTTCCTTTGTGGGTACGGTCAGCCGGATCGTCACCAAGGGCACTTCTTTGTCCATGGCGATCAGTTCGGTTTCAAATTCCCCGTTGACCGCGCGGTAGTAGTTGCTGCGGATGGAGGATTCTTCCCGCATTTCCAGTTCATTCTTTTTCAGATAATCCTCAACTTCGGCCTTGATGGTGTCGCTGATCCTGTTTTCGAAATAGGACAGGGTATCCCTTCCTTCCGCCGTGATCTGCAGATGGGTGCGGTTGGCAAGGGCTTTGGCGCTGATGAGCCCGGACTGGGTCAGTTCGTTGATGGCCTGCTGGACGGTGAGAAAACCGGTGTATTCCTTTTCCAGAAAAAGGTCGCTGATCTGCGCCCGGGTAAGCGGAAAAGTAACCTGGTTGAGCACGTAAAGGATGATCAGTTTATAAAGAGTCAGCGGTTCCTGATGGTTCATAATAACTTCCTTGTCTGATGCCTTTTTCTTTCATGCGGACGGTAATCCCGTTTAAGACATCCCTTTTATTTTTGCTCCACAGCGGAGCGATCAGCAGACTGGCGGGGCCGTCCCCGGTGACCCGGTGAATGCAGATTTCCGGGGAGAGGGAGGCGATGCAGTCTGTTACAAGATCCAGATATTCCCCTTTTTCCAGCGGACGGACTTTACCGGCTTCATACTCGGCGGCCATGTCCGTCCCGGAAAGAATGTGGAGAAGCTGCAGTTTTACGCCGAAAGGCCGGACATGGTTAAGCGCCTGCATGGTTTTAAGCACGTCCTGACAGGATTCGCCGGGCAGGCCAAGGATGGTGTGGACCACCACCGGAAAGCCCAGATCGTGCAGACGGTCCATGGCAGAGAAAAATACCCGGGTGGGATATCCCCTGCGGATCCGGAGGGCGGTGGAATCGTGGATGGTCTGAAGGCCCAGCTCGATCCAGATAAATTTACGGGGAAACTCCCGCTTAAGCCGGCAGAGGCGCGTAAGGATCCCCTCCCCCAGACAGTCCGGCCGGGTAGCGATGGAAATGCCGGCCGTTTCCGGGCAGGCCAGGGCTTCCCGAAAAAGGCTGTCCAGCCGGTCCGGGTCCCCGTAGGTGTTGGTGTAGGACTGGAAATAGGCGATGAGTCTGGGGCTTTGGGGCGCCACAGCCTCTTTTTTGGGGGCGCAGTCCGGCCATTTTTTCTGCAGCCGGCGCTGCCCCTCGGCCAGCCGGGCCCGGAGGGAATCCGTACCGGAAACGGCAAAATCCCCGCTGCCGCCGGCGGAGCAGAAGGTGCAGCCGCCGGTTCCCGCTGTACCGTCCCGGTTGGGGCAGCTGCAGCCGATATCCAGGGCCACCTTATACAGTTTGTGCCCGTAAACATTTTTGCACCAGGCGTCCAGGGAATACCAGGGCTTTTGGTGCCAGTCCTGCCGGATGGAAGGCCCCATGTCAGCGGATGCAGCTTTTGACGGCTGCTGCCACGGCTGCCGCCACCTTGGGATCGAAGGCTTCGGGCATGATGTGTTCCTCGTCCAGCACGTCGTCCGGCACAAGGGAGGCGATGGCCTGTGCGGCGGCCAGCTTCATTTCTTCGGTAATCTGACGGGCGTGTCCTTCCAGGGCGCCTTTGAAAATGCCGGGAAAGGCCACCACATTATTGACCTGGTTAGGAAAATCGCTCCGGCCGGTGCCCACCACCCTGGCCCCTGCCTGCCGGGCAAGGTCTGGCATGATTTCGGGGACCGGGTTGGCCATGGCAAACAAAATGGCGTCCCGGTTCATGGAGGAGACCATTTCCGGCGTGACAATGCCGGGGGCGGAGACGCCCACGAAAATGTCCGCGCCCTTTAAGGCGTCTGCCAGGGTGCCCTTTTGGAAGGAACGGTTGGTCACTTTGGCCATCTTTTCCTGCATCCAGTTTAAGCCCGGATCTCCTTCACAGAGGATCCCGGCCTTGTCGCATAAAAGAAGGTCGGAAAATCCCCAGGTCATCAGCAGCCGCGCAATGGCGATGCCCGCGCTGCCTGCGCCGTTGATCACCACCCGGCACGCTTCTTTTTTCTTCCCGGTGACTTTTAAGGCGTTGATAATGCCGGCCAGGACCACAATGGCCGTGCCGTGCTGGTCGTCGTGGAAAACCGGGATGTCCAGGATTTCCTTCAGCCGTTCTTCGATTTCAAAGCAGCGGGGGGCGCTGATGTCTTCTAAGTTGATGCCGCCAAAGCCCGGGGCAATCCAGGTCACGGCGCGGATAATCTCTTCCGGATCCTGTGTGTCCAGACAGATGGGGACCGCGTTGATCCCGCCGAATTCCTTGAAAAGGACCGCTTTTCCTTCCATCACGGGCATGGCGGCCTTGGGCCCGATGTTGCCAAGCCCCAGTACGGCGGAACCGTCGGAAACCACGGCCACGGTGTTGGCTTTCATTGTATAGACATACGCCTGGGAAGGATCCCGGGCGATGACTTTGCAGGGTTCCGCCACGCCGGGCGTGTAGGCTAAAGCCAGGTCTTCCCGGGTCCTTACGGGAACCTTGGAAACGGTTTCCAGCTTTCCCTGCAGCTGCTTATGAAGCTCTAATGCTTTTTCCTGATTGGTCATGTAAATCGCCTGCTTTCTTGGATTGAAATTTGTGTGGATGTTTTCATCTTATAATATTTGAATTTCTGAATCAAGAGATTTCTGGAAGCGGGCTTTGACAATCATCCGGGTTCGGATTATAATGCCGATTGTCCGATTTCGGATTATTTGCAGGAGGAAGGAAAATCATGAATTCGGAAACTTTATTTGCCAGGACAGCACCGCTGAAATTGTTTTTCCTGGCTTCGATTCCCGGCGCGGTGAGCATGCTGGCTTCCGCGCTGTATCAGACTTTGGACGGCGTTTTTGTGGGACGCTTTTTGGGGGCCACGGCCTTTGCCGCAGTCAACCTGGCCATGCCCTTTGTGATTATTAACTTTTCCCTGGCGGACTTAATCGGTGTGGGGGCGGCGGTCCCCATCGCCATTGCCTTGGGGAAAAAGAAAGAAAAGGAGGCGCACAATATTTTTACCTGCGCCTGCATGATGATTGTCCTTGCCGGGATCGGGGTGGGAGGCATCCTGTTTGCCGCCGCGCCTTCCCTGATCCGCCTGATGGGGGCGGAAGGGGAGTTTGCGTCCCTGGCCGTGC
>CALWGP010000117.1 GCA_944380095.1 uncultured Lachnospiraceae bacterium | reverse complement strand
AAGCTCAGTATACCACACATATCCCCCCCTTAAAACCACTTCCCCCAAAAATATGCGCCGGGCCATTCTATTCATAATTATAGAAAAAAAATTTGACATACCGTTCTTTGCCTTATAAACTATTAAGGTAAACACATTTCCGAAGGGGGACACTTTCCCATGGCAAAAAAGACTTCCGCAAAAAAAGAGGGCGTCCTGTCCCAGCTGTCCTACTGGCTGAACATTCTCTGGCACGAATCCCCGTCCTATATTTGCATTTCCCTGCTCTCCATCCCGCTGGCCGTAGGCATTTCCCTGCTTTCCGCCTGGCTGCCTTCCGTGTTGGTAGACGACATCACCGCCCAGCGGCCGATTTCCGTGATGATAAAAAACCTGGCGCTGACAGGGGGAGGGCTCGCCGCTTTGTATGTGGCCCAGGACTGGGTCCGTTCCAGCCTCCGGATCAGGGAGCGCCGGATCAGCCAGGATACTTCCCTGCGCCTGATCCGTTCCGCCCTGTCCGCCCCTTATTCCCGGATCGAACACCCCGATTTCCAGAGCCAGTTTATGAAACTCCAGCAGTTCCACCTCTGGGAAGGGGTCTACACTCAAAAATTCCTGGAGGCTTTCAGTGAAACCGCCATTGCCCTGGTCAGCCTCCTTTTATTCACCGGGATGCTTTCCGGACTGTCGTACTGGATTTTGCTTCTGATCGCGGCCTCTTCCCTGTTAAGCTACGCGGCGGGCGTTTGGTGCAACCGCTGGGAAGAAGAGCATCGCCATACCTGGTGGGCCCTGGACGTAAAAATGGAATACCTGGCCAAAAACTTAAGTTCCTACCAGGCCGCCAAAGACGTCCACCTGTACCGCATGGCCCCCTGGCTGAAAAAGCTGTACGACAAAGAGCTCAAAGACCGGCTCGGCTACACCGTGAAAATGCAGGCCATCTACTATCTCTGGGGGGCGGCTTATGCCCTCTCCTGGCTCGTCTGCAACGCCGCTTCCTATTTCTATCTGATTTACTGCGTCTGGACCGGGAAGATCGATGTGCCGACTTTCGTCCTGTACCTGGGCATCCTGGACCGTTTTTTGGAAAACTGCGGCCTGGTGGTGCACAACGTCAAGGACCTCCATGAAGCAGCCCTGTATGTAAGGGAGCACAGGGAACTGGCCCGGCGTCTGCGCGCGGAGGATGAGACCGGCAAAGAAGTCCTGCGTCTGCCGAAAGGAACGCTTCCCACCATCGAATTTCGAAACGTTTCCTTTCAATATGAAGGAAGCTCTTTTCCCGCCGTGCACGGCCTGAACCTGACCCTTCACCCCGGGGAAAACCTGGCCCTGGTGGGGTTAAACGGCGCCGGGAAAACCACGTTTATCAAACTGCTCTGCGGATTTTATGATCCCACGGAAGGGGAAATCCTCATCAACGGGATCAGCCGCGCCCGCTATACCCGCGAATCCTGGTTTCGCTGCTTTTCCGGCGTGTTCCAGGAAACCGGCTTCTTCCCCCTGTCCCTGGAAGAAAACCTTTCCCCGGAAAGCCTGCCTCAAACCGATTCGGAAAAAGCCCGCCTTAAAGAGTGCCTCCGGATGGCCGGGCTTTCCGAAAAGGCGGACAGCCTTGCGGACGGGCTGAAAACCTTATACGGGGCCGGCGTGCTGGAAGGCGCGGCCGACTTCTCCGGCGGGGAAATGCAAAAATTCCTGCTGGCCCGTTCCCTTTACAAACAGGCCGGCATCCTGGTCCTGGACGAGCCCACCGCCGCCCTGGACCCGCTGGCGGAAAGCGAGCTCTATGAACAGTACAGCCGCCTTTCCCGGGATAAAACCACGGTGTTTATTTCCCACCGTCTGGCCAGCACCCGGTTCTGCGACCGGATCCTTTTGATGGAAAACGGGGAAATCGCCGAAGAGGGCACCCACGAGTCCCTTTTAAAGCAGGGCGGCAGCTATGCCCGGCTTTTTTCCCTGCAAAGCAAATACTACCAGCAGGCCCAGGCCGGTCTGGAAGGGGATATGATTTTATAAAGAAAGGAGGGCCCCTGTTATGACTTCTGCAACAAACAAATGGAAAACCTTCATCCGGGCCGTCCGGTTTACCGCCAAAGACAATCCCGGCATCTGGCCCATGACTTTTGTCACCGCGATTCTGGACGCCCTTTTCCCCTATATCGGGATCCTGCTTTCCTCCGCCATCCTGACGGAGCTGTCCGGCCCGGACCGGGATCTGCGGCGGCTGGTTTTCCTCGTCCTTTTGCTGTGCCTTCTCAACTTTTTCGTCTATCTGCTGGCGTCCTTTTGCCAGCAATTCCTGAATGTGCTTCAGTACATCCTCATGCAGCATCTGGACGAAACCGTGGCGCAGAAAGCCTGGCTGATGGACTATGCCCTGCTGTGCGATCCCAAAATCCACGGCCGCCAGCGCACCATCAACAACTGGCATTTCGATCACGGCATGGTGGCCATGATGACCCAGTTTACCAGCCTCATCCAATCCCTGGTGACCATCGGCATTTCCCTGGCCCTGACCGTGGAATTTTTTGCGGCGAGGGCACGTTCGGGCGGAAGGCTTTCGGACTTTCTCAACGGCCCGGTCTTTCCCGTCCTGTTTTTCCTCCTGTTTGCCCTGTCTGCCGCTTACGGGATCCGCAGCGCTTCCCGGCAGCAAAAGAAGCGTTACCGGCTCACGAAAGATTCGGAACCTTATGTCAACCAGAGGGAAGAGCTGCTCAAATCTTGCTGCGCCGAATACCGGCGGGGCAAGGACGTGCGCATTTTCCATGCCCGGCAAACCCTGCTGGACCGGTTCCTTTCCCTCAATGAAACGCTGGCAAACCTCTGGGAAAAATCCGAAACCTCCCTCCGGGCCATGTCCGCCTCTTCCGTGCTCCTGTCCCGGCTTTTCAACCTCCTGGTGTATCTGTTTGTGGGGCTGAAAGCCCTCTGCAACGCTTTCGGCGTGGGAAGCCTGCTGAAATATACCGGCACCGTGGCCCGGTTCGGCGACGGCGTTACCCTGCTGGTACAGACCGTCCGGGAAATCGTGCAGAACATTCCTTATATAGAAGACTATTTTTCCTATCAGGATATGCCCAACCGCACGGCGGACGCTGTCCTTCCCGTCACACCACAAATCCGGGAAAACTATGTCTTCGAATTCCGCCACGTCACCTTCACCTATCCCGGCGCCTCCTCGCCCAGCCTGTCCGACCTTTGCTGCCGCTTTCAAAAAGGGGAAAAAATTGCCGTGGTAGGGCGGAACGGTTCCGGGAAAAGCACTTTTATCAAACTACTCTGCCGCCTGTACGATCCCCAGGAAGGGGAAATCCTTCTAAACGGCGTGGACATCCGTCAATACCGGTATGAAGACTATCTGGAGTTTTTCTCCACGGTATTCCAGGATTACTGTATTTTCGCTTTTACCCTGGGGGAAAACGTGGCGGCGGAAAGCGACTATTCGAAAGAAAAAGCCGTCCGCGCCCTGGAAAACGCCGGTTTTGGTCCCCGGCTTTCCACCCTGGAAGACGGGCTGGACACCCAGCTTTTCAAAAATTTCTCCGAGGACGGGGTGGAGCTTTCCGGCGGGGAAAGCCAGAAAGTGGCTATCGCCCGCTGCCTGTATAAAGATGCGCCCCACGCCATTTTGGACGAACCCACCGCCGCCCTGGACCCGCTGGCGGAAAGCGACATCTATCAGCGGATGAACCGTTTCGTGCAGGAAAAAGGCGCCGTTTATATTTCCCACCGCCTGTCCAGCTGCCGGTTCTGCCACCGGATCCTCGTTTTCGAAGAGGGCAGGCTGGAGGAAGAAGGCAGTCACGAGCAGCTGCTGGCCGCCAAGGGGCTATACTTCCGCCTCTGGAATGCCCAGGCCCAGTATTATCGGGAAGGATGAGGATTGACGCAATGAAAAAACAACTTCAAAAGGCCCTGCAGTCAGGCGGCTTTCGCCGCCCTCTGCAGGGCCTCTCCCTTGCTTCTGTCTTTCTGTTATCCTTCGATGGCGATATATTTCTTTTCTTCCACCGCAGGTTTTGCTTCCTTCTTCGGGATGGTCAGACGCAGGATACCGTGCTTGAACTCGCCCTTGATATCCTCTTGCGTGATCTCATCGCCCACGTAGAAGCTTCTCTGGCAAGCGCCCGCATACCGCTCTTTGCGGATGTAGCGGCCGGTCTTCTTCTCCTTTTCTTCCTCATCCAACCCCTTCGCAGCGCTGATGGTCAAATAGCCGTTCTCCAGCGAAGCGTGAACCTCTTCTTTCTTAAATCCGGGCAGGTCAACGGTCAGCTCATATTCTGTATCCGTCTCCCGGATATCCGTCTTCATCAGGTTTTTCGCCCTGCGGCCGTACAGCTTCTTTTCCACATTTCTGGAAGCCTTGTCATCGAAAAACGGGAAATCATCCCAGCCAAAGAAATCATCAAATAAATCTTCACCAAATACTCTAGGCAGTAACATAAGTCATTCCTCCTTCAAGTCAAATTCAAACTGTTACCCATTGCCTGTATGCAGCGTCATCCTTCGATGGCGATGTGTTTCTTTTCTTCCACTGCGGGCTTTGCATCCTTCTTCGGGATGGTCAGGCGCAGGATGCCGTTTTCATATTTCGCACGGATCTCATCCTGGGACACTTCTTCGCCGATGTAAAAGCTCCGGCTCATGGCGCCCGCATAACGTTCCTGACGGATGTATTTCCCTTTCTGATCCTGTTCGTCCTTATCCAGGCCTTTGGCCGCCGAAACGGTCAGATAGCCGTTTTCCAGCTGGGCTTTGATCTCATCTTTCTTGAAGCCCGGAAGATCGATGTCCACTTCATAGGAACTTTCCGTCTCTCTCACATCGGTCTTCATCAGGTTCTTCGCATGTTTCCCATACAGAGGATTCTTCTTCCCAAAGAAATCGGAATCAAACGGGAACATCCAATCGTCATCGAATAAGTTTTCTCCAAAAATGCTGGGCAGTAACATAGGTCATATCTCCTTTCCAATTCACAATCCTGTGACTGTCTGCGGAATTCATCCGGCGCTCTCGCGCCGACCGTTTCATCTTTCTCTTACCGAACCGGAAGTCCGGGAACCTTTGGTTTCTTTTCTTCATTCCCTCTTTCCTTTGTTCTAGCTGTACTATAACATCTATTATTAGCACTGTCAAGAGGTGAGTGCTAATTATTTTGTGAAAAAATTGTGAAGTCCCGGTTTTCCTTGATTTTACGGGCTTCACGCCGGTTTTTCTTTTCGTAATTTCCTTGTTTTTTGGTCTACTACACCACATTTACACCATTTGCGAACTCCCTTATACTACTTGAACAGCGTTCATTTTGGCAATCTCATTTTCAATCCTTGCCCGCTCTGTGATATGGTTGTAGACTTCCATTGTCACATTGATATTAGCGTGTCCCATGATATACTGCACTACTTTCATATCAAGTCCTTGTTCCGCCATTCTGGTACATCCGGTATGCCGCAGGGTATGAGCAGAAATCGAAGGCATACATTCCGCTTCCCGTTTTTCTTTTTTAGCCTGTTCCGTCTCCTGCTTATTGTAAGCAGCCACGATATTATAAAGGACATTGTCGACGGCGCTCGGCATAAGCGGCCTGCCGTTTTTGCTCATAAAGATGAAATCTGTATGCCCTTCAATCTCAACATTCCTCGGAATCCTCTGTAAGAAATTCTGGCGTTTCTGGGCTGCAAAGGCTTTATAGACCGTTTCACTCATGGGAATCTTTCGGATACCGGCGTCTGTTTTCGGAGTGGATACATGGAATTTATACCCATCCCCATAGTTTTTATAGATTAACTGGCAGCTTATGGAAACTTCCTTCTTTTCCATATCCACATCCGCCCATGTCAATCCAATCAACTCCCCGCACCGGCAGCCCGTTCCTATCATAATCTGCAACATCGGCAGATACACGTTATAAACGCTGCTCTGTTCTACGAAGGACAGAAGCCGGTTCTGCTGGGATGGCGTCAATGCCATTTTTTCTTTTGCCGGTTCCCCATTATCCCCCAAAGCGTCCTTTGCCGGATTCTTGCGGATAATGTCATCATCCACGGCCATTTCAAAGCTGGGATAAAGCAGGTTGTGAATCAGCTTGATGGTACTATGGGAATACCCGTCTTTCGTAAGTCTGGAATAAAACAGCCGGATATGGGACGGTCTGACCTGAACCACTTTCATCCCGCCGATTTCATCCCTCACACGGTTATTCCACGTTGCAATGTAATTGCCCCGTGTGCTGTCTGCCAGTTTCTTCGATTCTATATACCGCTCAAACAGTGCGTTAACCGTCAGTTTCTTTGCCGCCCTGTCTGTCACGATACCATCGTCCATTTCTCTGGCAATCTGCCGTTCTTTCTCCCGGAGCGACGCCAAATCAGCGTCATAGATTGCGACACGCTTTCCCGTCCTTTCATCGGTATAGCGGTACATATACAGCCCATCTTTTCTCTGGGATTCTCCAACCTTCAGATTTCTTCC
>CALWGP010000116.1 GCA_944380095.1 uncultured Lachnospiraceae bacterium | reverse complement strand
AAAAGGTGTACCGGAATTATACGGCAGTCTTGTATTCAACGACAGGGTGATGCGGGATAAGCTCCCCAAGGACATTTATAAGGCGCTGCGCAAGACCATTGAAAACAACACCCATCTGGAGTTGGATGTGGCGAATTCCGTGGCAGTGGCGATGAAAGAATGGGCCGTGGAGAACGGAGCCACCCATTTCACTCACTGGTTCCAGCCCATGACTGGGTTCACAGCAGAAAAGCACGACAGTTTCATCACGCCCGTGGGAGACGGCCAGGTGATTATGGATTTCTCCGGAAAAGAGCTGGTCAAAGGCGAACCGGATGCGTCCAGCTTTCCTTCCGGCGGGTTGAGGGCGACGTTTGAAGCGCGGGGCTATACAGCGTGGGATCCTACTTCTCCGGCGTTCATCAAGGATCGAACCCTTTACATTCCCACCGCGTTCTGCTCTTATAGCGGAGAAGCGCTGGACAAAAAGACTCCTTTGCTGCGTTCCATGGAGACGCTCAGCAAAGAAGCGGTAAAAATCCTGCAGCTTCTTGGCCGGACGGATGTAACCGGCGTTTCCACTACCATCGGACCGGAGCAGGAGTACTTCCTGGTGGACAAGGAATTTTACAGACAGCGCAAGGACCTGGTGTTTACGGGACGGACGCTGCTGGGGGCCATGCCCCCCAAGGGCCAGGAGATGGAGGATCATTATTTCGGTTCCTTAAAGCCCAGGGTGGCGGCGTATATGCACGATCTGGACGAAGAGCTGTGGAAGCTGGGCATTCCGGCCAAAACAAAGCACAACGAGGTAGCGCCCGCCCAGCACGAACTGGCTCCGGTCTTTGATACGGCCAACGTGGCGGTGGATCACAACCAGCTGACCATGGAAATGATGAAAAAGGTGGCGGAGAAGCACGGCCTGGTCTGCCTGCTGCATGAGAAGCCCTTTGAAGGGATCAACGGATCCGGCAAGCATAACAACTGGTCGCTGGTCACCAACACGGGGGTCAACCTGCTGGAACCCGGCCATACCCCGGCGGAAAACGTCCAGTTTCTGGTCTTTTTGATGGCTGTGATCAAAGCGGTGGATGAGTACGCGGACCTGATGCGGATTTCCGTGGCCACCGCGGGAAACGACCACCGTCTGGGCGCAAACGAAGCGCCGCCGGCCATTGTGTCCGTCTTTTTGGGCGACGAACTTTCCGCCGTGTTGGATTCCATTGAAAACGACACCTTTTTCGGCAAGCAGCACGCGGTGCAGATGGAAACCGGCGCTACGGTGCTTCCCCACTTCTTTAAGGATAATACGGACCGGAACCGGACTTCGCCCTTCGCGTTTACCGGAAACAAATTCGAATTCCGGATGCCCGGCTCCTCCCTTTCCGTGGCCGGCCCCAACATCGTGCTGAATACGGCGGTAGCGGAGTCTTTGCGGCAATTTTATGAGGAACTGAAGGATGAGCCCGCAGAGCGGATGGGGGAAGCGGTGCATGAACTGGTAAAGCGGGCGATCCTGAAACATAAGAAAATCATTTTCAACGGAAACGGGTATACGCAGGAATGGGTGGAAGAAGCGGAACGCAGGGGGCTTTACAATCTGAAGTCCACGCCGGAGGCACTGCCGGAGTTCGTGAGCAAAAAGAATGTGGAACTGTTTACTTCCCATCATATTTTCACGGAGCAGGAAATGTTTTCCCGGTATGAAATCCTTCTGGAAAACTACTGCAAGACGCTGCATATCGAAGCGAAGACTTTAAAGAGTATGATCCGGCAGGAATTTTTGCCCGGACTGATGGCCTATACGGACCAGGTGGCGGACTCCATTCACAAAAAGCGGGAACTTCTGGCGGATCTTCCCTGCATGGCCCAGGAAAAGCTGCTGGCAGAGCTGGCCGGTTCCTATGAGAAGATCTGCGACGCCGAGGAGCGCCTGGAAGAAGATCTGACAAAGGCGGAAGAAATGACGGAAATGGCGGATGCGTCCGTATATTATCACGACGTGATCCTGGCGGACATGGAGGAAGTCCGGGCGCTGGCGGATGCGGCGGAAAGCCGTATGCCGGATACGATCCTTCCCTATCCTTCTTATGAAAAACTGTTGTTTACCGTGTGATTTGCGGTATGATAGAGTCAGAGCATTTCCAAAAGGCCGCCGAAACGCTCACTCCACCGGGACGGTGCCGGGAGAACGGCGAAACTGCGAAGGAGTGATGGAAAACTGCGCCCGGAAATGCCGGCAAAAGGAGGCATTGTCCGCAAAGCCGCAGGAGTTTGCGATTTCCGAAATCCGCAGGGAAGAGGAAGAGAGAAGCTGCTTGGCCATTTGGAGGCGGTAGCGGATCAGGTATTGCTGCGGGGAGGTGTTAAGCTGGCGGCGAAACAGCCGGTACAGCCAGGTGCGGTCCACGCCTGCCCGCCGGGCCACGTCTTCTATGGTAATGTCATAGGCATAGTTGTGGCGGATATAGTCCAGGGCCGTTTCCAGACAGCTGTCCGGATCCCGGGACAGGCTGCCGGGGCAGGAAGACAGCATTGAAAAAAACCGGTAAAGCAGGGAAAGGTGAAGCCAGAGATTGGCGGCATCGTTTTGCAGCGCGTCGTTTAGGGAAAGCAGGCAGCTTCCCATGGACGCGCTGCTTTTTTCGTCTGCGGCACAGAAAATGGGGGAGTTTTCGCTAAGACCGCAGGAGTCCAGGATCGTTTCCGCGTCTTTGCCGTCAAAGCCCACCCAGCAGTATTCCCAGGGAGCGTCCGTATCGGAAGAGTAGCTGGAAACCACGCCGGGGATAATCAGGAAAGCGCTGCCGGGGCCCAGGCGCCAGGCGCGGCCTGCGCTGGAAAAGGTTCCTTTCCCGGAAAGGACGAAATGGATCAGATAGTGGGGCCAGATCCCGGGGCCGCAGGCGTGGCCGGGCAGGGTCTGTTCGTGCCCGCTGAAAAACGGGCGGACGGGATGGGAAATCGAAGATACAGGATGGGGCATAAAGGGGGCCTCCTTTTTGCATACGCAACATAAATACAAAAATACGAAACCGAAACGGCTTTTCTTTCCGCCAGTATAAAGTATAATGAAAGAAAAAGCAAAAACTATTTCAGGAGGAAGCGGGATGGAAATTCAGGTTTTTGAACAGGAGGGCATCTTTCAGCTCAATACGGAACATACCACCTATCTGATGGGGCTGGCGGATGGAAAATATCTGGGACATCTGTATTACGGCAGACGGATGCAGGACCATGAAGGACGGTATCTGCTGCGGGCGAAAGACAGCGCGCAGGAGGTTTATAAACGGTACCGGGACAAGATCAATTTCATGGATTCTTTCCATTTTGAATATCCTGTGTCCGGCACGGGGGACTTTAGGGATCCCGGTCTGCGGGTGCGGGACGAAGGAGGATACCGGGTCTGCGAGCTGCATTATGCCGGATATGAGATTTTGGACGGTAAGCCCGCCCTGAAAGGAATGCCGGCCACCTTTGCGGGAAAGCAAGTGGGACAGGCTGCGAAAACCCTGGTGATTGTACTAAGGGACGAGGTGCTGAAGTTAAAAATCGAACTGCGCTACAGCATTTTCGAGGACAACGACGCCATCATCCGCAGTGTTGTGGCGGTGAACGAAGGGGAAAAGAAGCTGTATCTGGAGCGGATTTTAAGCGCCTGCATGGACATGGACAACGACGGTTTTGACAGGATCAGCCTGCACGGCTGCTGGGCGCGGGAACGCCATATCCAGGCTGTGAAATTGGGACAGGGACGGCATGTGATCGGTTCCGTGCGGGGAGAAAGCAGCCATTATGTGCATCCTTTCCTGGCGCTGACCACGGCGGGAACGAGCCAGAAGATGGGCGAGGTCTATGCCATGAACTTTATTTATTCCGGCAATTTCCTGGCAGAGGCAGAGCTGGATCACAGGGACAGCGTGCGTATGAGCATGGGCCTGCATCCGGACGGGTTTGAATGGGTCCTGGCCCCCGGGGAGCGGTTTGAAACGCCGGAAGCGGTACTGGTTTATTCCGCCGCGGGACTGGGTCCCATGACCCGGACGTTCCACAGCCTGTACAGAAATCACCTGATCCGCAGCAAATATCTGCACAAAAAGCGCCCGATTCTGATCAACAACTGGGAAGCGACGTATTTTGACTTTGACGACGACAAGCTGGTGGCAATCGCAGAGCAGGCAAAGAAACTGGGCATCGAAATGCTGGTTATGGACGACGGCTGGTTTGGGAAGCGCGACGGCGACGAGTGCGCCCTGGGCGACTGGACGGTGAATGAAAACAAAATCCGGTGCGGCTTAAAGGCGCTGGTGGAGCGCGTAAACGCCCTGGGGCTGAAATTCGGCATCTGGTTCGAGCCGGAGATGGTTTCCCCGGATTCGGATCTTTACAGGGCCCATCCGGACTGGGCCATCCAGGCGCCGGGCCGGGAACTTACCATGGGACGGCATCAGTATGTATTGGATCTGACCCGCCAGGAAGTGGTAGATTATGTATATGAAAGCGTCGCTTCCGTGATCCGGAGTGCAAACATCGAATATGTGAAGTGGGATATGAACCGGCAGCTGACGGACTTGGGCAGCTTCGGGCTGGATGCGGAGCACATGGGAGAGTTTTCCCATCGGTATGTGCTGGGCGTTTATCAGCTGCAGGAGCGGCTGCTGCAGGAGTTCCCGGACCTGCTTTTGGAGAACTGTTCCGGAGGCGGCGGACGGTTCGACGCGGGGATGCTGTATTACAGCCCGCAGATCTGGACTTCCGACGACATGGATCCCATCGAACGGCTCAGCATCCAGGAGGGCACGGAGCTGATGTACCCCTTAAGCACCATGGGGGCCCATGTGTGCGTCTGCCCCAACCATTCGGTAGGACGGGTGACGCCCATGGAAACCAGGGCGTACGTGGCGCTGGCAGGGACCTTCGGCTATGAGCTGGACATCACGAAACTGACGGAGGAAGAAAAAGAGAAGGCCATTGGATTCAACCAGCTTTATCACCGTTATAACGACCTGGTCCGGGAAGGAGAGTACTACCGGATCGCGTCTTACCGGGAGAACGGGATGTACGACTGCTGGCAGGTGGTAAGTCAGGACAGGACGGAGAGCCTGGTGACCTATGTGCAGGTCCGCTTTGAAACCGACCAGAATTCCAGACGGCTGAAACTGGACGGCCTGGATCCCAAAACCCGCTACCGCCTGGAGGGGACGCAGGAAGTTTACTCCGGGGAAATGCTGATGAACGCCGGATTTTTGCAGGAAATGATCTTCGGGGATTACGGCAGCAGGCTGCTGCATTTCGTGGCGGAAAACCGTTGACGCACCCCTTGCGGATAGGGTATGATAAAGACAGATACATAAGGAAAACGGGTTCCCGTTGACACGTCTGAACGAAGAAAAGAGGTTGAGGGATTATGAAGGGAACGTGGATGTTTTTTGCAGCAGCAGTTTTTCTTTTGTTGACAGCCGCTTATCTGGCTCAGGATGCTGAGCCCGGGAAGCGTTTCGGGAGTAAGGCATATCACATGCTCTTGCTGGCCCTCATGCGTGCGGATATCGCTTTATCCTGCGGGATGCGGTATGTGCACATCGCCCTGGAGACCGTTTTCAAAGGGTATCACGCAAGCTTAAAGACGTCGGAGTCCATCCGCCGGAAACGGGAGCGGATGCAGGAGTTTCGCAAGGCCGGCGCCGGCGCAGAGTACCGCAGGAGAAAATATTATAACAGAAAGATTTTGGAATGAGCGCAGCAGTCAGCGTCTGACTGCATAGCGGGCCATTCCGGAAAAAGGGGAGACCGGTCCAGGACGTCCTGAGCCGATCTCCCCTTTGGGTTATGGAAAAACAGTAAAAAACGGCCGCCGCCAGGGAGACCGTTTTTCACTTCTTATGAGGGGGGAGATAGTGAGTTGTTCATCTATCTGTGTTTTATCATACCGGGAAAGTGTGTCTATTCTGTGTTGGGAAAATGAAGATGAAATGAAGAATCGGGAAGAGAAAATGAACTTTTTCTAAACAGGGAGGAAGAGGGGATGGATTTTTACCGGAGAATGGAAAAGGTATGCGAAAGGATCCCTTATGGGAAAGCGGCGACGTACGGGCAGATCGCCCTGCTGTGCGGCTGCCCTAAAAATGCGCGCCAGGTGGGATATGCGTTAAGCCACAGGCAGCTTGGAGGGGTCCCGGCCCACCGGATCGTCAATGCCAGAGGATTTTTGTCCGGGGCGGGGGCGTTTCAGCGGCCGGGGCTGCAGAGGGAACTGCTGGAAGCGGAGGGCGTGGATGTTTCGGAAGAAGGACGGGTGGATTTGAGAAAGGACGGATGGAAGAATACGTGGCAGGAGGCGGAAGAGCTGCGGCTATTGTTTGAACGGGAGGGAATTTGAACTGTTGATCTATTTCAGTTTTGTATCTTCATTGTTGCCCTTGTCAGTCTTGTTTACGAGATTTTCAAGGATAGACGAAAATAGCCGCCACTACTGCGAATAGTGACGGCTGAATTCAGTTTAGCTGTAAACTATCAAGGGTAGGCCGCTTTTATGGCTTCCCCTTTTTCTGTCTTAACTATAGCATATCGGGAGGCCGGGCGCAAGCTTTAACATAAGCTCAAAAGTCCTTTGGCCTTTTTCGCTTTGGGGCATTCGCCCCATAAACGG
>CALWGP010000115.1 GCA_944380095.1 uncultured Lachnospiraceae bacterium | reverse complement strand
TTGGCACACCTCCTGCTATTTATATTAAAAATGGTTAGCTTCGTCATAATCTCCGAGATCTTCTCTCAGAAAATCTGACTTCCGAATGTACATGGAATTGACCAGTTCCCCCTTTTCGTGCAGAAGGCTGAATTTGTAATCCAGTAACGCTGCGGGAACATAGAGCTTTTTAGCAGTTTCAAAGAAAGAATATTCTAACAGGCAGTCCAAGACTTCCTGATCCTCCAGAAGCAGCTCTGCGGCAAAGAAGTTTGCTTCATCATTCTTCTGCCGGGATTGGTAGAAGAAAAAACCTTTCAGCTTTTTCTCCATATCGTAGAAATGGATTTTGATTCCCAGACATTTGCAAAGTTCATAGGGGTCTCTGGTATCATATTTTTTTGTCAGTTTCTCAACTGTATCAATAATACGTGCTGCTGTTCTCACTTATTTCACCTCCAAATCGGACACAGAAAACATTTCCCTGTGAGTGAGGTCTGATATTATGAGCCTTATTCCGGCTGCCCATGTTTTCTGTATTTTTTCGGGGTGAAATTTTCCCTGGCATTTCTCTTGGAATCCATATAGACTGCCATCAATGCCTGAAAGAATATGGAAGGAAGATAGCGCAGCATGGACATAGAAAAAGTAGTCTTCTTTCGAAAAATCAGATTTCCGGATATACATGGAATCTACCCGTTTTCCTTTTTCGTGAAGCAAACTGAATTTATAATCCGGCAATGCAGGAACTGTCATGGTCTCTGGAGTTTAAATCTAAGGAGCCAGAGACCATGACAGCTGCCATCTTTTGATTTCTGTTATTTCTTCCGCGGTGATTCGGCTACTGGGCATTCCGGTCGTTATCCCACATACGCCTCGAACTCGTCGTCCAGGGCGTCAAAGAACACGATGCCGATGATGCCCCGGCCTGTGTGCGCGCCGATGGCGCAGCCCAGAACGGTCTCCACCAGTTCTTTGGGCTGCACGGCGGAAAGAAGGGCTTCCTTGGTAAACTCCAGGGATTCCCGGTCTTCCCCGTGGCAGATGCCCATGATCTGGCGGGAAGGTTCAAAAATGTGTTCCTCCACATATTCCACCAGGCTTTTTAAGGACTTCTTGCGGCCGCGGACGGTCTTTAATACCGTCAGGGCGCCGTCCCGGTCCACGATGAGCACCGGCTTCATGTCCAGAAATTCCCCTGCCGTCCCTTTGAAACGGGACAGCCGTCCGCCCTTGATCAGGTATTTCAGGGTGCGGACCGTAAATACATGATGAATGTGGGCGATGTAGAAATTCGCCGCCCGGATGAGGGTCTCTTTTCCCGCCCCGTGTTCCTGCATCAAAAGCAGCTTGTAAACGATGAGCCCAAAGCCGATGGAAGCGGATTTGGAATCGATAATGGTCAGGTCAAAGTCCGGGTAGTCCTCCAAAACGGCCTGTTTTGCCAGGTTGGCCGCGTTATAGGTGCCGGCAATCCCCGTGGAAAAGCACAGGTAAATTACGCTGTCGCCCCGTTTGGCATAAGGGCGGAAGGCCTGTTCGAACATATCCGGATTGATGTGATAGGTTTTGATGTCCCTGTTGACATCATCCAGCATTTCATAAAACTCCGGCGTGGAAATGGTTGCGCCGTCCAGATAATCCACATCGTCGATTACCACGGGGGTGGGAATCACGTGCAGCCGGAACCGGTCGATGATTTCCCGGGGGAGGTCGCTGGCAGAGTCGGTAATGATTTTTAGCATAGATTCTCCTTATACCTGGCTCATCTGGTTGAGCAGTTCAATCTTCATATCATACAGCTTCTGGGAAAGATCCACGTACACGCCGTGGGGGTTGACCAGCCGGCGTGTCTCCTCCCAGAGGGTATCCAGTTCCGCGGAACAGTATTCCCGGATGTCCATGACCTTGGGGGAGTGATAGACGCATTCGCCGTTTCGGAAGACGGGGACCATCATTTCCCGCATCCGGTAAGTGCCGGGTTCCAGTTTCGTCTTTTTCCAGGGTTCGTTGGGGTCAAAAAGTACCAGGGGATCGTCCTCGCTGAACGTCTCCCCTACCAGGCAGATCAGATCCGCCTTGATCTTGCCGGTTTCGGCGTCGTAGATCCGGTAGATGGTCTTGTTTCCAGGATTGGTCACTTTTTCCGAGTTCTCCGACAGCTTGATCTTGGGGATGAACTCGCCGGTTTTGCTGTCCTGAATGGCGGCCAGCTTATAGACGCCGCCGAAGGAAGGCCAGTCTTTGCTGGTGATCAGGTGGGTGCCAACGCCCCAGGAAGTGATTTTGCACCCCTGGACCTTCAGGCTGTCGATGAGGTATTCGTCCAGATCGTTGGAAGCGGAAATCACCGCGTCCGGGAAGCCTGCCGCATCCAGCATTCTGCGCGCTTTTTTGGAAAGGTATGCCAGGTCCCCGCTGTCTAGGCGGATGCCGTAAAAGGTCAGGGGAATGCCGCTGTTGCGCATTTCCGTAAAGACCCGGATGGCGTTGGGAACGCCGGACTTTAAGGTGTCGTAAGTATCTACCAGCAGGATGCAGGCGGAAGGATACAGCTTTGCATAGGTCTTGAAAGCGGTGTATTCGTCCGGGAAGCTCATGATCCAGCTGTGGGCATGGGTTCCCTTGACCGGGACATCAAAGAGCC
This sequence comes from uncultured Lachnospiraceae bacterium, assembly GCA_944380095.1. Classification (GTDB taxonomy): domain Bacteria; phylum Bacillota; class Clostridia; order Lachnospirales; family Lachnospiraceae; genus Gallintestinimicrobium. Next base: position 4,016 of record CALWGP010000115.1, on the reverse strand, counting down.
TGCCGGCCAGCACGTTGCTGGTGCCGATGCAGCCGCCGATCATGGCCGCCCTTGCGCCGTAAATGCCCGCGTCAGGCCCCTGGGCTCTGCGCAGGCCGAACTCCATGATACCGTCCCCGCGGGCCGCGTAGCAGACCCGGGAAGTTTTGGTGGCGATAAGGCTCTGATGGTTGACAAGGTTTAAGATAGCGGTTTCCACCAGCTGGGCTTCCATGATGGGGGCGATGACCTTGACCATGGGCTCTCTGGGGAACATCACGCTTCCTTCCGGAATGGCGTAAATATCGCCCGAAAACCGGAAATCCCTCAGATATTCCAGGAAATCTTCTTCGAAGATGCCCAGACTTCTTAAATAGTCCAGGTCCTCTTTGGAAAAATGCAGGTTGTTGATGTATTCGATGACCTGCTCCAGCCCGGCGCAGATGGCGTAGCCGGAATCCATCGGGTTGTTGCGGTAAAAAGCGTCGAAAATGACGGTCTCATTGCGGTCTTTGTTTTTGAAATAACCCTGCATCATGGTCAGTTCATAAAGATCGGTCATGAGGGTAAGATTTTGCTCTCCCATACCAGTTCCCTCCTGAAAAATCAGTCTTTTTTATATTTTTCCGAGATCGTGATCAGGATAAAGCCGATCACGAACAGGACGATCAGAGATAAGATGCCGTATTTGGAGCTGTGCAGAAAATACGCGCAGGCAGACAGGATCAGGGGACCGAAAAAGTCCGCGAACTTGCCGAACACATCGAAAAAGCCGAAGTATTCGCTGGATTCGTCCTTGGGCACCAGCTTGCCGAAATAGGAGCGGGACAGCGCCTGGATGCCGCCCTGACAGACTCCTACGCACACCGCCAGAATCCAGAACTCGATTTCCGTATCCAGCCCGTAGCCGAAAATACAGATGGCGATGTACATGAAAATAAAGATTTTGATGAGACGCATGGTCCCGTATTTCTTTGCCAGCACCCCGCTGAAAATGGAGCAGGGGAAAGCGACAAACTGGGTCAGCAGCAGGGCAAGCACCATGGCGTTGGAGTCGATCCCAACTTCCCCGCCGTAAGTAGTGGCCATGGAAATGATGGTGCCCACGCCGTCGATGTAGCAGAAATACCCCAGGATGAACAAAAGCAGCCGCTTGTCTTTGGCCAGCTTTTTCATGGTGCCCCCCAGACGGGAAAAGGTGGCGGAAACCACGTGTTTCTGCCGGGGGAGGGAATATTTCTGATGGACGTTTTTATATAAGGGAAGGGACATGACCACCCACCAGACCATGGTAATAATAAAGGAAATCTGCGTGGCCACCGTCATGGGAAGCCCTAGGGCGTCGCAGTTTAAAATGAGCAAAAGCCCGGCCACGAAGGGGATGCAGCTTCCGATATAGCCGAAAGCGTAGCCGTAGGTGGAAATCCGGTCCATCCGGTCGTTGGTGGTGACGTCGATGAGCATGGCGTCGTAAAATACATTGCAGGCCGCGTAGCCGATCCGGGCCAGAATGAAAAAGACCAGGAACGAAATCCATCCCGGCGCAAAGGTAAACAAAATCCCCCCGCCGATTGCCAGGACGAAAAAGACGGTGAAAATCTTTTTCTTCATCCCCTCATAGTCGGCGATAGCGCCCAGCACAGGGGACAAAAGGGCCAGGATCAGGATGGAAATGCTGGTGGCGCTTCCCCACAGGGAAGTGGCCGTAGAAGACTCCACCCCTGCGCCCTCTGCCAGGCTGCGGAAATAAATGGGAATGGTGGCGGTGACGATCATAATGAAAGCGGAATTGGCCACATCATAAAGGATCCAGCTCTTTTCCGACCGCGTCAGCCGCTGGTCAGCGTTTTTCTCTCTCATAAGAAACTCCTTTTGGTTCATATCATTGGAATACCCAACTATTTTACTGCATGGCAGGGAAGAAAGCAATGAAATCCCGCCGGAAAATCTTTAAATCGTCTTTTTATTAACGTAAGAATTTTCAAATTTGGAATATACGATGGTCTGGGAATGGTACAGGCTGTAATAGCCGGACAGCATATAGCTGATGGCCACCGCGATCAGGTAATAGTAAGCGTGGTCGAATCCGAACAGCTCGAAGCTGATCAGGAGCGCCGTAATGGGGCAGTTGGTCACGCCGCAGAAAACGGCCACCATGCCGATGGACGCGCACAGGGGCGCGTTGGCGCCGATGAGGGAAGCAAACAGACAGCCGAAGGTGGCGCCGGTAAAAAACGAAGGCACGATTTCCCCGCCCTTAAACCCCGCGCCGATGGTAAGGGCCGTGAACAGGATTTTCAGCAGGAAGGAAAAAGGGGCAGCCTGGCCGTGGAGGGCCTGTTCGATCACATCCATGCCGGGGCCCAGATAATCGTCGGTTTGCACCAGCAGGGTCAGCAGGATGAGGAAAAGGCCGCCCATGGCAGCCCGCAGATACGCGTTTTTGAAAAAACGGCCGTACTGGGCCTTGAAAAAGCTCATGGCCCGGCAGAACAGGATGCTTACGAAGGCGCACAAAATGGCCAGGACGATGACCCGGAAAGAAGAGGTCAGGTTTAACTCCAGCACCGTATGGATTTTCAGGTTGTCAAAGGGGGAATTTAAGCTTCTGGCCAGCAAAAAGGCGGTAAGGGAAGCCCAGATGCAGGGCACCAGGGCCGCGTAATACATCACGCCCACGCTGGCGATCTCCATGGCCAGGAAAGCGGCAGCCATGGGTGTGCCGAAGAGGGCGGAGAAAGCGGCGGAAATCCCGCTCATGAGGATGATTTTTTTGTCCTTTTCGTTGAAGCGGAATTTTTCGCCCAGCTGCTCCCCGATGCTGCCGCCGATCTGCATGGCAGCCCCTTCCCGGCCCACGGATCCGCCAAAGAGGACGGTAAGCAGGGTGGAAACAAAGATCAGGGCGCTCATCCGCAGCGGGATATGGGCTTCTTTATGGATGCTGTCGATTACCGTATCGGTGCCCGCGTTATTCTCATAGTGAAAGGTCTTGTACAAAAAGACGATGAGAAGTCCCGCGAAGGGCAGAAACAGGAGGATCCACTGATGGGCGTGGCGGAAGTCCACCGCCGCTTTCAGGCCGAAATTAAACAGGGTGCTGACGGAGCCCACCACCAGTCCCGTAACCGTGGAAAAGAACAGCCAGCGGAGAAACTGAAGCAGGTTGCTTAAGTCACTGTGAAAAAAAAGATGGGACAGTTTCTGTTTCAGCCGGCGGTCTGCAGCCGGCGTGGACGGATTGTTCGTCATGTTAATCTCCATTCCGGAGCGTAAGCGACGGGCATGCCGTCAGGGCTAATTGTGACGCTCCGGCACAATTAGCGGTGATGCCGCGCTGCCTTGTGAAAGGCTGCGCTGTGTCTGTAACCCCTATTGTACCATCCGGAGGAAAGAAAGGAAATCGAAAATGAGCGAAAAAAGAAAGAGACCGCTGCAGCGGGCCCAAAACAGGCCGCCCAGCGGTTTCTTTACCAAAAGGAGAAAAACAATAAGATAAGGTTTTAAGCGTATTTTTCGTTGAAAGCTTCCTGGATGGACGCCTTCGTCTGCGGATCCTGCTCTACGGAAAGCTGGTAGCGGACCCTTGTCTTCATGTATTCGGTGCCGATCTTAACGCCGGCCTTGCAGGCCGCTACGCGGACCTTGCTGTCCGGATGGTCCAGGAAATGGGTGATATGGTTGACGGAATCCTCGTCGCCGATGTTGGCCAGCGCTTCCAGCGCCGCGCACATCACTTCCGTATCCGAATGTTTCCCGTCCAGCAGCTTGATGATGGCCCCGCTCTTTTTCTTGCCTTCCAGTTTTTTGATTTTCTCGATTGTGCTTTCGTCGCTCATGACAAATAACCTCCTCATTTTGATCGGTGAGCAGGTGCCGGCGGTTGAGATCAATTTCGTGGCGATTGGGTCTGACCGGGATGACATCTGTTCATCTTTGAACTGTTTTTACTATAGCGCCAAAGTTTGTTCAAATTGTGACGACTTTATAAATTTTTAAAAAAGTGTCGGAAAATTTGACGGCAAAGTTTCCGGATG
>CALWGP010000114.1 GCA_944380095.1 uncultured Lachnospiraceae bacterium | reverse complement strand
AGTATGGAACTGGATATGACAAAGGGAAAGCCCTCGGAACTGATTGTGAAATTCATTATTCCGATTATTCTGGGCAATATTTTTCAGCAGATGTACAATGTGGCGGATACTGTGATCGTGGGGCAGTTTGTGGGCGTGCAGGCGCTGGCTGCCGTAGGGGCCACGGGCACCATTTCCTTTTTGATCCTGGGCTTTATGCAGGGACTTACCACCGGTTTTACGGTGCTGACTTCCCAGCGGTACGGGGCGGGGGATACGGAAGGGCTCAAAAGAAGCGTGGGAAACGCCTGGATTCTTTCCATTATCGTTACCGTGGTGATGACGGTGTTAAGCGCAGCCTGCATGGACTGGCTTTTGCAGGTGATGCAGACGCCGGAAGATATCTATGAAATGGCCCGGACCTATATCCTCATTATCTGTCTGGGAATGGGATTCAACATCCTTTACAATCTGCTGGCCAGTATGCTTCGGGCAGTGGGCAACAGCAGGGTGCCCCTGTATTTCCTGGTACTGGCGGCGGTTTTGAACGTGGTGCTGGACCTGGTTTTGATTATCGTCTTTCACATGGGCGTGGCAGGGGCCGCCGTGGCCACCATCGCCTCCCAGGGGGTCAGCGGCCTTCTGTGCCTGGTCTATATCTGGAAAAAGGTTCCCGTGCTGTGCGTGGGCCGGAAATATCTGCGGCCGGAGAAATGGTGCATCCGCAACCAGGTGTCCATCGGGATTCCCATGGCTTTGCAGTTTTCCATCACCGCGGTGGGCACCATCATGGTGCAGACGGCGTTGAACCTGCTGGGCTCCGTGGTGGTGGCTTCCTATACCGTGGCCGGCAAGGTGGAGCAGTTCGTGACCCAGGTATACAGCGCCATGGGGATGACCATGGCCACCTACAGCGCCCAGAACAGGGGCGTGGGGGATCTGGGCCGGATCAAGGCGGGATGCCGGATCGCCTTCTGGATGTCCGCGGTCTATTCCGTGGTGATCTATTTTGTCCTGCAGGCTGTCCTGCCCTGGGTGGTGCGGATTTTCCTGACGGGGGATTTAGGGGAAATCCTCTATTATGTGCGCGTCTATATTACCATTTGCGGTATATTCTTCATCCCTCTGGGCATGATTTTCATTTACCGGAATGTAATGCAGGGCTGCGGCTACGGTTTCATGCCCATGATGGGCGGCGTGGTAGAGCTGATCAGCCGCGGCGTGGTAGCGCTCATTGCGGCCCGGCTTCTCAGCTATGAAGGGGTGTGCGCGGCCAACGCCAGCGCCTGGTGCCTGGCGGGGATCTTCCTGTGGCTGGCCTACCGGCATGCCATGAAGCGGATGGAGCGGGGATTGGAATAAAGAAGGTTGCTTAGAAACGGTTTTGCTGTCGGGCATTGGATCCGATAAAGAATGGGGCAGAGGAAATGTGGATTCTTTTTGCGGTGGGTTCTTCCTTTTTTGCCGGGATTACGGCAATTCTGGCAAAATGCGGGATTCGGAAAACGGATTCGGACGTGGCGACGGCAATCCGGACGGCTGTGGTCCTGTTCTTTTCCTGGCTGATGGTGGCCGTCACAGGTGCGGCAGGAAAGTTGGGCGAAATCGGCTTTCAAACGTATCTGTTCCTTGTTTTGTCCGGTTTTGCCACGGGGGCTTCCTGGCTGTGCTACTTCCGGGCGCTGCAGCTGGGAGAAGTGAACCAAGTGGCGCCGGTAGACAAGTCCAGTACGGTGCTGACGATTCTGCTGGCCATGATTTTCCTTCATGAAAAGATCAGCTTTGGGAAGGCAGCGGCCGTGGTACTGATCGGCGCAGGCATTTTTTTGATGATCGGGAAAAAGGAATCGTCCGGTGTGTCCGGTTCCGGGAAAGAGGGGAAGAAATCCGGATGGTTTTTCTACGCAGCCCTGTCTGCCGTTTTTGCCAGCCTTACCGCTATTCTTGGTAAAATCGGCATCGAAGGGGTGGACTCCAACCTGGGAACGGCGATCCGGACCGGGGTGGTACTGGTGATGGCCTGGATCCTTGTTTTTGTGAAAGGCAAAGGCCCGGAGGTGAAGGCTGTTAAAAAAGGGGAGCTGGGCTTTATCTGTCTGTCCGGTTTTGCCACGGGGGCTTCCTGGCTGTGCTACTTCCGGGCACTGCAGGAAGGTCCCGCCAGCGCGGTTGTTCCCATTGATAAGCTCAGCGTTTTGGTGACCATCGTCTTTTCCTGGATCGTATTCGGGGAAAAGCTTACGAAAAAAGCGGCCCTTGGAGCGGTTTTGCTGACGGCGGGAACGGTGATGATGGCGGTGATGTGAGAAAAAGAGCTGGAACAGGAAGTAAAGACGAAGTTTCTGGAAGAAATGGCGACAGTGGCGGAAGCGGTGTCCCGGGCTTTCGGGGCGGAAAAGATGAATGTGGAGCTGCTGGGAAACGGGGATGCACATTTGCACTGGCATCTTTTCCCGAGGAGGGACGGAGATTTGGAAGGGTATGGAAATCAGGGCAGAGGACCTGTATGGTGGTATCCCATGGAAAAAATGTACGACGAGGCAAACTGCCCGTCCCAGGAGGAGCTGGAGGAGTTAAAGAGCCGGCTGAAAAAGGAAATGGACGAATGATCCGAAGATTTGGCTGACACAAATTTTGCATAGATAGATTAAGGAAAAGCGGGATGTCTTTCAGGCCGGTTGAAAGCCGGTCGAAAGGCATCCCGCTTTTCTCTGAACACGAACCTTTAACGGGTGCTTTCCTGGAACAAGTGCTTTAAGCATGGCGTCTGCTTCTGCCCCGGAATCAGGCGCTGCCCGTCGCTGTACCCTTCTTCCCGCCCGGCAAGAAGCTGCACCAGCTGCGAACGCAGCAGGTTGATCCGCGCCTGGCAGCCAGGATCCTGGATGGCGTCGTGCAGCTCGTGCGGATCCCGGTCCAGGTCGAAATACTGTTCCCTTCCGGTACGGGAAAACCAGATATATTTATCGTGTTCCGTCACGATGAACTGATTGCCCAGACCGTCCGGCCCTTCGGCGCCGGTATGTTCGCCGTGGAGAAAGTCCCGCACCCGGCCGGTTTCCCCGCGCATGAGGGGAAGGAGGCTTTTTCCGTCCAGCTCCTTAGGAATCGGAAGCCCGGCGATATCCAGCAGGGTGGGCATCACGTCCCGCAGTTCCGCCAGGGCGGGGATGGAACGGTTTTTGCGGATCCCCAGAACGTCCCCCGGATCGTAGAAAAGGAGGGGAACGCCGCTGCTTCCTTCATAGGGCAGGAATTTGCGGAACAGATGATGGTCGCCCAGCATTTCCCCGTGATCGGAAAGGAAAACGAAGACCGTGTTGTTTAACTGGCGGTATTCGAAAACCGCCTGGATCAGCCGCAGGATCTGATGGTCGATATGGGTAATGCTTCCGTAGTAGGCTGCTTTCGCGCGCTTTAAGGCCTGGGGCGGAATGATCCCGCGGTCCGTATTATAAATCAGACCGTTTTGCCCTGCATCGTTCTGATTTGCCCAATCGCCCATCAGCGGATCGGACAGGGGGCGGTTGATGTACATGTCGTAGTAATAGCGGGGCGGCGTATAGGGCGGATGGGGCGCCACAAAGGACGTCATCAGAAAAAAGGGCTTATCCGGATCCCGGCGGCGCAGAAAGTCGATGGACTCGGACACGGTCCAGTTGGTGGAATGGTATTTTTCCTCATAAAGCCAGGGGCGGCAAACCCAGGAATTGACCTCCATGCCGTCGTCGATGATGTCTGCATCCACCCCCTTTTCCCGTTTCAGCCAGTACAGATAATCGTTGCAGCCGCAGAAATTGTCGAAAACATTTTCCGTATAGGCGCGGCCGTGGTGCATATATCCGTCATTTAAAAGGACGTTATGAAAACCCAGCAGATTCCGGGCGGGAGAAACGTGCATTTTCCCGATGCACTGGGTATGATACCCGGCTTTGGCAAATTCGCCGGGCAGGGTATGGGCGTAATTCCAGCGGACGCCGTCCCGGTAACCTACCCGGCCGTGATGCTCCTGGGACAGGCCGGTGAGCAGGGCGGCCCTGGCGGGAATGCAGGAAGGGACCGCGGAGTATGCCCGGGTGAAGGCGCATCCCTGCCGCTTCATGGTATCTAAGGCAGGCGTTTCAATTTCGGGATTGCCGAAAGCGCCGACGCAGTCCCGGCGCATCTGGTCCGTGCAGATCAGAACGATGTTGGGTGTTTTTTGAGCCATGGGGGAACCTCTTTCTTTGAAAAATTTTTCTGGACGATCAGGAAAACGAAGCCCCCGGAAGGAATCCGAATAATTCAATTCCTCCCGGGGGCTTAAATGACAGATGCTATTTATTCATTCGCAAAGGATAAAATTGCTGTAGCCTTCCAGTCCTTTTGGAATTTGGTCGATCAGGATCGGATAAGCGTCCAGGTCCGCCACCTGGACCATGGTCACAATGCCGTATTTGGTATGATCCAGAAGGAAATAGGGCTGGCTGGAGTTGTGCAGGGCGATCAGCTTGATTACCCGTTCGTTGATATCGTGGTTTGTGATACCGGAAGGAATGGAAAAACCGCTGGCCCCGAGAAAACACTTATTAAAATAGAAGGTTTTCAAAGTAGTCTCCGTCAGCGGGCCGATACAGGCGTTGGTGGTCTTTTTGATGGAGCCGCCGATGAGGATACAGGGGATCTCCAGGTTGATCAGCTGGTTAATATGGGAGATGCCGTTCGTGACCACGGTTATATCGCGTCCTGTCAGAAACGGGATCATCAGGTAGGTAGTGCTGGAAGGATCCAAAAAAACAGTGTCGCCGTCTTCGATCAGGCTCGCGGCTTTGGCGGCGATGCGCTCTTTGGCTTCCTTGTTTAACTCCAGCTTGGTGGAGATGTTAAGCTCTACGGACTTTTGCATCAGACGGACGCCTCCCCCGTGAAGAAGCGTGATCTTTTTTTCGTCTTCCAGTTTCACCAGGTCCCTGCGCAGGGTAGAGACGGAAACGTCAAGAACCTTCATCAGGGAGTCGGTGGAAACGATATCATTGCTGGAAAGAAGTTCCAGGATTTTTTCCTGGCGGGCAGCAGGGATCATAAATATTACCTCTCTTTATGATAATGAATGTGATTGAACATAAATTATTCCCAATTCATTATAGCATAACAGGGATATTTTGTGAATATTTTTTCAGAAAAATATGGTTTTTCATGATTAAATAATGAACAAAAGTGGCAATCAAAAGAAAAAAAGAGGAGAGACAGCTGTACAAAGAGGAAGTTTTGGAATAGAATGAAACAAAAAGCCGTGCACGGACAAAAGGAGAGACGACCTCATGTATTACAGCGAAAACCGGATGGCCCCGGAAAAAAGGCCGAATGTACTGTGGATTTTCGGAGATCAGCTGCGGGCGCAGTCTCTTGGGTGCAACCGGGACCCGAATGTGCATACGCCCAATATTGATATGCTGTCCCAGACCGGGATCAATGTGGAAGGCGGGGTTTCCGGAATGCCCCTTTGCTGTCCCTTTCGGGGTTCGCTTCTCACTTCAAGATATCCCCACCGGGCGGTGCCGGGGCACGAGATACAGCTGCCCCCACAGCTTCCTACCGTGGCGGATGTTTTCCGGGAAAACGGATACCGGACCGCGTGGTTTGGAAAATGGCATCTGGACGGCCTGAAGGACGCGGAGAATACCTGCGAACATTATGTGGTTCCCAGAGAGCGCCGGGGCGGGTTTGAAACCTGGATCGGTTATGAGAACAACAACAGCCAGTTCAACACCTGGGTGTGCGGGAACCTGGAATCCGGGGAAGAAATCGTTCCTTATCGGCTGAAAGGCTATGAGACGGACTGCCTGTCGGATCTTTTGATTGACTGGATGAAGGAAGAAGGAAGGGCGGATACGCCGTTTTTTGCGGCCCTTTCCGTACAGCCGCCCCATGACCCCCATTTTGCCCCGCCTGAATTTATGGGCAGACATACGCCGGGGACGGTTGTGCTGCGGGAGAATGTGCCCCATATTGAACAGATCGAGGAAAGGGCCAGGAGACATCAGGCGGGATACTGCGCCCAGATCGAAAACCTGGACTGGAATCTGGGGCGGATCCTGGACGCACTGGAAGAAACCGGCCTGGCGGACAACACGCATATCCTGTTCTTTTCCGACCACGGGGAGATGATGGGCTCCCACGGACAGTTCCGGAAAATGAGCCCATATGAAGAATCCGTGCGGATCCCGGTTATTTTGTCCGGCGGGCGGCGCACTGCCATGAAGCATGGGCTCAAAGGCGGATACCGGGAAAAAGTCTGTATGAACCATGTGGATTTTGCCCCCACCAGCCTGGGACTGTGCGGGATCGAAAAGCCGGACTGGATGGAAGGACAGGACCTGTCCTGGATGCGGATTGCCGGGAAGGAAAGACCGGAAAATGTCAAAACGTCCGCATACCTGCAGTCCGTCATTCCCACAAAGCATTTTGACAGCGTGGACAAGCCCTGGAGGGGAATTGTGACGGAAGACGGCTGGAAATACGTCTGCCTTCCGGGGTGCGAATGGATGCTTTTCCATTTGACGCAAGACCCTTACGAACTGGTCAACTATGCGCACGAACAGCTGTACGTTCAGAAAAGAAGACAGCTGTACGACCAGCTGGCAGAATGGATCCGCCAGACGGGGGATGAGTTTTTGCTGCCGCCAAGACCCTAGGAGATTTAAGACGCCGGGCCTGGGGTGGGCGGGGGTAGTAAAATGGTCGAATTCGACCACTTTGCCGGGGGCCTGTGGTCAGGTTTTGTAATTCCAG
>CALWGP010000113.1 GCA_944380095.1 uncultured Lachnospiraceae bacterium | reverse complement strand
TTTCGGACCACAGCCCTAGCAGCGGCACGGCCTTTGGGCCAGGAACGCGCCCCGGTCCGCCCGGTCCAGCATGGCCCGGAGCAGCTCATATTTTACCGGCACAAAAGCCGTGTCAAACCAGAGGTTTTCCTCCTCTTTCGGATCCTTGGCCAGATGGTAAAGTTCCCCGAAAGGCGCCCCCTGGTATTCCACCAGTTTCCACTCTTTTGTAATAAAACACCGGTAGCGCACCGCGTCCCGTTCTTCTTTGAACTCTGCGATCACCCCGGGCCTGTCCGCCAGCTCCCCGGACCTACAGCCCGTAAGCCGCGGCTTTAGGGAAATCCCGTCGCAGTCCGGCGGGCAGGCAATGCCCAGGAAATCCAAAACGGTGGGATACAGATCCGTCAGGGAGACGGGTTCCTCTATGGTGCAGGGCCGTATTTTCCCCGGCCAGCTCATCAGGAGGGGCACCTTTAACACCTCTTCGTAAGCCATGGGCCCCTTTTCCCCCAGCCCGTGGTCAAACAGCATATCCCCGTGGTCGCTGGTGACGATCAGCAGCGTATCGTTAAAAACGTTATTTTCCTTTAACAGGGCGATCAGTTCCCCCATCTGCCGGTCAAACAGCTCTACCATGGAATAGTAATAGCTGCGCACCGTCCGGATCACTTTTTCGGAAACGTCCTTCCAGACCGTGTCCTGATTGCCCGCGATGCCGAACCTCCCGCCCCAGGCCTCCTCGATCTTTCCTTCCCGCAAAGCCTTCTGGGGCCCGACCTTTTCGTCCGCGGCGCCTAAGGGCATCGGGATGGTTTCCGGCGGGATTTTGGGCCAGTCAAAAGGCACCGATAAGGGATGGTGGGGATCCTGGACGCCGATGTTTAAATAAAACGGCCGGGCCGGGTCCCTCTCCTGCAAAAAGGCGCGGACCCGGTCCACAATCCAGGCCCCGCTGTGCAAAGAAGCGGGCATTCCCCAGTCCCCGGCCTGATAAGCGTCCCCTTCAAACAGGCGCTTTACCTGCAGCTGGGGCATGCGATGTCCCTTGCGGATGCCTTTTTGTGCCAGCCAGGCTTCATACTGGCCGGTTACCCCCCAGTCCGTATGGCCCACCGTCAGCTCCGCCGTTTCAAATCCCGCAAAATCCCGGAAGGGCTTTGTGCCTTCCGGGCGGGTCGTCTCCGGGGAAGCCGTATCCCATGGATAAAAATGGGCCTTTCCCAGCTGGTGGGTCCGATAGCCCTCCCGGGTCAGCACGGTGCTTAAAAACCGGCCGCAGTCTGCCGCCACGGTGCCGATATTGTAAGAACCGTGGCGGGAAGGCAGCTGCCCGGTCATGATGGAAACCCTGGAAGGGGTACAGACCGGGTTGGCGCAGTAGGCCCGGGTAAACCGGGCCCCCTGCGCCGCCAGGCTGTCCAAGGCCGGCGTGCGCATCCAGACGCCCCCGTTGCAGCCAAGGCTGTCAAACCGCTGCTGATCCGTGGTAATGACAATCACATTTGGCATGGCGATCCCTCTTTATCCTTCGTCTGCCTTCCCGTAAACGATCCCAAACAGCCGGGCGCTCTTTTGGGGCTGCTTTACGGTAAGGCGCTGCGTTTCTTCCTCCCAGGCGTATTCACAGGGAAGCCCTGCAGGATACACCAGTTCCACTCTTTTGATTTTCTGTCCGAACCGGCGGCTCATTTCCAGCAGGGAAACCGAAACCTCGTCCTTTGGATCCGACGTCCGCCACAGGGCCAGATGGGCGCATTCGTCGCCGGCAAACCCCACGGCAAAGCGTCCGTCGCCAAGAGCGGGCATTCCCAGGGGCCAGAAGGGCACGGACTCTTTGATCAGGGGGCGGATCCGTTTATAGTAGGCGATGGCTTCCCGGATGAGCCCCTTGTTTTCTTCCGACAGCCGGGCCAGATGGCCGCTTTGATGAATGCGCATGAGCATGGCGTTGACCATGTTAAAGGCCGTCTGCTCTGCGTCCGCGTCCTTGAGCGGATAGGACCAGACCGCGTTTTGCTCCGGCGTAACGGCGGCCGGGGCCGCAGCGGCGATGGCCGCGTAAGCCAAATAGTCCGTCTGGTCGCTGCTGGACTGGATGCTGTGCCTGGAAAGCATGGCGTCCGTAATGCGCATACCGCCGCTGCCGCAGTTTTCGATGATCAGATCCGGATAGGTTTCAAAAATGTGATCCAGCCATTCCAGATAGGCCCGGTTGTGTCCTAACAGCCCGTCCCCGGCGCTGTCCGCATCCAGTTGTGTCCCGATGCCCGCATCGATGTTGTAGTCCATCTTGATATAGCCCGCGCCGTACTCTTCCACCAGCCTTCGGATTACCCCGTCCGCAAATTCCCTCACCTGCGGATTGCGGAAATCCAGCTGGTAGCGGCCGTGGTCGATGACCCTTTTGCCGTGGCGCATAAAGAACCAGTCGTCCGGCAGCTCGTCCGCCATAGGACAGTGGATGCCGATTACCTCGATCTCCAGCCACAGACCGGGCACCATGCCCTTTTGCCGGATATAGGAAAGGACCTTATCGATCCCGTCCGGCCATCTTTTTTGGGCCGGTTCCCATTCCCCTACCCTGGACCACCAGGAACCGTTGGCATACCAGCCCGCGTCGATGGTGTAATATTCGCAGCCGATTTCCGCCGCCGCGTCGATGAGGGGATATTCCTTTTCCGCCGTGGGATCTCCTCCCAGGCAGTTCATAAAGTCGTTGAAAATAACCGGGAGCTTCTCGTTGTCCTCATTTTTGCGGCGGACCGCCCTCCGGTAGGCCGTCATTTTCCCCACCGCGTCCTCAAAGCCTGCGTCCGTGGGCGCTACCGCCACCGGGACGCTTTGGAAGGTTTCCCCGGGTTTTAAATTGTGATACCAGTGGTTTTCCGCCTCCGCAGGCCCGGACAGCTGCAGGTAAATCTGGCTTCTGCTGTCCCCCACTTCCCAATGCCAGGAACCGTTGTGGATAATGGAAAAATACCAGCCTTCCCCGGCTTTTTCATCCTCCACAAAGCCCATGGGCAGAAATTCCGCCGAAGTCCAGGTGCCGGTGGAAGAAAAGGAAATACGCTTGGTGGAATAGTCGAACACTTTGCTCATGCCAAGACAGGGCAGGCTGTAGCGGTTCCACTGAAATTCCCCGTACCAGCTGTTGGAAGGCACGTACAGCCGCGCCGTCTCATCCCAGGGCAGGGCGGAATCCTTGGTCAGCCCGTTTAGGCAAAAGGAAGAGACATAGGTCAGGCCCACCGGCCCCTGCCCTAAATTTTCCACTTCCGTCCAACTCTCCAGCACTCCCGTATCGCCGATAAACTGCAGGATGCTCTTTACCTTAAGGCCCGTAAGGCCGTCTTTCTGGGTCACCGTGATGCAGCGTCCCCGTGCGGTCCGCTCATCCGAAAGTCCGGTAAATACAAGCCTTCTTCCCGGCAGGGTACCCGTATATTTGCAGGCGTGATGGTCGTCACAGTCTTCCCCGGCCGCCTGGATTTCCACCAGGCGATACCATTCCTTTTGTTCCGGGACAATGCTTTCTTCTGCGAAAGGCCGCCTCTGGCAGTGCAGGAAAAACACTTCCCCCTTTTCCGACACGTCCAGGGCCAGAAAAACGCCGCTTTCTTCGATCCGATACTGTCGATTCATCTTCTTTTCCCCTCATTCCTCCGGAATTTTTACCGGGTCCCCCACCAGACGGGACATGATAATGGTTTTTGCCACGCATTCCAGCACTTCCATTTTCTGGAAAGCGTCCGTCAGATTTTTGCCTACGGTCAGGGCGCCGTGATTTTGAAGCAGGACAGCGTCATTGCCCGCCGCCACGGCCCGCACCTGCTCTGCCAAAGCAAGGCTGCCCGGCGCAGCAAAGCCCGCCAGGGCGATCCCCTTTAATGCTACCTTTGTTTCAATCAGATAGCAGTCCGGGACGGTTTTTCCCGCCATGGCAAAGGCCGTGGCAAACACCGGATGGGTATGGACCACCGCCCCCACTTCGGGGCGCTCTTCATAAACGGCCCGGTGCATGGGATATTCCCGGCTGGGCTTTCCGCTTCCTTCCACCAGGTTTCCTTCCAGATCCAAAACCAGGATGTCTTTTTCCTCCACAAACCCCTTGCCCTTGCCGGAAGGGGTGAGCAGGATATGGTCTTTTGACACCCGGACGCTTACATTGCCGTCCGCAGCGGTGACCAGGTTTTTGTCATATAATAAATGGCAGATCCGCACCAGTTCTTTCTTGGATTCTTCGTACATGGGATTTTATTCCTCCTCTTCCACCAAAATCATGGTTTCGCCCTCTTCTTTGCAGGATACCCGGTACAGCCCGTCCGCTTCCTGAAGCTCTGCGGTAACGTCTTTTCCGTTGACCAGGCAGCGTTTTACCCCATTAGGGCAGTAAAAGGCGAAAGTGCCCCCTTCTTTGGTCACCGCCCAGAATCCCTTTTCGGTGCGCTGCGCCCGGTCGATTCCCAAAAAGGAAACGTACTTGTCCGTCAGGCCGACGAGGGCAGCGCCTTTTGTTACGGGCACAAGCAAATACAGGGCAAAGCCGTCCGCATCCAGGCCCACCGGCAGGGTTTCTCCCTCTTTGAGCAAAACGCCCCGTCCGGTTTCCCACTCATAGCAGTAGTAAGGGCCTGCAGGCAGGTCGTAAACGTCCCCGGCCCCAACGAAAGAAGACGCAGGCTTGCCGCTGACGTTATAGACCAGTACCGCGCCTCCCAGCGGCCCGCCCTGTCCGCAGGACGCTGTGTTGGTCAGTTTGATCAGCCCTTCTTTGACAGGATCCCTAAAGAGGCTGTCCGGCGAAGGCTTCGCCGCCCGGTCCATCCGCAGAATCTTCCCGTCCCGGGTCATCAGCGGGCAAAGGGCCGTCCGGTCCGTATCCCCGATCCGGTCGCTGAAATAGACCGGGCCGCCGCTCACCGCCCGAAGCAGGGCGTGCTTTTTGGCGTCTGCGTGGAAGGTCCAGAACATATCCCAGTCGCAGTAATAAAACTCATCGTGGTAAACCGCATTGTAAGCGTTCTGCAAAAGGTGCTCCGTAAAGCCGTGGGGTTCGTTTGGCAGAAAATCGTCGCTGTTTCGGCTCAGGGCGGATCCCTGGCGGCCCAGGATGTTTTCCATGGACATGCCCATGCAGTTGATCAGCCTCCCGCCCATATAGGCGCCCGCCGCCCCTTCCAGGGCCTTGTGGGTTTCCCGGGCCGCCCGGCATACCGGGATATCGTTTTCATAATAGTTTTTCACGGCGCTCTGTCCGTCCACCTTTACGAAATCGATTCCCTCACGGCGCAGCATCTCATACCAATCCCGGTAAAACCCGTACCCTTTCTTTGCGTCCGGATAAGGGAGCAACTTCCCGGAAGAAGTTTCATACAGGTGGTCCGCCTGCTGCAGGTGGGCCCTGCTGCCGGGCTCAATGCCGCCCCAATAGCCTCCCATGGCGTGCCAGACGCCCACGTAATCCACGCTGCCGCCTTCCTTGATCTCCCGGATCATCTTTGCAAACCCTTCCGGGAACTTTTCCTTTTCCGGCATCAGGTCATACATCAGCTGGCCGTGCACGGACTGCCATCCGTCGTCCAGCAGCATCCAACGGACAGGCACGTTTTTCTCCTTCAGCTCCTTCGCCTTTTCCCGCACCTTTTCTTCGGAAATATCGGTATAAAACGCATCCCAGCTGCACCAGCCCAGATAATCGAATATGGGCGGATATTCCTTGTTTTCCTTTGGCACCGCCCCCGTTTCCTTGGCTGCCGCCATCGCGCAGGCATGGACCGCCTCATAGACGCTTCCAGCCTTCGCCCAGACAAAAAGGGGCTCCCTAAGGCCGGACTGTCCGCCCCGGTAGGCGGTGACATTCAGGCACAGTTTCCCGGGCTCAAGCCCTTTGGCGTTGGTCTTGAAATCCTTTCCTGCAAGCAGCATCAAACAGCCGTATCCGTCTTCGTATTCCAGATAAACGCACTGGGTCCGCTCCGGCAGCTCCTCCCATTTTGTCACAAAGGCAGGGCGGGTCCACCAGTCCCGGTGCAGGTACAAAGCCGTCATGCGCACGGGCTTTGGATCCGTTTCCAGGCACAAAGTCACCGGGTCCGTCAGGGCCAGGTTGTCGTTTTCCCGGCAGGATTCATTGTCCAAAGAAAGGGCCAGCCGCCCCAGGACGCAGTCTTTGGTCTGCTCCAGCTCCAGGCGGGCCGAAATTCCTTCCTGCCGGGCCGTAAAGCCGTCCCCTTCCTTTTTCACGTCCGCCAGCTCAAAACGTCCGCTCTTTTGTCTGTTGAGAATGATTTTTGCGTTTTCAATCTCCAGTCTCATCTTGTCTTATTCCTCTCCGTTTTCTGCTTTCATCCACTCGTCCAGACGGGCCCTGCAGGCGTCCGCCTCCTGTTGTGTCATGGTTTTTAAGCCGGACAGGCCGTAAGGCCTCCCCACCTGTTCCCATTTGGGTTCTCCCCAGTTATGATAGGGCATCAGCTCTGCGTGGGGGATCCGGCACTCCTTTGCCAGCCGCGCAATGGCCCGGAAATGTCCGTCCGTATCGTTGATTCCCGGGATAACGGGACAGCGCAGGACGATCTTTTTTCCCAAAGCTGCAAGGCGCCTTAAATTGTCCAGGACCGTCTCCAGCTTTCCCCCGGTATACCGGTCCATTTCTTCCTGGGTATCCAGCTTATAGTCAAACAAAAACAGGTCCGTCAGGCCCTGCACTTTTTCAAAGGCCTCCCAGGGCACGAAACCTGCGGTTTCCACACAGGTGGAAATTTTGTGCTTTTTGCATTCTTTCAGCAGGGCCGCCGCAAAGTCCGCCTGCAAAAGGGGTTCGCCTCCGGACAAAGTCACGCCGCCCTCTGCCCCGTAATAGGGCCGGTCTTTTATTACCTCTTCCATCACTTCCGGGACGCTTCTTTCGGTTCC
>CALWGP010000112.1 GCA_944380095.1 uncultured Lachnospiraceae bacterium | reverse complement strand
ACGCTTTGATAAAAGAATAGACATCAAAAAAAGAGTGTGTTATTCTAAAAGGGAAGGAAATTTGTACCACTGAAATTTTATTTTAAAGGAGGATCTTACACGTGCCGAGAAGAAAGAAAAACATGACTTATGCAGAAGAAATGGCATTTCTGGACAACGAAATTGCAAAGACAGAAGAGGTGCTTAAGCAGCTGAAGACCCGCAGAAAAGAGTTGGAAAAAGTAAAGGAACAGGAAGATATCAAAGCTCTTTACGACGCGATTAAGGGCTCCGGGAAGACGGTTGAAGAGGTTATTTCCACTCTTTGATATACGGACGATATTTGCTGAAATACATCAAAAAAAGGCAGGAACGAAAAAGTTCCTGTCTTTTTTTGATGGAAATTTATATGTAAAGGATGTAGTCAATCGTTTTACGTCAAATCCATTTCCTGTGATTTCCTGATTGCTTAATTGCTTATAAAAATTTTTTCGTGAAATAATATCTTCTATGAAATTTTCGCAAAGTTTGAAAATGCCCGGATTCAGACTTCATTTTGCGGCCTGACCAAAATATTGACGGCTCATTTTTTATTGTGTGATTCCGCAGACAAGGTTCATCATTTCTTTTTTGGCTCCCATATTGCTGTGAACATAAATATTCATTGTAATCTGTACGCTGCTGTGACCGAGTATTTCGCTGAGACTTTTAAGGTCGCATCCCTTATAAATGCATTCGCTGGCGAAGCTATGTCTTAAAAGATGGAAGTGGAACGGCTGCAGGCCGCACTTTTTTAAAATCGAAGCAAACCGGTACTGCACTGTCCGGACTTCCGCCCATTTGGCCCGTTTTCCGGTCACCACATATTCTTCCGGGGAACGGGCGTACGTCCTTACTATTTTCAGGAGTCCGTCCGCAAGCGGAATTTTCCGGACGGAATTGGAGGTTTTGGGAAGCTGGAAAGACAGTTTGGTTTTTCCGGTATTTTCTGTTTCGTAGCTCCCTCCATTCTCATAATTTCGCACTCTCTGCAGATTTCTTCTTACGGTCAATACTCCTTTTTCCAGATCAATGTCCTTCCACTGGAGGGCACATAATTCCCCGATTCGAATGCCGGTATATCTTACCAGTAAGATACCCAGACAGGTACTTTCTTCCAGATGCTCCAGAAGGTAATTTTCCAGTTTTTTCAGAACATCCGCTTCCGGAAGAAGCATTTCCCTGTGGCTGATATGGTATTCGGGCAGCTGGGGACAGACGTTGATTCCCTCCGAAAGAAGGATTCGGCGCACAAACGAACAAATATATTTTCTGTATTGCTCAGAAAGAGGTTTTCCCGTCCTGCCTTCCAGTAATCCGTCGGAAAAACGGATCAGTCTGTCCGGAGTAATTTCCTCTGCCCGGAAGGTTCCAAGCCCCGGGATTATATATCGGTTTGCTATTCTGCGATAAACGTCATAAGTGGTTGGTTTCCAGTTTCTTTTTCTGTTCTGTATCCACTTTTCAACACATATCTCAAATGGCGGGGAAAATTCAGTTTCTTTTGTCCTGCCTCTTGCTTCTTCCATTTTTTTCCGTACTTCCCGAAGCGTTTTGGCATATACCGACAGATACCGCGTTTTATTCTGTCCGTCCTTTCCCAGAAGAATTCTTCCTTCATATCTCCCGTCTTTTCGCTTATAAATGTTGCTTCCGGATTTTGCCATTTCCTTACCTCCTTGACCATATATTTGACGGCGTATTCCTGAAAATAACGTATCTTCCCGCTATTCTATACACTTTTTACATAGATTTTATATGAAAATCGGTAA
Source organism: uncultured Lachnospiraceae bacterium (assembly GCA_944380095.1). Classification (GTDB taxonomy): domain Bacteria; phylum Bacillota; class Clostridia; order Lachnospirales; family Lachnospiraceae; genus Gallintestinimicrobium. The sequence goes on along the minus strand of CALWGP010000112.1, from coordinate 5,186 downwards.
ACATTTCTTGTTATCCGTCTTGAAAAATCACTGTTTTATGTCTATAATGGAGAACAACGTGAAAAAGAAACAACAATCCTTTTTCATAGAAGATATTATTTCACGAAAAGTATACCCTGGTAATTGTGACAAATCAGGGAACAGATTCTAAAAAATGAGGGAAAACACATTTATCGATATACACTCGCACATTTTACCGGTCGTGGACGATGGTTCCAGGACTCTGGAAGAAAGTTTGGAAATGCTTGGTCAGGCACAGCGGGAAAAGATCGGGACGATTATTCTGACACCGCACCAGAAGCCGGGGAGCAGGTGCTTAACGACAGATAGGGTAAAGGAAAAGATTTGCCGTTTGAAGGAAGAAATGAAGAAAAGGCAGATCAGTATGGAACTTTATCCGGGCGGCGAGTTGTTTTACAGCCATGACCTTGTGAAATGGCTGGAAGAAGGCAGAGTCCCCACCATGGCGGGCACCGACTATGTGCTTGTGGAGTTTATGCCGGATGAAGAATGGAATTATATGCGCAGCGGGATCGACAGGCTGCTCTGTGCGGGATACCGGCCAATACTGGCCCATGCAGAACGTTATGACTGTCTGTACCGTCAGCTGTCCAGGGCCAAAGAGCTGACGTTAATCGGATGTTTTCTGCAGGTCAACAGTCAAAGTGTGACTGGGGCGGGAGGCTGGACGGTGAAAAGGATGACGAACGCCCTTTTGAAAGAAGGAATCGTGCATTTTGTGGCGACGGACGCCCACCGGGCGCAGGGGAGACGCAGCGTACACCTGCAAAAATGCGCGGCCTTTCTGGAACGAAAATACGGACGTCCCTGCGCCGAGGCACTGCTTTTTAGGAATGCCAGGGCACTACTGGAAAACAGGGAAATAGAAGAAATCTGACGAAGCAAAGGAGTAGGGATAATGGAAAACGGTCTGAACCGTGAAAATGGGGAGATTGAAATCGATTTAGGGGAACTGTTTTTGGCCCTTGTGGGCAAACTGCCGCTGATGGCTGCGGCAGGGCTGTTTGTTGCCCTGGCGGTCTTTCTGGCGGCGAAGTTTGGGATGACGCCTTCTTACCAGTCTACCACAAGGATTTACGTTTTGGCGAAACAGGACAACACCATGGTGACGTATAACGATCTGCAGACGGGTACCCAGCTGACGAAGGACTACGCGGAACTGATCTGCAGCCGTTTCGTACTGGAAGAGGTGATCGAGCAGCTGGGATTGGATTTAAGCTATGAGCAGCTCAAAGCCAACGTAAGCGTTTCTTCACCCAGCGATACCCGGATTATCGCCATTGCGGTAACGGACAGCGATCCGGTGCGGGCAATGGAAACGGCCAACGCTGTGCGGGAAGCGGCTACCGTACATATTCAGAATGTGATGGACATCGAGGCGGTAAACGTGGTGGAAACAGCGGATCTGCCTACGGTAAAATCCGGTCCGGCAGTAGGGAGGATGACGGTGTTGGGCGGAGCCTTTGGCGTTTTCCTTGTGGCGGCGGTCGTGGTGATGACGGTGCTGTTTAACGACAGGATCCGTACCACCGAGGACGTGGAACGGTATCTGAACCTGTCCACCCTGGCGGTGATCCCGCTCAATGAAGGGGAACGGAAAAAGAAGAAAAAAGCGCGGCGCAGGTAGGGCGGCGCAAAAATATGATCGAATGAGGAAAAGACAATGCCGAAAGTGATGATCCGTGAACTGGAAAAACTGGATTTCAGGACAAAAGAAGCCTATAAGACACTGCGCACCAATTTAAGCTTTACCGGAAAGGACTTCAGGGTGATCTCCCTGACCAGCTGTACGCCCAACGAAGGCAAGACCAGCGTTTCTTTCCAGCTGGCCCTGTCCCTGGCAGAAGACGGAAAGAAAACGGTCCTGGTGGATGCGGATTTGCGAAGATCCGTCCTGCGCAGACGCTATCGCACCGGCCATGAAAAGTACGGCCTGTCCCACTATCTGAGCGGCCAGGCGGAACTGGAAGATACGATCTGTGAAACCAACGTACCGGATTTCCATATTATTTTTGCGGGCCCCGTGCCGCCAAATCCCAGCGAACTGCTGGGAAACCAGCGGTTTCATACGCTTTTGCAGACCCTGCGGGCGGAATATGATTATGTGATCGTGGACACGCCCCCCTTAGGAAGCGTCATCGATGGCGCCATTGTGGCAAGGGAGAGCGACGGGACGTTATTGATTATCGAGAGCAACAGCATCAGCTACAAGGCGGCGCAGAACATCGTTTCCCAGCTGGAAAAAGCGGGATGCCGCCTGCTGGGGTGCGTATTGAATAAAGTAGATTTAAAACGTGCCGGCCGCTATGGGAAATACTATGAAAAGTATTATTACAGCTACTACGCAAGTACAGAGGAGGAAGGGGAACCCCTTCCGGAACCGGGGACGGCGGAGGAGACGAAAGCATGAAAACGAAGCTGATTACCATTGGATTTATTCTGGCGGATGCAATCCTTTTAGGAGTCGCTGCCTTCCTTTATCAGGGACTTGACCGGACGGCCCCGGTTATTTCCTTTTCCCAGGACGAGCTGCGCTATTCCCCGGATCTGACAAAAGCCGAACTTTTGGAGGGGGTAACCGCGTCGGACCGGGAGGACGGGGATGTAACGGATTCCCTTCTGATCGAAAAAATATCGGACACGGCGGACGGCAGGGTGATCATTACCTATGCGGCGCTGGATTCTTCCAACAATGTGGCGAAGAAATCCAGAATCTGCCGGGTGGAAGGATAAAGATACAAAACGGGTGAGGGATAGTTGTGGAACACATCAGAAACGACAGGGAACAACGGGCAAAGGATGCCGTGGCCTGGATCATCACGATTTCGGAAATGGCGATTTTTCTGCTCGTGTGGATGATTTTTTATAATTCCAGAGTATTTGAAACACACCGCGCAGCAGGTGCGGCGGTTTCCGCCGTAGTCTATTTTGCAATTTACCATTCTGCGGCCATGCTTTACCGGGCTTACAAGATATCCGCCTATCCGGTGGGTGAGACGATCCTGTCCCAGATGCTGGCTTTCGGCCTGGCGGATATGGTGCTCTACATCGAAGCCTGCCTGATCGCCAACCGCTACCTGACGCTGATTCCGGGCCTGATCGCCGCCATTGTGCAGATTCTGGTGGTGACAGCCTGGGCTGTGGGGGCGAAAACCTGGTTTATCAAAAAGATCCCGCCCAGGAAGACGCTGGTCATTTACGGGCGTGACGATGTGGAGGAATTCTGTCATAAGCTGGAGCGCAAATACGGCCATCTTTTCGACATTACGGAAAAGATCAGCTGCCGCCTTCCCGTGGAAGAGCAACTGGCGAAAATCAACGAAAACGAAACGGTTCTTCTTTACGAAACCGCCTACGGAATCCGGACCGGGCTGATGACCTATTTGGTGAACGAGAAAAAAACCTTTTACATTACGCCTCGGATTTCCGATATCGTTATCCAGGGATTCGACAAGAGGCACCTGATCGATACCCCGCTGCTGAAATATCAATATGCGAAAGACAACCGCAGGAACTGCTTTTCCAAGCGGGCGCTGGATCTGGCGGTTTCCCTGACCGGCCTGCTGATTTTGTCCCCGGTGGTGCTGATCACCATGCTGGCCATCAAGCTGGAGGACGGAGGGGATATTTTCTTCCGGCAGAAACGCTATACAAAGGACTGGAAAGAATTTCAAATCCTGAAATTCCGCAGCATGGTCATGGATGCGGAAAAAGACGGAAAGGCGCGGCCCTGCACCGCGGGGGACGACCGGATTACCAGGGTGGGCCGGATCATCCGGCGCTTTCGGATCGATGAAATCCCCCAGCTGTTCAACGTGGTCAAGGGGGATATGTCTATCGTAGGTCCCAGGCCCGAGCGGGTGGAACACGTCCACGCCTATGTGAAGGAACTGCCGGAATTCGCCTACCGTCTCCGGGTCAAGGGCGGTCTGACCGGTTACGCCCAGATCTACGGAAAATACAATACGTCTGCCTACGATAAGCTGCGCCTGGACCTTCTCTATATCGAAAACCAGTCTATCTGGATGGATCTGAAAATGATCCTTTTGACCATAAAGGTGCTGTTCATCCCGGAGAGTACGGAAGGGTTCTCGGAGGAGAAAAGCAGGAGGATGCATAAACGGACAGGAAAGGCGGAGGCACAGCTGCGAGATGAATAAAAAGGCGCACATCCTGGTCGTCAGCCAATACTTTTATCCGGAACAGTTCCGCATCAACGATATCTGCAGGGAGTGGGTGCGAAGGGGATACCGGGTCACCGTGCTGACCGGCATCCCCAACTATCCCCAGGGGAAATTTTATACAGGATACGGATTGTGCAAAAAGCGGAAAGAAAGCTGGAACGGGGTGGAAATCCTGAGAATTCCTCTGGTTCCCAGAGGAAAAAGTTCACTGGGGTTGATCCTGAATTATCTTTCCTTTCCGGCAGCCGGCTTTTTATGGAAATGCTTTACTTCCATCCGGGCGGATTTCGTATTCAATTTCGAAACATCGCCCATGACCCAGAGCCTGATTGCCGTATGGTACGCCAAAAAAAGAAAGATCCCGTGCTACTTGTACGTCCAGGATCTGTGGCCGGAAAATGTGGAAATCGTCACGGGAATCCGACATCGGGCGGTGATCGGCCCCATCGAAAAGATGGTGTCCTACCTCTACCGAAACAGCGATCATATTTTTGCAACCTCTCCCAGTTTCGTACAGGAGATTCAAAAAAGGACGAAAGATGCTGATAAGGTGAGCTATTGGCCTCAATATGCGGAGGAATTTTACCGGAAGGAAAAGCCGTCCCTTACTTCCGGAATCCCGGCGGACGGAAAGTTTCAGATCATTTTCACCGGAAATATCGGGAAAGCCCAGGGATTGGAAATCCTTCCGAAAGCCGCGTCGCTTCTGAAGGACAGGGGCGTGCGGTTTATTGTGGTAGGAGATGGCAGAGATAAGGTGAATTTCCTGTCCCAGCTGAAACGCTATGGCGTGGAAGATCAGTTCCTTTTGATCGAAAGGCAGCCGCCGGAACGGATTCCGCCTTTGTTGGCCTGCGCGGATGCGGCCTTCGTCTCCTTCATGAAAAATGAACTGTTCGAAAAGACGATTCCGGCCAAGCTTCAGTCCTATATGGCCTGCGGCATGCCGATCCTCGCGGCGGCGTCAGGGGAAACAAAGCG
>CALWGP010000111.1 GCA_944380095.1 uncultured Lachnospiraceae bacterium | reverse complement strand
GGCCGGTTTTGGCGCGAAAGGCCAGTACCGGCACAAGCACCGCGCCGCCGATCCAAAAGCGGGCCGCATTAAAGGTAGCCGGCCCCATATAATCCATTCCCACGCTCTGCGCCACAAAGGCCGCTCCCCAGATGGAAGCGGCCAGAAACAGCAGAAAGCCGGAACGAATGGACTTCCTGTTTTCTTTCATGTCTTTTGTTTCCTCCCGTCACTGCGGCCGCGAAAGCCTTGCGGAAATCTCAGCCACGATTTCCCGGATGCTCTTTTCTTCGCAGTCTATGGTGATATCCGCATATCTTTCGTACAGGGGCACCCTTTCGTCATAGAGCTGCTGCAGCGTCTGCCCCTCTTTTAAGGTAACCCCTCTTTCTTTCAAATCCCCAAGCCGTTCCGCAATGGAGGGACAGGACAGCTTCAGGTAAACCACGGTCCCGATCCGGCGCAGGTGCTGCATGGCTTCCCTGCCGTAAATCACGCTGCCGCCGGTGGCGATGACCGTATGCCTGACCCGGAGGGAGGCGTTGACCCGGTTTTCCACCTGCCGGAAGCCCTCGTCCCCTTCCCGGGAGATAATCTCGTGCAAAAGCAGCCCCGTCTTTTCCTGAATCACCAGGTCCGAGTCCAGAAAGCCAAAGCCTTCATGCTTTGCCAAAACCACGCCTACCGTGCTCTTGCCTGCCCCCGGCATCCCGATCAGTACGATGTTTTTCATCTCTGACCGCAGGAGCCGCCGTTTTCTCCTCCCACGCAGACGATCACTTCCACTTCGCACAAAACGTCCTTGGGAAGCTGTCTGACCGCCACGCAGCTTCTGGCCGGCTTGTTCGGGAAATACTGTCCGTATACCTCGTTAAACGCTGCAAAATCCTGCATATCCGCCAGAAAACAGGTTGTTTTGACTACGGAATCGTAATCGGTCCCGGCCGCCGAAAGGACCGCGCCGATATTTTCCATCACCTGCCGCGCCTGCTCCGAAATCCCCTGTGCCTCCACGGCGCCGCTTGCCGGGTTAATGGGAATCTGGCCGGAAGCAAATAAAAACCCTCCCGCCACAACCGCCTGGGAGTAAGGGCCGATTGCCGCCGGCGCCTTATCGGTAGAAATTTTCTTCATCATCTGCTGCCTCCTTTGTTTTTCCTTTTTCTCCGTCTAAAATCCCGACGGAATTTCCCATCCAGTATAGCACGCCCAAAGCGCCCTGTCACCTTATTCCTCAAAACGGACGGTGACATAAAACCCTCTCTCGTTTTCCACCACCGACGTCACTTCCCCTTCCCGGGAAAGAAGCCTTTCCCGGAAGGGGTAGTTGCCGGACATGGCCAGGGAAGGGTCGATGGTATAATAATAGTTGCTGGGCAAAAGGCCTTCCGTCACCGTCACCCGGTCGCCTTCTTTCAAAAGCCCCGGCCGTTCCATTTTAAATTCCATTTTCCTCATAGGCTTCTCCTTTTTCCTCCCCGGAAACTATGTATGCGCCAAACCTCCCGGCGTCGCTTCTTTTGCACGACAGGCGCATCCACAGGCCGTCCTCCCGGTACTCGGCCCGGCGTACCAGCGCGTTTTCCCTCAGCCAGGAAACTTCCGCCCCATCCGTATAGGGAATCCGCATTTCGCATTCCACATAATCCGAAAAAAGCTTTTCCCGGATCATTTCCAAAAGTTCTTCCAGCCCGATTCCCGCCTTGGCGGACAGATAAATCCGGTCCCCGATCTTTCTGGGAAGGCGGTTTGGCTGCGTGGTCCGGTCCGCCTTATTCATCACATAGAGGCAGGGGATTTTTTCCGCCCCCAGCTGACGCAGCGTATCCTGCGTTACCCGCAGCTGTTCCCGGAAATGTTCGTCGGAAACGTCCGACACAATCAGCAAAAGATCCGCGCTGCACGCCTCCTCTAAGGTGGAGCGGAAAGCTTTGATCAGCCCGTGGGGCAGCTTATCGATAAATCCTACCGTATCCGAAAGAAGGAAATCCCGGTGATCCCCGGGGCTGATCCTGCGCACCGTGGTATCCAGCGTGGCAAAGAGCATATCCTTTTCCATCACCTGTTTTTCCGGCGTCGGATTGCACCTGGCAAGCAGGGCGTTTAGCAGGGTGGATTTGCCTGCGTTGGTATAGCCCACCAGCGCAACGGAAGGCAATTCGCTTCCTTCCCGGCGCTTTCTCTGGGTGCGCCGGTCTTTTTCCACAATTTCCAGTTCCCGGCGCAGCTCGGCCAGACGCCTTTCGATCTTCCTGCGGTCCAGCTCCAGCTTCGTCTCCCCGGCGCCCCGGTTGGAAAATCCGCCTCCCGCGCCGTATCCGCCGCCTGCCCCGGCGCCCCCTCCCTGTCTGGAAAGGGCTTCCCGCATCCCCACCAGTCTGGGCAGCATATACTGCAAACGGGCGCTCTCCACCTGCAGGCGGGCTTCCCTTGTCCTGGCACGTCTGCCAAAGATTTCCAAAATCAGCCCTGTCCGGTCCCATACGGGCAAATCCAGGGCCTTCTGCAGATTCCTCTGCTGGGTAGGCGTCAGGGAATCGTTGAAAATAATCAGCTGCACTTCCAGCATCTGTGCCATCCTGCCCACTTCTTCCACTTTCCCGCTGCCGATATAAAAGGCGGTATTCACCGCCGAAAGGTTTTGCGCAGTACGCGCCGCCACTTCCAGGTCACAGGCCTGCGCCAGATTCTCCAGTTCTTCCATGGAGCGCTCAAATTCTGCGTCCCTGCCGGAATTGACTCCTACAAGCAGCACTTTTTCCATTCCGCGTCCTCCCTGTTTTCCCGTCCGGGATTATCCGTTTCATTATAAACAGGGACGGCGGCAAAGTCAATGAAAGGCATCCTGCCGTCCCCCCACATGCTCAATCACCACGCAGTGGGCGATTCCCGGGACGTTTTTGCCTTCGTTGAAACTGGTCTTGGACAGCAGGGCTCCCGTGGGGACAAACAGGATCCGCCTCCAGCTTCCTTCTTCCACTTTTTTGAGGACATAGGCCGACAGCACGGCCGCAGAACAGCCGCAGCCCGAACCGCCGGCATGGGTGTCCTGCTTTTCCCCGTCATAAATCTCGATCCCGCAGTCCATATGCTGACGGGAAATATCGATCTCCTTTTCCAGCAAAAGATCCAAAAGGGCCCTCTGCCCCACTTTTCCCAAATCCCCCGTAATAATGCGGTCGTAATCTTCCGGTCTGCGCCCGAAATCCGCCAGATGGGCGGCGATGCTGTCCGCCGCTGCCGGCGCCATGCAGGCCCCCATATTCATGGAATCTTTCAGTCCAAAGTCCACGATCTTTCCCGGGGTAATCCCGGTAATAATCCCCCTGGCGCCCTTTCCCGGGTCCCCGGTCAGGATAAAGGCGCCGCTTGCCGTAACCGTCCAGGTGGCGGAAAGGGGCCTCTGGTTTCCATATCCCAGCGGAAAACGGAATTCCTTTTCCGCGCTGGCAAAATGGCTGCTGGTTACGCACCCCACGCAGTCCGCAAAGCCGCCGCAGATCGCCATGGCCCCCAGGCTTAAGGCCAGCCCGCTGGCAGAGCAGGCCCCGTACAGTCCCATCACCGGCCTTTCATACTGTGCCAGCCCGAAGCTGGTTGCGATGCTCTGCCCCAGCAGGTCCCCCGCAAACAGACAGCGCAAGTCCGTGCTGTTCATTCCCGCCTTTTTCAGCGCAAGATGCAAAGCGTCCCTCTGCAGGCTGCTCTCCGCTTCCTCCCACGTATTGCAGCCAAACAGGTCGTCCTCCCCCACCAGGTCAAACAGCCCGCCCAAGGGGCCTTCCCCCTCTTTTTTCCCAACCACCGCAGCGCTGGACCGGATAAAAACAGGCGTCGGAAACTTCATGCTCTGTTCCCCGCAGGCGAACATCGCTCCTTTTCCCGGCGCCTCTTTCTTTTCGCACATATTGATTCCCCTCCGTTCTTTTTGGATTTAGTATCGGAAGGAAATCCCTTCATTATTCTTCTTTTTCCCCTAAAAACTGCAGGAAGATGTCCTTTGCCTTTGCGTATCTGGGCCTGCTGACCGGAATCACCCGCCTGTCCACCAGCTCCACGCCCTTTGCGGAAAATACGCGGATCTGCTTCATATTGACCAGATAACTCTGATGGACCCGTACAAAATATTCCGGCAGCCTTTCCTCCAGGTCGCTTAACTTCATGTTCACCCGGATATCCTCTTCCTTGCTGTGCACCGTCAAAACGCGGCGCTCGCTTTCCACATACCAGATGTCTTCCGCCCTGACCCTGGCAATAAAACTTTTGGAAATCAGGGTCACGCAGGCAGCTTCCCCTTCCTCGATCTGTCCGATCGCCCGGTCCACCGCCTCAAACAGGCGCTCCTGCTTAATCGGCTTGGCCAGCAGATAGACCGGATTGGCTTCGAAAATCTCCTCCGCGCACTCCAGCTGTGCAGTGGAAAAAATCGTTTTCACACCACCGAAAATTTCCTGGATCTGCCTGGCAACGCTGATCCCGTTCTCCTCTTCGCTCCTGACCTCCATAATGATGATTTCGGTCTTTTTGCGTTCATCCTTTTGCCATGTGCGCAACAGCTCCTCCCCAGACGGATAAGTAGCGATCTGCAACTCTTTCCCGTACTGCGCGGTCAGCATGTTTCGCATCGCTTCCAGCGTCTCGCAGCAGCTGTCACAAATTGCGATTTTTCTCATAAAATTCTCCCCTGTCTGTTCACAACACTGTTTCAAAGAAGGAACTCCGTCTTTGTTACTTATATTGCGTTCTTTTGTAATCCTATATTAACATACATCAGGGCTTTTGAGAGAAATTAGCTACAATATGTAATTGAAATGACAAATTTTGTAAGGCCGATGAACGCGTACCGCGGACATTTGGTTGTTTTTCGAAAAAACTATCTTAAACCGCCGCTCTACACTCCGCCAGGGCGGCTTTCAGGGCGCTGGCGCTGCTGGTATGGACCCTCTTGACCGGGATTCTGTTTCTCTTTGCTTCCTGCGTAACGCTGATCACCATTTTATGAGAAACGGTTCCGATGAACAAAATCAGCAGGTCGGGACATCCCAGTTTCTTTTTCAGCGAGCCGTGTTCCTTGGTAAACACCCTGGCCCGGCAGCCGTGCGCTTTGCAGATCATCTCGTACTGCGCTTCCATCCCCTCGTTTCCGCCAACAATTACAATACTCATAAGATATGTCTCCTGTTTTTGCCGGATTTAGTTAGACATTGCTAACTACAGTTAGTATATCTTATTCGATGCGGCAGGTCAAGCTCCTTTCCGGGATTTTCTTTCAATTTCCGGCATAATCCATCCAAAATTCCTTTATCGCATATTCAAAATTCATTTCGCGTAGTACAGGGACGGCAAAAAGCAAATCATATAAAATGGGAATAAATGGAAAAGGAGGATAAAAGAACGGCATGACCTTTGGACAACGACTCAAACAGCTTCTGACAGAACATCATCTTACCCAGCGTCAGCTCTCCGATTCCCTCAACATCGCAAGTTCGACGCTTAACGGTTATGCAAACGACTACCGGGAACCCGACTTCGCCACCCTGATTTCCCTGGCTGATTATTTCGGCGTTTCCATCGACTATATTCTGGGAAACAGCGATATTCCGAATTACATATCGTCTTTTTCCGACGAACAGGCCGGACGGCTGATGTATTATTACGGCCGCCTGTCTCCGGAAATGAAGCGGCTGCTGCTTGCGGAGGCGCAGCTGCTTTTAAAGCATGACCCGCAAAAACGCGCTGCAGCGGAAGAAAGAACGGGGCAGCTGCCGGATCCACACAAGTAATCTTTCACCCAAAGAAGGACCTTCGGCTCATTTTTCGGCCGAAGGTCCTTCTTGGGGTTTTACGGTGTTTTTATACGCATGACTTTCCTATTTCGCTGCCGGGGAATTTTCCAGCGTTTCTTCAATGTAGCGGTTTAAAGACATATTATGAGCGGTTACATAAAGAATAAGCCTTTTATGAAGTTCAGGCGAAATACGGATATTAAAACTTCCTTTATATGCAACTTCCGGAGTTTTCCCTTCTGCCGCGCAATTTTCCAGATACTCGTCAACTGCACCGTGAAAATCATCAAGAAGTTCCCGGGCACTTTCTCCTTCATAGGAAATCAGGGAACGGATTCCCAGTACTTTCCCATAGAAAATCCCGTCTTCTTCTGAAAACTCGACGCTTCCGATATATCCCCTATATTGAATTGTATTATTCATATCAGTCCCTCCTGTTCCAATGTTTCAAGCAATTGCTTCACCTGATATGCTTTCATCTCTTTTTGAGGATGAGGCTTATGCAGCATGATGCTTCCATGCTCCTCGCTCACAAAAATAACACGCGACCCGCTGGTTTTTCCCTTGTCAAAACGAACAAAATCCAGATATCTCAGCAATGTTTCCGTTTCATCGAAAGTAAAATCCTTCGGTTTCGATTTCAACTTCTGAATCAACTTTTCTTTTTGTCCCATACTATCCCCTCTCTTTTCTTTATTATACGCAAATTATCAGCAAAGTGCAACTAAATTTAGTTGCATAATGTAGTAAGAATTTCCATTGAGGGGGCTATCTATTAACCGACAGACTGATTTTCAGCTCCTTAGGTGTACCACTTTTTGTTTCCATCGGTTTTTGATGAGGACGCTCGTGCTGCCATACGAAACAAACAAAGCTATCTCTATTCCCGTTATCAAAGAATTGCCGCACGCAGAGGTGGAAAAAGGGCTTTAATCGCAGTAGCCCATACCATGTTAATCGCGATCTATCACATACTAAAAGAGAAAGTTCCTTATCACGACCTTGGAGCGGATTACTACTCCGTTATCAATCAAGAAAAGATAATCAATAGGAATATTCGTTCATTAGAAAAGTTAGGGGTAAATGTAATTATTCAGCCGAAATGAATCTCTTTAACTGTATAATTAAGAGAAGGAAATAAGCCCGCCAAGCGGCGAGCTTATTTAGAATGCTTGTTTATAGGTTATCGCTGAATTACGTTTTCAGGACAGCCCCTTATTTTTCCATATTGCGTTTGATCACCTTCAGCCGGGTAAATTCTTCCCGCTCCTTTTCCTCCAGCG
>CALWGP010000110.1 GCA_944380095.1 uncultured Lachnospiraceae bacterium | reverse complement strand
TAGCGCCAGCACAGCTGCTTGCACCTTTGGATCTCCTCTTCCAGTTTTGGGTTGCCGCAGGCGAAAAACAGACAGTTTTCCGGAATTTCCACCATCTTTTTCCTCCCGATCCACAGCTTCTATTTTCTTACTTTTCCACCCGGATGCCGCAGTAATCCAAAGCCAGTTCGCAGAACATGGCGTTGGCCCAGGAGAACCACTCCCTGGTGTACTTGGAAGGATCGTTGACGCAGAAGCCCTCGTGCATCATGCCCTTGCCTGCGTCCGTATTTTTCATGGTCTGAAGAATCGCCAGCTTCTCTTCCCGGGTCCGGCTGGTCAGGCCCTGGATGGCCAGGGAGATATGCCAGATATAGTCCGGACGGGTATGGGGGCTGCCGATGCCCTTTGCGCAGGTTCCTTCATAATAGTACGGATTGCCGCTGCTTAAAATAAATCTGCGGGTATTTTCCACCACTTCCCGGTCGTTGGCCTCATAGCCCAGATAGTCCATAGCCAGAAGGCTGGGGACATTGGCGTCGTCCATGAGCAGATACTGGCCGAAGCCGTCCATCTCATAGGCATAGATCCTGCCGTAGTATTCGTTTTTCACAATGGCCAAAGACTCGATGGCATTGTGGATCTCTTCCTTCAAAGACGCCGCTTCCGCTGCCAGAAGTTCGTCGTCCAGCACCTCAAGGGCGATGGTCTGCATATATCCCAGCACCACGGTGGCAAACATGTTGGAAGGAATCAGATAGCCGTAGACACAGGCGTCGTCGCTGGGACGGAATCCCGACCAGGTCAGGCCGATGCCGGACTTCACCAGCGCGCCCTTGCCGTTTCTGGAAAGGGTATCGGTAAAGTAGCAGTTTTTGCGCACGAAGGAATAAGGGGATTTCTCCTCGTGGCACTGCTCGGTCCTCCACACGTTCAGGATGGTGTGCAGGCCCTTGACAAAGTTTTCGTCAAACTGGTCCGTCCTGCCGGTATTTTTCCAGATCAGGTAAGCCAGCTGCACCGGGTAGCACAGGGAATCGATCTCATACTTGCGCTCCCAAAGCCAGTCGGACATCTCCGTCTCGTCATGCTCCCAGCAGTTTCCGTTTTCTTCCTGGTTGAAAGCGTTGGCATAGGGGTCATGGTTGACAAAGAAGAACTGCCGTCTGGACAGACCCACCAGCAGGTCCGCGATCTCGCTGTCTTCCCTGGCCGCCAGCAGATAGGGGCGCACCTGAGCCACCGAATCCCGCAGCCACATGGCGGGAATATCCCCGGTAATCACATGGGTGGTGCCGTCCTCCATCTTTTTAACCGTGGTATCCAGCGTATTGGTAAAGCAGTTGATAAACAGCTCCACCATGGCGGGATCGTCCTGGAATGTCTCCTCCACTTTCGCGATCAGGCGTTTTAAAGACTCCGGTAAATTAGCTTTCATAGCTCCTATTCTCCTCTCTAGCGGCAGCTTGCGCACGGACAGCCTGCCGCCTCCTGTATGTCTTTGATTATAAAGCATCCTACTCCCTTTCGTCAAAAACTTTCTCCTTCCCAATTCGGAAAACCCATGGTACAATGGGGGACATGAGCGATTTGGGACATACCGTACAGACAACCATACCGACAAAAGAAGAGGTTCTAAGAACCTATTACGGCTACAGCGCCTTCCGGGAAGGACAGGAAGAACTGATCGACTGCCTTCTTTCCGGACAGGATGTCTGCGGCATTATGCCCACGGGCGCCGGCAAATCCGTTTGCTACCAGGTGCCCGCTCTTTTGATGCCCGGAATTACCCTGGTGATTTCCCCGCTCATTTCCCTGATGAAAGACCAGGTGGGCGCCCTCAACCAGATGGGCGTGCACGCGGCCTGGCTCAACAGCTCCCTTTCCTTTGCCCAGTACAAAAAAGCTTTGGAATACGCCAGGGAAGGCCGCTATAAAATAATTTATGTGGCGCCGGAACGGCTTTTGACAGAGGGATTTCTGGATTTTGCCCGGAATGCGTCCATTTCCATGGTAGCAGTGGACGAGGCGCACTGCATCTCCCAGTGGGGACAGGATTTCCGTCCCAGTTACCTGCGGATCCCGGAATTTCTTTCCCGTCTTTCCCGGCGTCCCGTGGTGGGGGCTTTTACCGCCACCGCCACAAAGGAAGTGCGAAACGACATTGTTTCCCTGCTGGGGCTTTTAAACCCGCACGTAACCGTTACGGGCTTTGACCGGAAGAACCTGTACTTTGAAGTGCGGCACGACCGGGACAAATATCAGGGCATCCGTTCCTATCTGTCCGCCCATCCCGGCCGGTCCGGCATCGTTTACTGCGCCACCCGCAAAACGGTGGAAGAAGTCTGCGACCGGTTAAATGAGGACGGCTTTTGCGCCACCCGCTACCACGCCGGCCTGTCCGACGAGGAACGCAGGAAAAACCAGGAGGCCTTCACCTACGATGAGGTCCCGGTGATGGTAGCCACCAACGCCTTCGGCATGGGGATTGACAAATCCAACGTGCGCTTTGTCCTGCATTATAATATGCCGAAAAATATGGAAAGCTATTATCAGGAAGCCGGCCGCGCGGGACGGGACGGCGCAGCCGCGGACTGCATCCTGTTTTACAGCGGGCAGGACGTGATCACCAACCAGTTTTTCATCGAGCGGGACCGGGAAAACGAGGAACTCACCGGGGAGGCCTTAGAGCTGGTGCGCCAGCGGGACCGGGAGCGGCTCAAAAAAATGACCTTTTACTGCCATACCACAGACTGCCTGCGGGACTATATGCTGCGCTATTTCGGGGAATACGGGGCCGGCTTCTGCGGCAACTGCGGCAGCTGCAAAACCAACTTTGAAACCGTGGATATCACGCAGACCGCCTCCGACTTAATCGGCTGCGTCCTGACAAGCGGAATGCGCTACGGCATCCATGCCATCCTGGATACCCTGCGGGGCAGCCGGAATGAAAAAGTACTGCGCTTTGGGCTGGACCAAAACCGTTATTACGGCTCCCAGTCCCACCAGATCATTGTCTTTTTGCGGCAGGTCTGCCAGTATCTGATCCTGACGGATTATCTGGCCGTCACAGACGACCGGTTTCCTATATTAAAAGTGAAAGAAAAGGGACTGTCCTTCTATTCCCAGGACGGGGATTTCCGTCCTGTGCTTACCATGAAGGCGGCAAGGAAGACTACGCAGTCTCCTGTAAAAGCCGGCGAAGCAGCCGGCCATTCCCAAACCGGCGCAAAGACGCACAAAACCGGTTTTGCCTGCGCAGGCGGCTCTCCTTTTGAAGCTCTGCGCAGCCTGCGGACACAGATCGCCCGGCGGGAACATATTCCCCCTTATCTGGTCTTTTCCGACAAAACACTGGAGTCCATGTGCGTTTTGCTGCCCCAGAACAAAGAAGAAATGCTCGCCGTCCACGGAGTCGGCGAGCTGAAATATCAGAAATACGGCGAGCCCTTTCTGGCGCTTTGCCGAAAGCTCGCCGGAGAATCGGAGGAGTATTAGAAATTGCGTTTCAAAAAACTGAATCAAAAGACGATAAGCCATTACGCCTGCCTTGTGGCGGGAGCCGCCATTTTGTCCTTCGGGCTGTTCAACGTACACAGCCAAAGCCAGATTACCGAAGGGGGCGTACTGGGGATGACCCTGTTTTTGTATCACTGGACGGGGATATCCCCCGGCATCTTTTCCTTCCTGCTGGATATGACCTGCTATGTGGTGGGTTTTAGGCTGCTGGGTACGGCGTTTTTAAAAAACGCCGTGTTCGCCACCTGCTGCTATGCCCTGTTTTACCGGCTGTGGGAATTCATCGGTCCCCTCCTGCCCTCTTTTTCCGGACAGCCCCTGGTCGCCGCGCTTCTGGGCGGTCTTTTCGTGGGGACCGGGGCCGGCTTAATCGTTTCAAAGGGAGGCGCTTCCGGCGGAGACGACGCCCTGGCCCTGATCATCCATAAGGTGACGGGCTGGAAAATCGCACGGGCTTACTTTTTTACGGATTTCGTGGTGCTGATGCTGTCTTTGACCTACATCCCGCCGGTGAAAATCCTTTTTTCCCTGCTGACCGTATCCCTATCTTCCAAAGTGATCGATCTTTTGCACCGCAGGCTTTCAGAGCCCGCTGCGCAGAAAGTCTGACAGACCCTGCACGGTATCCGGAAAACAGATTCCGTGCGCTATGGCTTTTTTAGGATCCATGCACAGATTTCTTGGCCTGTTCCCTTCCGTGGGACAGGCCAGTTTTTCTTTTCCAAAAGGCTTTAAGACGCAGCGCACCGTTTCATACAACGACAGGCAGTTGGGACTGCCGAAATTATAAATTCCCGGCGGCAAAGCCAGGGCGGGTTCCAGGAAGCGCACCACCGTGTTTCCATCCGTCACGCCCCGCCAGTCCCCCGTTGAAAAAGACTGCTCCTGTCCTTCCCGCACCATCCGGCGCAAAATCTCCCCTAAGCTGCGTTTCCCCCTGTCCTGCTCCTGTTTTGTCAGTTCCCCGTACATCCAGGTCAGCCGGAGGATCACGCTGTCCGGGCACAGCCTCTGACACAGCGTTTCCGCCTGCAGCTTGTGCTGTCCGTAGACCGGGATAGGATGCAGGATTTCATTCTCCCTGTGGGCAAAAAAATTCACCCCGTAATTTCCCTCTGCCGGGCCGTCAAAATACACCTGGTCCGAACTGCAAAAGAGCAGCTTAACTTTCCGTTCCCCCGCGCAGGCGGCCAGGTTTTTCGTACCTTCCACGTTGATTGCGGCAGACAGGCCCGGATCTTTTTCACAGCTTCCCACGTCGGAAAGGGCGGCGCAGTGGATGACCGCGTCCGGCGCAAAGGCCCCCATCCCGTCCCGTACCGCTTTTGCATCCGTCAGATCCAGCTCTTTATGGGAAGGGGCCCAGATTTCGTATTTTTCCCGGTAATAGGAAAGGAGCCGGCTTCCCAGAAAGCCCCCGGCCCCCGTCAGTAAAAGACGCATCCCGTCTCTCCTTTCCTGCGGCGGCTTTGCTTCTAAAAACTGCGAAGCGCGTCGTCGCCGTCCGTTGTCTTGTCGATGGAACGGATTACCACATGGTAACCGTTCCCCCCGCCCAAATCCACAAAAATTCGCTCGCCAGCCTTATGGCCCAGCAGCGCTTTCCCCAGCGGGGATTCGCTGGAAATGAGCCCTTCCAGGGAATTCTGGCGCACCGTGGTGACGATTTTATAGGTTTCCGTCTCCCCGTCTTCCTCAAAAAAGACTTCCACGCCGTTGTTCATCCCCACCTCGTCCTCGCCGGATTCTTCGGAAATGATCTCGGCCGTCCGGATCATCCGTTCCAGATAACGGATCCGGCTCTCGTTTTTGTTTTTGAATTTCTTGGCGGCATAATACTCAAAATTTTCGGACAGATCCCCCTGGGCCCTGGCTTCCTTTACATCTTCCAGCGCTTCCTTGCGCACCACCAGTTTCCGGTACTCGATCTCTTCCTGCATCTTTTTGATGTCGCCGGGCGTCAGCTGATTATGCATCCTTTCCTCCTATTTCCGTCAGTCCTTCGGGCAAAATCCCTCAAAAATGAAATAGTCAAAACTGCGGCGGCAGGCGTCCAGCTGGGCCTGGCATTTCACGGTCCAGGCCACGGACGGGCATCCGTAAAACCTGCGGCAGATGTTTTTGGAGACCGCATGCATGGCCCTGCAGTCATAGGCGATAAAGTCAGGACGGGTCAAAAAATTAGTCAGCAGATGGCGCATCACCCAGTAATGGACGCCGTGGTTTCCGTCGTCTCTTTGATAGTTCATGGACAGCTGCCCCCTGCACACCTTCGGGCAGTGCTTTTTAAACCACAAAAGGGCCTGGGGATGGAAGGACTCAATGCAGTAAACGCCGCTGTAATGTTTTAAAAGTTCCCAGGTCTTTTCGCAGACGGCTTTCCCTGTCCCCTTGTATTTGATCTCCACAATCAGGGGCACCCTGCCGTTTACCAGCGCCAGCACGTCGGAAAAAAGCGGGATGGTCTGCCTGCTTTCATAGACCGGGAATTTCTGCAGTTCTTCATAGGTAAAGCTGTCTACGTCCCCGTCGATCCCGCAGATCCGTTTCAGATTGAAGTCGTGGACGACCACCACCTGTCCGTCCTTTGTCAGCTGGACGTCCAGCTCGATCCCGTATCCGCCTTTCACCGCTTTGGCAAAGGCCGCCATGGTATTTTCGGGCGCGTCGGAAATGTTGTCGTGCAGCCCCCTGTGGGCATAATAGACTTTCGGCATCGGTTCCGGCCGGTCCTTGATCCTTGGGGACACCGCGAACAGATAAGCTCCCGTGGCGGCCAGCGCCGCCGGTATCCATTTTCTCATGCTCTTTCCTCCTGTCTTCAATCTTCCACATCAAAATTTTCCAGCACGTTTTTCTTTTGTCCCGGCCGGTTATCCCCGTGCCTGACCAGGCTCATGGTAACCATGGCCGCCACGGTGAAAACGCAGGCGTAGGGAAACAGCGTCCGGTAGGAAACGTACTGCAAAAAAGCGCCGGATAAAATCGGGGTAACAATCTGGGCGGACATGGAAAAAGTATAGTATAAGCCGGTATATTTCCCCACGTCACTGTTGGAGCACATCTCCACCACCATGGGCAGGGAGTTGACGCTCACCGCCGCCCATCCCATCCCGATCAGCGCAAAGAAAAGGTTGATCACCGGGTGAAACTGCAGGAAAAACACCGCCGCCAGAAAGCTGATGAGCATCAGCACAAGTCCTCCCTGGATGCAGCGCTTCCTTCCCACCCGGGCGGAGATGAATCCGATGGGGATGTAGCTTAAGACCGCCCCCACGGTAGCCACCATCAGGCAGTTGGCAAAGCCTCCCCCTTCCATTCCCCACACGGTCTTAGCATAGCGGGAAAAAGCCGTGGTCACCGCATTATAGGCGGTAAACCACAAAAAGATGGACGCCAGGATAAATCCAAGGCTCCTTTTGACCGCCGGATCCAGCTTCCCGGTACGGTCGGCCTTTTGTTCCTCCTTGGGCTCTTCCTGCAGGTTTTCCCGGGCTACCTGGGCCGCCAGCTTCTTTTCCCGGATCGTAACCACCAAAAGGACTACGGCAAGGACCATCAGG
>CALWGP010000109.1 GCA_944380095.1 uncultured Lachnospiraceae bacterium | reverse complement strand
CAGCTGTCCGAAAAAGAAGTGATCCGCCACAAGGTGGGCGTGAAGGAATTTGCGGATGAATTCTATCGCGTGGTAAAGGAACTGGATCCGAAAGTGCCCCTGGCCCTGCATCTGGACCATACCAAGACCCTGGACGTGATCCGGGAAGCCATGGACGCAGGATTTACTTCCGTTATGATCGACGCTTCCGAAATGGATTACGCGGATAACGTGGCCGTGACGAAGGAAGTGGTGGCAATGGCACATCCCAGGAACATTACCGTGGAAGCGGAGCTGGGCAAGATCGGCACCACGGACTTTGTGGAAACGGATCACGACGAAGAGCTTTATACGGATCCCAAAGAAGCGAAGTCTTTCTGCGAGGAAACCAATGTGGACTGCCTGGCGGTGTCCGTAGGAACGGCCCACGGTGTCTATACGGTAAGACAGCCCAAAGTGGACTATGCCCGTCTGGAAGAGATCAATAAGCTGACCAAAACCCCCCTGGTTTTGCACGGCGGTTCCGGCGTTCCCAGCGAGATGGTGACAAAGGCGGCACAGATGCCCACCGGCGGCGTGAGCAAGGTCAATATCGCTACGGATCTGGAGCTGGCGATGCTGGCCGTAGTAGGCAAAGAGGGACATCTGACCGAGGCAGAACTGAATTCCTATTCCGATGAAATGATCGAAAAGTCCCGGGAAGCGGTAAGGCTTCTGGTGGAAGACAAGATTGAAAATTATCTGGGAAGCGCAAACAAAGCACAGTAATTGCCCGGAAACGAGAACATAAAGGAGCATCGACTGAAAAATGAAGGACAAAAAACTCTACATGATCGGAAATGCGCATCTGGATCCTGTCTGGCTGTGGAACTGGCAGGAGGGCTTCCAGGAAGCCAAGGCAACCTTCCGCTCCGCCCTGGACCGGATGAAGGAGGACGATGAATTCGTTTTCTCCTGCAGCAGCGCCGCTTTTTACCAGTGGATTGAGAAGAACAATCCGGCCATGTTCGAGGAGATCAGACAGAGGGTAAAAGAAGGCAGATGGGAACTGGTAGGCGGCTGGTGGGTACAGCCGGACTGCAACATCCCCTCCGGAGAATCTTTCGTGCGCCAGGGGCTGTACGGCCAGCGCTATTTCCTGGAAAAATTCGGGAAGATGGCGGTGACGGGCTACAATGTGGACAGCTTCGGCCATAACGGCAACCTGCCCCAGATCTTAAAAAAGAGCGGGATGGACAACTACGTGTTCATGCGCCCCATGCCCAACGAAAAGGGGCTGCCCGGACGGATTTTCCGCTGGAAGTCCATGGACGGCACCGAGGTGATGACCTACCGGATCCCCTATGAATACTGCACCTGGGGCAAGGATCTGGAAAAATATACCGACCGCTTAAAGTGCGAGCTGGAGGACGGCGAGGATGCGCTGATGCTCTTTTACGGCGTGGGCAACCATGGCGGCGGCCCCACGAAGGAAAATATCAAAAGCATTCATGAACTGGACGCCAGGGAAGATATGCCTGTCATGAAGATGGATACGGTGGAGCACTTCTTTGACGACGTCCGCAAAAACGGGAAGGAATATCCGGAATTTACCGGGGATCTGCAGCATCATGCCAGCGGCTGCTACAGCGTCATGTCCAGGGTGAAGCGGGAAAACCGCAGGGCCGAGGATAAGCTCATCGAGGCCGAAGGCTGGAGCGCTGTTTCCAAGGCGGTGGAAGGCCAGCCCTACCCGGACGACTTCAAAAAGGCATGGGAAGGCGTATTGTTTAACCAGTTCCACGACATCCTGGCGGGCAGCAGCATCCCTTCCGCCTATGACGATGCTTCCTATCAGTACGGCCGCGCGATGGCTGTGGGACAGGAGAACTTAAACTACGCCATCCAGGCCATTTCCTGGGATGTGGACATTGAAGAGGATGTGACCATGCGTCCCATCGTGGTATTCAATTCCCATGCCTGGGAAGGGAAAATGGTCATCGACCTGGAAGTTCGGGGCTTAAATAACGACGATTTCAAACTGACAGACAGCGAAGGCAACGTCATCCCGGCCCAGCGGATCCAGTCTGAGGCTACGGTAAACGGCCAGTCCAGGCTTTTGTTTGTGGCAAATCTGCCCAGCATGGGCTATGAGTTGTTCCGCCTGTACCTGAATGTGGAAGACGCTCCCAAATTCCCGAATGTAAAGGTGACGGACACTACCCTGGAAAACGACCGGTTCGCCCTGAAGTTTTCCGAACGCACCGGCTATATGGAGAGCCTCTATGACAAGAAGGCGGATCTGGAAGTGCTGCGCCGGGAAGGCGGCCGCCTTGCGGTGATCGAAGACAAGTACGATACCTGGGCCCACAATATTTATAAATTTGACAAGCAGCTGGGCGACATGAAAATGGTTTACCGCAAAGTGGTGGAGGAAGGCCCCGTGCGTTCCTGCCTGCGGGTAAAATACCAGTACAACAGCTCTTTTGTTATCCAGGACTTCAGGCTTTACAAAGAGCTGGATTATGTGGAAGTAAAGGTATCCGTGGACTGGAGGGAACACGGTACCCAGCTGAAAATCAAATATCCGGTAAACTTCAACTTCCGCCGTCCCACCTACGAAATTCCTTACGGATACATCGAAAAGAGCGCCAACGGGGAAGAGGAACCCGGACAGACCTGGTTCGATTTCACGGGGGAACATTTTAAAAAGCCCGTAATGTACGGTTTGGCTATCGCCAACGACGCCAAATACAGTTATAATATGGATGTAGATGAGATGAACCTGACGGTGCTGAAAAATTCCGTGTTCGCTCATCATGATCCCAAAGTGCTGGAAGGAGGTGTGGAATACCGTTACGTAGACGACGGACTGCAGGAGTTTACCTATGCCCTGATCCCCCACGAAGGTTCCTGGAAAGACGGGAAAGTGACGGAGATTTCCAAAGAAATCAACGTCCGTCCCCAGACTGTGATCGAGACCTTCCACAAAGGCAAACAGCCCGCGCGCCGGTCCTTTTTATCCCTGGACTGCGACCATGCGCTGATTTCCGCCGTAAAGGAAAGCGAAGAAAAGGACGGTGTGATTATCCGGGCCTATGAGACGAAAAAACAGGCCGGGAAAGCGGTCCTCAAAGCGCCCTTTCTGGACAGGGAGGCAGAGCTTGTCTTTGCGCCCTGCGAAATCAAAACCGTGAAAATTCCTTATGACCGCAGCCTCCCGGTGACGGAAGTCAACCTGCTGGAGCTGTAAAGAAAGCAAAAGCGTGAGGAAAAAGGAGGAGACTACCATGCCCGGAACGATCGTAATCGCGGACGATGTGACAGGGGCCAATGATATCGGCATCATGTACGCGAAGGCCGGTCTGGACACTTACGTATACAGTTATGACGAACAGGGGGGGATTTCCTATCCCCCCTGCGATGTCTTAACCATCGATACGGATTCCAGATTCGACACTTATGAAAAGGCTTACCATAAGGTATACACTGCGCTGCAGGCACTTCCCAAAGAGGGGGTGAATCAGTACATTGACAAGCAGTGTTCCGTTTTCCGCGGCAATATCGGGGCGGAATTCGACGCCATGCTGGACGCCCTTTCCGAAGAGTTTGCGGTGGTGGTGCTGGGATTCCCGGACAACGGGAGGACCACTTTGCACAGCATCCATTATGTTTACGGGACGAAGCTGGAGGATTCCCAGTTCCGCCATGACCCGGTCCATCCCATGACAAAATCCAACCTGGTGGAAATCCTGCAGGAACAGACGAAACGGAAAGTGGGAGCCATCTGGTATGAGGTTTACGACCAGGGGGAGGCGGCGTTAAAACAGGCCTTAAAAGAAGCGAAGGAAAGCTGCAATTACGTGATCATGGACGTGCGGGACAATAAGGACCTGGAGCTTCTTGCTTTGGTTCTAAAAGACCAGCGGATCCTGTGCGGAAGTTCCGCCCTGTCCGCGCCCCTGGCACGTCTGGAAGCGGCGCAGAAAGGGAAGGGACAGCCGGTCCAAAAAGTACGGGTGCAGGATAAGGTCTTTTGCATGGCGGGAAGCCTGACGCCCCAGACCATCGGACAGACCGCGTATATGAAGGAAAAAGGATATCCGGTTTTCACACTGGATACCCGCAGGATCTTTGACGAAACCGAAAAAAAGGCGGAAGAAGAGCGTCTGTGGGAAGCGATCCGGCAGGTCTATGAAACAGGGGACTTTGCCATGATTCACTCCATGAATACCCCGGAGGAAGTGGAAGAGACGAAAAGAATCGCTGCTTTGCGAAGGATCGATAATACGCAGGTTTCTTCCCTGGTTTCCTCCGTACTTTCGGAGATTTCCCAGCGGGCGATCCGGCATTTCCATATCCGCCGGATCATTGTCTGCGGAGGGGATACTTCCGCTTCCCTGTGCGCCCGTCTGGGCGTTACGGGGATGAAGGTACTGGAAGAGATTGAAGCGGGTCTGCCCACCTGCGAAAGCGTAAACGAGCCCCATTACCGGATGGTGCTCAAATCCGGAAGCTTCGGCAGCCGGGAATTTGTGGAAAAAGCCTGGAATACCCTTTTACTGGAGACCAGGGAATAAGGAGGAGCATATGGCGAAAGAGACACAACTGGAACGGCTGTTGGAACGGTATCCCGTTCTTAACGCCTGCCGGGAGGAGATCGTAAAGGCGTATGAAATTCTGAAAGAGACCTATGAAAAGAAGGGAATGCTTCTGGTATGCGGCAACGGCGGAAGCGGTGCGGACAGCGAGCATATTGTGGGCGAGCTGATGAAGGAGTTTGCCATCAAACGTCCCCTGCCCGCTGAAATGAAGGAAAAGCTAAACAGGGTATCCCCCGAGTACGGGGCCCTTCTGGGGGAACATCTCCAGGGCAGCCTGCCTGCCATCCCGCTTACCGGGAATATCGCCCTGTCCACGGCTTTTGCCAACGATGCGGTGCCGGAGCTGGTATTTGCCCAGCAGGTCTACGGATACGGCAACGAAAACAGCGCCCTTTTGGGTATCAGCACTTCGGGAAATTCCAAAAATGTAATTTATGCGATTGAAACAGCCAAGGCAAAGGGGATGGCGACCATCGGGCTGGTGGGGGAAAGCGGCGGAAAGATGAAGGATTTATGCGACGTATGCATCTGCGTGCCGGCAACTTCCACCCCCGATATCCAGGAGCTGCATCTGCCCGTTTACCATGCGCTGTGCAGAATGATTGAGGAGGTATTTTTCGGATGAGATACTTGGCGGGAATCGATATCGGCGGAACCAAATGTGCCGTTACCATCGGCAAAGAGAACGGGAAGGATATGGAAATTTTATATAAAGAAAAATTTTCCACTCCCAAAGAGCCCTTGGAAACCATGGATAAACTGGTGGAAACCCTCCGGGGGATGCTTAAGGAGCATCCGGAGGTGGGGCTGTCCGCGGTGGGTGTCAGCTGTGGCGGACCCCTGGATTCTTCAAAGGGGCTGATCCTGTGCCCGCCCAACCTGCCCAACTGGGATCACATTGATGTGGTGACTCCCTTTGAGGATGCGTTCGGCGTACCGGCGGCGGTGCAAAACGACGCCAATGCCTGCGCCCTGGCGGAATGGCTGTGGGGTGCGGGAAAAGGCACGAAGAATATGGTCTTTCTGACCTTTGGCACCGGCATGGGGGCCGGGCTGATCCTGGAAGGAAAGCTTTACACCGGGACCAACGACATGGCCGGGGAGGCCGGACATGTACGGCTGGCGGAAGACGGGCCGGAAGGCTACGGGAAGAAAGGATCCTTTGAGGGATTCTGCAGCGGCGGCGGCATCGCCCGGGGCGCTGTCCCCAGAATCCGGGAATGGCTGGCAGCCGGGAAGACCACGGCGATTTTAAGCCGGGGGCAGGAACCGGAAGAGGTGACCACGGAGGACCTGGGACTGGCTGCCCAGAACGGGGACGAACTGGCACTTTCTATCCTGCAGGATACGGGCCGGATGCTGGGACGCGGGCTGGCCATGCTCATGGACCTGATCAATCCTCAGAAAATCATTATCGGCAGCATTTTCCTGCGTCAGGAAGGGATCCTGCGCGGTCCCATGGAAGAGGTGATCCGCAGGGAGGCCCTTTCCTATACGAGGGACGTTTGTAAAGTGGTGCCCGCCGGACTGGGAGAGGAGCTGGGCGATTACGCGGCCCTGTCCGTGGCCGGCAATCTGCTGCAGAAAGGAAAACAACAGCGATGAAGGTAAAAGATCCGCATTTTGTGCTGGAGAAAATCGAAAAATACATCGACGAGGATATCCGCCCTTCCCGAATCCGGGAAGTAGTGGATATCGAAAACTGGAAATATTTCGAAACGTCCATGGACGACAGGATCGACGACGCCTGGCAGCCCGGCTATGACGACAGCGCCTGGCAGGATTTTAAGCTCTGGGATACCTGGGGCGGGTACGATAAGGTGGCATGGTTTCGCACCACCATCCGGGTGCCGGAATCTTTCCGGGGCGGCCAGGTCGCGCTGAAATTTTTGGTAGGCCCCAGGGACGGCGGGGATTCCACGGCGGAAACCCTGCTTTATCTGGACGGCAAACCGGTACAGGGCATAGACATCTGGCATGAGGAGGCGTTGCTGGAGCCCAAGTTATGCCAGAAAGAGGAACTGCAGATTGCGCTGAAGGCCTGGAGCGGGGTGCTGGTGCCGCCCAAATTCAGGACGTTTAAGCTGGCCCAGCTGCTCCTTGTGGACATGGCGGTGGACAAATTCTGTTTTGTCATCGATACCGTCCGCCGCTGCGCCCTTTTGCTGGACGACAACGACCTGCGCAGGATCCGCCTGACGAAGCTGTTAAACGAAACCTTTCAGCGGGTGGACTTCTTAAATTACAAAGAAGAACCTTACTATGCCTCCATCCGGGATGCGCTGGACTATATCCAGGGACAGCTGGATGAGCTGGCAAAGACGGAGGAAATCAAACCTTCCGTTTACGGCGTGGGCCATTCCCACATCGATATGGCCTGGCTGTGGCGTCTGTCCGCCACCCGGGAAAAGGCTTCCCGCACGTTTTCCACGGTGCTCAACCTGATGAAGCAGTATCCGGAGTACCGCTACATGCACTCCTCCCCGCAGCTGTATCAGTTTTTAAAGGAGGATTATCCGGAGATTTA
>CALWGP010000108.1 GCA_944380095.1 uncultured Lachnospiraceae bacterium | reverse complement strand
ACCATGTGCACCGGGATCCGGATGGTCCTGGCCTGGTCCGCGATGGCCCTGGTGATGGCCTGGCGGATCCACCAGGTCGCATAGGTGGAAAACTTGTACCCTTTGCGGTAATCAAACTTTTCCACCGCCTTGATCAGGCCCAGGTTGCCTTCCTGGATCAGGTCCAAAAAGAGCATCCCCCTTCCCACGTACCGCTTGGCAATGCTGACAACCAGACGCAGGTTGGCCTCGGCCAGGCGCTTCTTTGCGTCCTCGTCCCCCGTTTCCATCTTTTTGGCCAGCTCGATCTCCTCCTCTGCGGAAAGCAGGGGCACTTTGCCGATCTCTTTTAAATACATGCGCACCGGGTCCTCGATGCTGATGCCGTCCGGGATGGTAAGGTCCAGATTCTCCACATCCACTTCGTCCTCATCCGACAAAAGGATCTCTTCATCCGGGATATCGTCTTCTTCCGTAATGCGCAGCACATCCACATTGTTTTTTTCCAGCGTTTCCAGAATCTCGTCGAACTG
Source organism: uncultured Lachnospiraceae bacterium (assembly GCA_944380095.1). Taxonomy (GTDB): domain Bacteria; phylum Bacillota; class Clostridia; order Lachnospirales; family Lachnospiraceae; genus Gallintestinimicrobium. Next base: position 6,594 of record CALWGP010000108.1, on the reverse strand, counting down.
TTCCTCTTCCAGGTGCATGTCCGCAAAATAGTCGTTAATCTCCTGATACTCCAGGACATTTTTCTTCTTTTTTGCCACCGCCAGAAGACTTTTCAGCTTCTCCTCAAATTTCGCTCTTGTGTTTTCATCCATAATCCGTCTACATCCTTCCTGTATCTGATTCTATTGTTAACGCTACTCCAGGGAAATATGCGTTTTGCCAAGCTCTTCCAGCAGTTTCTTGCCCTCGATCGCACGATAAAGGTCTTCCATGCTGTCATTCCCCGAAGCGCTGTCGCGCTCGTAGCTGTTTTTTTTCACCGCATAGAGAATATCGTGAAAAGCCTTTTCCCGCTCCGCCAGGCTGTCCATCTTCACCAGTCTGGCATGAAACAGGGAGGCCGCCTCCCTCTGCTGTGATTCCTCCTCGAACATGCTGACCACTGCCGCAGGATTGACTTCCCCCTTTTCCAGATCGGCAAACAGCCTTTCGGCCGCTTTTTGGTACAGTTCCTCCGTAAAATCCGAAGGGGAGATATACTTTTTGATTTTCGGGTACAAAGAAGGCTGTTCCGCCAGCCAGGTGAGCAAAAGCCGCTGGTCGCGCTTTGCATTTTCCCGTGGCGTATTCTTCTTTTGCACGCCGGATTTGGGGCGGATTACCGGGCTGACCAGTCCGGTCCTGGCCGCATATCCCGCCACCAGGCGCCGCAGGCTTTCAAACCCGATATGGTATTTTTGGGCCGCCGCCTCCAGATAATTTTCCCGCTCCACCTCTTCCGAAAACTCGCACAGTTTTTTCGCGATGGCCCGGCAGAAGTTGGTTTTGCCTTCCGGATCGCCAAGATCGTACTCCTTTTCCTTCTGGCGCAGTTCGAAAAAGAAACTGTTTTCCGCCCGGTCCAGCCTTTCCTGGAAAGCCTGGGCCCCCAGGTTTTTGATGAATTCGTCCGGATCCTTGTAGGGGGTTAAGTCGATGACCCGTCCGGTCATCCCGGCTTCCTTCAAGATCCCGATGGCCCGCAGGGCGGCCCTGACTCCCGCTTCGTCGCTGTCATAGGACAGGAGCACTTCGTTTGCATACCGCTTCAGCAGGACGGCCTGGCCGGAAGTAAAGGCCGTCCCCAGGGAGGCTACCGCCTGGGAAAAGCCCGCCTGGTGCATGGCGATCACATCCATATACCCTTCGCAGAGGATGATATTTCCTTTCCGGCTGGTGCGGGCGAAGTTGAGCCCGTAAAGATTGCGGCTCTTGTCGAAAATCTCCGTCTCCGGTGAGTTTAAATATTTGGGCTTGCCATCCCCCATTACCCGTCCGCCAAACCCGATAACACGGTGGTTAATGTCCTGGATGGGGAACATGACCCTGTTCCAGAACTTGTCGTACATCCCGTGTTTTTCATCCACGTTGCACAGCCCCGCGTCCCGGATCACGTCCTCCGGATATCCCTTGGTTTTCAGATAGCGGATCAGGTCGTCGCTGTAGCGGTTGGAATAGCCCAGCCCGAAGCGCTGCATCGTCTCGTCCGACAGCTGACGTTTCTTCAGATATTCGTACCCGATAGCCCCCTGCCGGCTGCGCAGCTGGTAATAAAAATATTTCGCCGCTTCCTTGTTCACCGCCAGAAGCTTCGCCCGGCGGTTCTGGGCCTGCTTTTCCTTGGCGGAATACTCCATCTGCGGCAGATCCACGCCCGCCCGGCCGGCCAGGGTTTTCACCGCTTCCTGAAAAGAGCAGTTTTCATATTCCATCAGGAAAGTAATCACATTGCCTCCCGCGCCGCATCCGAAGCAGTAATACATCTGCTTTGCCCCGGATACGGAAAACGAAGGCGATTTTTCATTGTGGAAAGGGCACAGGCCAAAGTAATTGTTTCCCTTTTTCTGCAGGCGCACATACCCGGAAATTACTTCCACTATGTCGTTTTTGGCCCGGATCTCCTCGATCAGTTCCTCCGGATAATACATCTTTCCTCCCTTTCTCCACTCTGCCTAATACTGCCACGATTTGGGAATAAAGATTTCTTCATATTTGGCGACGGCAAACCGGTCCGTCATCGCTCCCACATAATCGCACACCACGCGCTCCCTGGGCTCCCCCTTTTCCTCCATCAGCATCCAATATTCCCGGGGAAGCAGTTCCAGATGATGGAGATAATAGTCATAGAGGGTCTCCATCAAAATCTCCGCCTTGCCATCCTCCCCCTTTGCTTCGGGATTTAGATAAACCCGCTGGAACATGAACTTTCTTAAGTCCTGCATGGCCTTTTTTACCGGGGGCGACATGGTGATCTCGTTTTTCCCGTAGCTGCTGGACACAATATCGTGGATAATATGGTCCAGCCGTTCGCCGGTGGTAGGGCCGATGACCTCCTGGATCTCTTTTGGCACATCCTCTTCTTTCAGGATCCCCGCCCGGATGGCGTCGTCCATATCGTGGTGGATGTAGGCGATCTTGTCGGAATAGCGCACCACGCAGCCCTCCAGGGTCATGGGATGGCTTTTGGTCTGGTGGTTGCGGATCCCGTCCCTGACTTCAAAGGTAAGGTTTAAGCCCTGTCCGTCCTTTTCCAAAAGATCCACCGTGCGCACGCTCTGCTGGGCGTGGTCAAAGCCGTAGGGGCAGACCCGGTTTAAAGCCCGCTCCCCCGCATGGCCGAAAGGCGTATGCCCCAGGTCATGTCCCAGGGCGATGGCTTCCACCAGTTCTTCGTTCAGCTGCAGGGCCTTGGCGATGGTCCTGGCATTCTGGGACACTTCCAGGGTATGGGTCAGCCGGGTCCGGTAATGATCCCCCAAAGGCGACAGAAATACCTGGGTCTTGTCCTTAAGACGCCTAAACGCCTTGCTATGTATGATCCGGTCCCGGTCCCGCTGGAACACGGGGCGGATATCGCACTGCTCTTCTTCCCGCAGCCTGCCGCAGGAATTTTTGCTCAGGGTCGCGTATGGGCTTAAGTGTTCTTCCTCCCACCGCTCCAGATTCTCCCGGATATTCATTGGTATCTCGTCACCCTCTTCCTGCAAAATTACCCGTCTGTATATAATATTCTGCAAAAAAGACGGATTTCCTTTTTTCAGCTACAGATGCCGTAAATAAATTCCGCAATTTTCTCCATGGCTTCCCACGCGGTCTTAAAGGGAGACATCTGGAATACGTGCCACATCCCCTTGTAGACGTCGATCCCGGCCGAAACGCCGGCTTTTCTGAGCTTCTTATACAGGGAAGTGGAATCGGAAAGAAGCATCTCGTTGTCCCCTACCTGGATATAAACGGGAGGGAAGCCCGCCGGATCTCCAAACAGCGGGGAAATATACGGATCTTTCAAATCCTGTCCCGCCGCGTAATTGTCCGTCATCCGTTCCAGATATTCCCGGTTTAAAATCGGATCCACCGCTTCCCTGCTCTGATAGCTCTTCCCGGAGGCGGTCAAATCCGTCCAGGGGGACAAAAGCACCAGCCCGCCCGGAAGGATCCTGCCCTCTTCCTTTAACTTCAGCGTCAGGCACAGCGCCAGGTTCCCTCCCGCGGAATCCCCGGCCACAATCACGTTTTTCGCCCCGTACCCCAGAAACATCAGGCGGTCCCATGCCTTCAGCCCGTCCTCCAGCGCCGCCGGCCAGGGATGCTCCGGCGCCAGCCGGTAATTAAAGCAGAAAACATCCATGGAAGTCCCCTCCGCCAGCCGGCTGGTTATGGTCCTGGCATAGACGGCGCTTCCCGTGGAATAGCCGCCCCCGTGGCAGTATAAAATCACCCGGTCCTTTCTGCGGGGCCGCTTGACGCGCACCCATTCGCAGCTCATTTCCCCCACATTTTCCGGCACATATTCCACGCCCTTTTCCGTGCCAAGCAGGGCGCCGATCCGGTCCTGGGACTGCCGGTGCCTGTCGATATCCGGCTTTTCCACCAGGCCGTGTACCTTGCGGATCAGGTTCATCAGACCCTGATTCTGTTTTTCTCCCAGCGCCATTTTTTCCTCCCTTTCGTCAAAATCCTCTCTATTCCCCACATTCTAGCATAAGACAGTCAGTCCGTAAAGCGTCGTCCCCGGCCTGTTTTTTTCCCCCGATATGGTGTATACTGTTCCTGACACCATAACGGAAAGGGGCGATCAGACCATGCCCATTCGAAAAAAGACAGCTCCCAGGACCTGGTACCGGCTGGATCTTTCCGCCATCGTCTATCCGACGCTGCAGCGCAGGGATTTTTCCTCCGTCTACCGCCTTTCGGTCCTGCTGAAGGAAACCGTACAGCCCGACGTCCTCCAGAAGGCCTGCGATATCGCGCTGAAACGCTTTCCCACCTACAAAGCAGCCATGCGCAAAGGCCTTTTCTGGCGCTATCTGGAGCCCAACGAAAGGCCCGGCCCTTTCGTCTTGCCCGACGTGCGCAATTTCTGCATGCCCATGTCCTTTAAGGGCAACGGACGCTATCTCATCCGTCTGTATTATTATGACCGCAGGATTTCCCTGGAAGCCCATCACAGCTTAGGGGACGGCACCGGCGGCATGTATCTTCTCATGACCATCACCGCCGTATATCTCCGGCTTTTAGGCCACCCTATCCCCGACGGGGGCTTTGTGCTAAACGTAGAGAAAGCGCCGGATCCGGAAGAACTGGAAGACGCCTATATGCGCTATGCCAACGCCTCCGTCCGCCCCCAGCGCCCGGCGGAAAAAACATACCGCATCCGGGGCACCCGGGAGCCTTTTTATACCTTCAACGTCATCGACGGCATCCTTTCCGTCCGGCAGACCATGGAAGCGGCCAAAAAGTACAACGCCACCGTCACCGAATATTTAAACGCCGTGCTGCTCTATGCCCTGCTGCAGAAACAGGAACACGACTTCCACCTGAAACTGCGTCCGGTGCGGATTGCCATGCCGGTGAATCTGCGGCGCTTTTTTCCTTCCAAAACGCTGCGCAATTTCATCACCATGGTCTATCCGGGCGTGGATCCCAGGCTGGGGGACTGGACCTTTGAAGAAATCGTGACCCATGTGCACCATTATATGCGCTATTATATCAACGAAAAGTTCCTGCGGGGGGACATCACCACCAATGCGGCCACCAAGCGCAATCCCCTCATCCGGGTAGTCCCTCTTTTTATCAAGGATTTCGTTGTACGCTTTTTTTATTCCAGGGTCCAGGACCGGAATTCTTCCGCAGGGCTGACCAACATGGGCGCCATCCGTGTTGCCCCGGAAATGGAACCGTTTATCGAACGGTTTGATATTTATATGGGAATGCCCTATTCCCGGCGGACCAACTGCGCCATCGTCAGTTTCAAGGACGTGCTGACCATCAATTTCGCCAGCGGCATCATCGAAGCGGACGTGGAGCGCCGTTTCTTTTCCAAACTGGTGGAGGACGGGATCTGCGTCACCATCGAAAGCAACCGAAGTTATGAAGAGGAGGAATAATCCATGTCCTATTGTGTCAACTGCGGCGTAAAGCTGGACCCTTCCCTGGAACGCTGTCCTTTGTGCAATACGCCCGTGATCAATCCAAACGAAGTCTCCCATACCCATCCGGTCCCGCCCTTCCCGAAAGAAAAGGGACAGGTAGAAGTGGTAAAAAGCAAAGATCTTGCCATCCTTTTGTCCGTTTCCCTGACCGCTACGGCGGCAGTGTGCGGCCTGCTGAATCTGCTGGTATTTTCTTCTTCCCCGTGGTCTTTGTATGTGATCGGCGCCTGCCTGCTGTTGTGGGTGCTCTTCATTCCCGCGGTAATCTATACCCGCATGTCCCTCTACGCTTCGCTGCTTCTGGACGGGCTGGCCGCCGGCCTTTACCAGTACCTGATCAGCTTTAACACGGCTGAACAGGGCTGGTTTTTCCGTCTTGCCCTGCCCATCACCGCGCTGGTAACCGCAGAGGCGATCCTGTTCGTCTTCCTGATCCGTCGGGTTTCCTCCGCTTTCCTGATGACCGGCCTGTATTTTTTTGTGGAAGCAGGGCTTCTCTGCGCCGGCATCGAACTGCTGATCCGCAATTTTTTGTCCCTTCCGCCGGGTCTCTCCTGGTCGGCCCTGGTACTGGCCATCTGCGCGGTGATTGTCATTTCCCTCCTGACGATCCTTTCCCGCTCCCGCCTGCGCAACGCGGTACGGCGGCGGCTGCATTTTTAGTGCGGATACATGGGGCTGTAAAAAACTGTTTTCAGCGCCGGGTGCGGTCTCAAAGCAAGAAAAGCAAAATTCTGTGAAGATTTGGATCAAAAAGGGCAAAAAAATAAGGCTGCGAAAAATGATTTCTCATTTTTCACAGCCCTACATTATCGTGCAGGAAAAGAGACTTGAACTCTCATGGTATTGCTACCATACGGACCTGAACCGTACGCGTCTGCCAATTCCGCCATTCCTGCATACAGATCGATGAAACCGAATGCGGAAGATGGGACTTGAACCCACACGACATTGCTGTCACAAGATCCTTAGTCTTGCTCGTCTGCCAGTTCCGACACTTCCGCATTGCAGTCGATCGCTGCATGAAGTATATTACCATTTTCACTTCCCAATGTCAACAACAATTTGCAAGTTTTTGGAACGTCGTCAATCCGTCGTCAATCACCTATTAAGTATGGCGGCAATCGCTCCCGGTGCATCTTT
>CALWGP010000107.1 GCA_944380095.1 uncultured Lachnospiraceae bacterium | reverse complement strand
GGCCTATAAACAGCCAAAGGAGGAACAGCCGTGGACATTCAGCCCGGGGACATCGTCACACTCAAAAAGCAGCATCCCTGCGGCAGCCGGGAATGGGAAGTCTTACGGATCGGGGCGGATTTCCGGCTCAGGTGCATGGGGTGCGGCCACCAGATTATGATTGCGCGCAAACTGGTGGAAAAAAATCTGCGCGACCTGAAAAGAAAATCTTGAAAGTACGGGATTTGTGTGCTATCATAGTTACCCGTGATATATATTCCTTGCTCCCCAAAGAGGGGGCCAGAGACCAAAAGGAGGTAAATTTGCATGAACAAGTACGAATTAGCTGTCGTTGTAAGTGCGAAAATCGAAGATGAAGAAAGAGCTGCTGTCGTTGACAGATGCAAGGCCCTGATCGAAAGATTCGGCGGCACTGTGACCAACGTGGACGACTGGGGTAAGAAGAGACTGGCTTACGAGATCCAGAAGATGAGAGAAGCTTTCTACTACTTCATCCAGTTCGATGCACCGGCCAGCGCTCCCGCTGAGATCGAGAGCCGCGTTCGCATTATGGACAACGTACTCAGATATCTTGTTGTCAGAAACGACGAGAAATAAGAAAGAGAGTCAACATGAATAAAGTTATTCTTATGGGACGTCTGACCCGGGATCCCGAAGTGCGGTATTCCCAGGGTGAGAATGCAACAGCGATTGCACGGTATACATTGGCTGTAGACCGCAGGTTTAACAGGGGCGGGGACGAGAATTCCGCCGATTTCATCGGCTGCGTGGCGTTTGGCAAAAGCGCGGAGTTCGCGGAGAGATACCTGCATAAGGGGACCAAGATCGTGGTGACCGGCAGGATCCAGACCGGCAGTTATACCAACCGGGACGGCGTTAAGGTGTATACCACCGACGTGGTAGTGGAGGACCAGGAGTTTGCGGAGAGCAAGAACAGCGCGGCAAGTAACAATGGGGGTTATGCCGGCGAGACTTCCGCAAGGCCCCAGCCTGCTGCCGCAGGGGACGGCTTTATGAACATTCCGGACGGAATCGACGAAGAGCTCCCTTTTAACTGAAGCTTTGCGGGCGGACTGCCGCAGGGCTGTGATCACTTCAGACAGGAGGTAAACCAATATGGCATTCAATAAATCCGACAGACCGGATGCTCCGGCAAAGAGAAGAGGCGGCATGCGCAGAAGAAAGAAAGTCTGCGTATTTTGCGGAAAAGATAACGTCATCGATTACAAGGACGTGAACAAGCTGAAAAGATACGTATCCGAGAGAGGCAAGATCCTTCCCAGAAGGATCACCGGCAACTGCGCGAAGCACCAGAGAGCGCTGACCGTTGCCATCAAGAGGGCGCGTCATCTGGCGCTGATGCCTTACATCGCGGAGTAATTGCTTTGGCTGAGCGTTAAGGGAGAATGCGGGAGCCTTTGGGGACCGGGAAACCGGCCGCCCAAAGGCTCTTTTGATTTCATTCCAATGCCTTAGCTTTCATACCACAGCCGGATCTGCGCGGATGCGATCCGGGTCAGGACCTCATATCCCCTGCGGTTGGGATGGATGCCGTCCTTTAAATAAAGGGACGCGTTCCCGGGATGAAGGTTCATCAGCGTGCGAAGGTCGATCACGGGAAAGCACAGTTCCCGGGAACAGGAAAGGAGGGCGGCTTCATATTCCGCCAGCGTGTGCCCGGCCCTGTTGCGGACAAAGTAGCCGTCCCGGGGCGCAGGGGAGGCGGGAATCCCGTCCGGCTCCTGCCAGCGGGGAAGGGGCGTCATGGAAACGATGTTTGCCCGGGGGGAAATGCAGCGCAGCGCAGCGACGGCCTGCCGGAGGGCGCCGCAGTAGGTCTCCGGACAGGTATCTTTTGGCGCACCCAAGGGAGCGCCCCAGTACCAGTCGTTGGTGCCGTGCCAGAGGACGATCAGATCGGCCTGGGGGTGGAGGGCCTCTTTTTTCTTCAAAATCCCGATCAGATTGTCCGGGGTATGGGAAGAAAGGCCGCTGGATCCGACGGCGTGGTTGAACACAAAACGCGCGCCAAGCGCCTTTTGCATCAGCTGTGTATAGTCTTCCTCTGCGGAAATGCTGTCCCCGTAGAGGACAACGGTGTCAAAAGAAAAAGTATTCATGGAAAATCCTCCTGTCTGCAAAAAACGGACCGGTTTTATTGTAGCAGGTCCCGGCGCAAAATCAAGATTTGTCGAATACGTGTCGAACACGGCGGACGCTGGAAGATTATGTACTGGCATTTTGCACAGAGAAATGGTATACTAAGTCCGTATAGCCGGAAGAAGTACGAAAATGACGTGCCATTACAGAGGAAGAGTATGAGTAAGAAGAGAATCAGGCTGAAAGGCAGACTGAGAATTTATATGCAGACGTCCCTGTACCTAGGGCTGCTGCTTTTGCTGGTGGATGTGGGGACGTATTTTTTGGACGTGCGGGCCGGGTTTTTGCTGTCCTGCTTTCTGCTGTTTTATTTCGGGATGATCGTATTGCTGATGTTTTATAACCGGCCGGTGATCCTCAATGAAATGATCAGCTTTGCCACCCAGTACGGGCAGGTGCAGAAGACGCTGCTGCGGGACATGGTGATTCCCTACGCCCTCCTGGACGAAAACGGCAGGGTGATCTGGTGCAACACTGCCTTTAAAACGGCCATCCACAGCGAGAAGGGATTCCGGAAGTCCATTACCTACGTGTTCCCCTCCATTACCAAAGAAAAGCTCCCCCAGGGGGACCAGGAGGTAAAGATCCCCATTTCCTTTGAGGAAAGCGAATACATGGCCTATATTACCCGGGTTTCCCTAAAGGGCGTGGCGGAGGACAGCGATATTCTGGAGGACAGCGAATATGACGGCTGCCTGTATGCCATTTACCTGTATGATGAGACGGCGCTGAAGATCGCGCTGCGGGAAAATGACGCCCAGTCCCTGGCAGTGGGGCTGATTTATCTGGACAACTACGAAGAGGCGCTGGCCAGCGTGGAAGAAGTCCGCCGTTCCCTTTTGACTGCCCTGATCGAGAGAAAAGTCAACAAATATGTGTCCGGTTTCGACGGCATCTGCCAGAGGATAGAGAAGGACAAGTACCTGATTATCCTGAAGAAAAAGTCCGTGGTGCAGATGGAAGAGCAGCGGTTCGAGCTTCTGGAGGACGTTAAGACGGTCAACATCGGCAATGAAATGGCGGTGACCATCAGCATCGGGATCGGCCTGGGCGGCCTGGTTTATGCACAGAACCATGAATTTGCCCGCACGGCCATCGACCTGGCGCTGGGACGCGGCGGGGACCAGGCGGTGGTCAAGACCCCGGAACAGATCAATTATTACGGCGGCAAGAGCCAGCAGGTGGAAAAAAATACCCGCGTGAAGGCCCGCGTAAAAGCCCATGCCCTGCGGGAAATCATTACCAGCAAGGACCATGTGCTCATTATGGGACACAGGATGGCGGACGTGGACAGCTTCGGCGCGGCCATCGGGATTTACCGGATCGCCAGGACCTTGGAGCGCAGGGCGCAGATCGTGCTCAACGATGTGAACACGTCCCTGCAGCCGCTGGTGGACCTGTTTAAAAACAATCCGGAATATGAAAACGACATGCTGTTAAACAGCGCCCAGGCGGTGGAACGGGCGGGGGCCAATACCGTCCTGGTGGTGGTGGACGTCAACAAGCCGTCTTTGACGGAGTGTCCGGAACTGCTGAAAATCTGCAAATCCATCGTAGTGCTGGACCACCACCGGGCCGGCACGGAGACCATTGAAAACGCTACCCTTTCCTATGTGGAAACCTACGCCTCCTCCGCCTGCGAGATGGTATCCGAAATCCTCCAGTACATCAGCGACAGCCTGCGCATTAAGAGCGAAGAGGCGGACAGCATGTACGCGGGCATGGTGATCGATACCAACAACTTCGTATCCAAGACCGGCGTAAGGACGTTCGAGGCAGCCGCTTTCCTGCGCAGGAACGGCGCGGACGTAACCCGGGTGCGCAAGCTGTTCCGTGAGAACGCGGATGAATATAAGGCGAAGGCGGACGCGGCCAGCCAGGCGGAAATTTATAAAAATTCCTACGCCATTTCCGTCTGCACGGGAGAAGGGCTGGCAAGCCCTACGGTGATCGGGGCCCAGGCGGCCAACGAACTGCTTAACATCCGGGGAATCAAGGCCAGCTTCGTGATTACGCCGTATCAGGGCAAGCTGTTTTTCTCGGCCCGTTCCATCGACGAGGTGAACGTGCAGGTGATCATGGAGAGGATGGGCGGCGGCGGCCACTTAAATATGGCGGGCTGCCAGATGGAAAATACGCCGGTGCTGGAAGGAATCGGCATCCTGAAAAAAACGCTGGATAAGATGATAGAGGAAGGTGAAATCTCATGAAAGTAATTTTACTGGAAGATGTAAAGGCCCTGGGCAAAAAGGGCCAGGTGGTGGAAGTCAGCGACGGCTACGGGAAGAACTTTATCCTGAAAAAGAAGCTGGGCGTGGAGGCCACCAACGCCAATATGAACGATCTGAAGCTGCAGAAGGCCCAGGAGGAGAAGAAGGCCAGGGAGCTGCTGGAAGCAGCGCAGAACCTGGCAAAAGAGCTGGAGGAAAAGTCCGTGGTCATCCCCATGAAAGCCGGGGAGGGCGGCAGGGCGTTCGGATCCGTTTCCTCCAAGGAAATTGCGGCCGCCTATAAAGAACAGTGCGGCATGGAGATCGACAAGAAAAAGATTCAGCTGCCCGAGGCGATTAAGACCTTCGGAACCCATGAGGTCGCCGTGAAGCTGCACCCCCAGGTGACGGGCAAGCTGTACGTGAAAGTGCGGGAAGCATAAAGGACGGTAAGGATACAAAAAGATGGCGGCAGCAGAAGAGGCGATTTTAAAAAGAGTGCTTCCGCACAGCCTGGAGGCGGAGCAGTCCGTGATCGGTTCCATGATCATGGACCGGGAGGCCATTGTGGTGGCCTCCGAAATCATTACGGGCGAGGATTTTTATAACAAACAATACGGGACGCTGTTTGAGACGATGGTGGAGCTCAACGATTCCGGCCGCCCGGTGGACCTGGTGACGCTGCAGGACAGGCTGCGGGAGAAGGATGTGCCGCCGGAAGTTTCCAGCCCGGAGTTCATCCGGGAGCTGGTGACAGCGGTGCCTACCTCCGCCAATATCAAATATTATGCGAACATCGTGGCGGAGAAATCCACCCTGCGCAGGCTGATCCGCCTCAATGAGGAGATCGCCAACACCTGCTATGCGGGAAAGGAAAGCCTGGAAGAAATTCTGGAAACCACGGAGAAAAAAGTATTCGACCTGGTCCAGAGAAGGAACGTGGGCGATTTCGTGCCCATCCGCCAGATCGTTATGAACGCCATGGAGCGGATCGAGAAGGCGTCCAAAAACAAGGGAAACGTTACGGGCATTCCCACGGGGTTCATTGACCTGGACTATAAGACCGCGGGCCTGCAGCCGTCGGACCTGGTGCTTATTGCGGCCAGGCCGTCCATGGGGAAAACGGCCTTTGTCTTAAACATTGCCCAGTACGTGGCCTTCAAGCAAAACCTCACCGTGGCCATGTTCAGCCTGGAAATGAGCAGGGAGCAGTTCGTCAACCGGCTCTTTTCCCTGGAGTCCAAAGTGGATTCCCAGCACATCCGGACGGGCAACCTGTCCGATGCAGAATGGGAGAGCCTGATCGAGGGCGCGGGAGTGATCGGGCGGTCCAACCTGATTATCGACGACACGCCGGGCATTTCCATCCCGGAGCTGCGTTCCAAATGCAGGAAGTTCAAACTGGAATATGACCTGAAACTGGTGATCATCGACTACCTGCAGCTGATGAGCGGGAGTTCTTCCCGTGGTTCGGACTCCAGGCAGCAGGAGATTTCCGAGATTTCCCGGTCCTTAAAAGCTTTGGCCAGGGAGCTGAAAGTGCCGGTGGTGGCCCTTTCCCAGCTGTCCCGGGCAGTGGAGCAGCGGCCGGAGCACAGGCCCATGCTGTCGGACCTGCGGGAATCCGGGGCCATCGAGCAGGACGCGGACGTGGTTATGTTTTTATACCGGGACGATTACTACAATCCGGATACCGAAAGAAAGGGAATTGCGGAAGTGATCATTGCCAAGCAAAGAAACGGCCCCATCGGCACCATCGAGCTGGCGTGGCTGCCGGATTATACCAAATTTGCCAATTTGCAGAAATAAGGCCTGCGGGCCGTTTTACGAAAGAGGAAGGCTTTTCCCAAGGGAAGGGCGCTTCCTTTTTTGCAGGTGCGGAAAAAATAATTTCTCATTGGATCTTCACAGCGATGATCAAAAAGTTCATGCGCGTTTGCGCGAAAGGAAATACAGGGAAGGAGAACGGAGTATGACACAGGAAGTTTATACGATCAAAGACGCGGCGAAACAGGTTCATGTGCAGACCCATGTCCTGCGCTACTGGGAAGAGGAGCTGGGGCTTTCCATCGGAAGGAACGAACAGGGGCACCGGTACTATACCCCGGAGGACGTCAGGCTGCTTGAGCGCATCCGGGGGTGGAAGGAGCAGGGGCTGCAGCTGAAAGCCATCCGCCTTATGCTTTCGGAAGACGGGAAACTGTCCGTCCCGGCGGAGGTGGTCCGGCAGGCCCAGACCATGGCAGCGCAGATCGTGGAGGAAGGACAGGGAGGAAACGGGGAGGAATTTTTGCCGGATGAGCGGGAAAACAAAGCGGCCCGCCTGCAGCTTTTGCTGGAAAACCTGGTGGCAAAGACCGTAGAGGAAAACAGCAAAATGATCTTAAAGGAACTGGACTTCCAGTTCCGCCAGCTGGAAGAAAACGCCCAGGCCAGGGAACAGAAGCGTCAGGAGAGGGAAGAAGAGCACTATCGGAAACTGGACGAGCTGATCTGCCAGAGGGGAAGGAGGAAGGACAAAAGAAAAAAGCATCCGAGAACAAAGTTCTGAATGCTTTTTCTTTCATGTAGGAATTTTCGACGGGCTCAGCCTTCGGAAATAGCGCCAACAGGGCACTGACCTGCGCAGGAACCGCAGTCGATGCACTTGCCGGGATCGATTTCGAACTTGCCGTCGCCCATGCTGATTGCGCCAACGGGACATTGTCCTTCGCAGGAACCGCAAGCTACACAGGAATCACCAATTACATATGCCATGATTTTGTCCTCCTTTTTCTTTTGGCTTACTTTGTATTTTAATATAAAA
>CALWGP010000106.1 GCA_944380095.1 uncultured Lachnospiraceae bacterium | reverse complement strand
ATTTACACCATCCCTTATGTGTGTGACGACACCACCGTTGGCTACTCTCCTTACATCAACGGCAGATGGCTGGAGAATGTAGGCATGGAAATGCCCACCACCACAGACGAGTTCGTGGAAGTGCTGCGTGCGTTCCGCGACCAGGATGCGAACGGCAACGGCGACCCTAACGATGAGATCCCGTTCTCCGCTGACCCTAACAACAAACACATCGAAGCAATGGCCGGCTGGTTCGGACTTCCGATGAACAAAGAAGGCGTTGCAATCGTTGACGGCGAAGTGGTATTCGGTGCAGTCAGCAGCCAGTACCGTGAATTCTTAAGCTGGTTCAACAGCCTTTACGAAGAAGGCCTGGTAGACGTTGAACTGTATACGCAGGACAGCTCCACCTGGGAAGGTAAAGGTAACAGGGACCTGTACGGCGTTTCCATCGCATACGGCAGCAGCGAGTTCTCCGGTATCGTGCAGACCGCTGAAAAGAGCGAATTCGATATTCTGCCTGTCCTGAACACCGATAACGGCGGCATCTGGCTGAGAGATACCAACGGCTTCTCCGTTTACAGAACGCAGGCCGTTATCACCGACAACGCGGAGAACCCCGAAGTAATCGCGCGCTGGTTCGACAACGCATTCACCCTGGAGAATGGTATCGGCTGTAACAGAGGCCCTGTAGGCACCGTTGTATTTGAAGAAGACGGCGGCTACCGTGCAATCAACGTAGAAGAGTCCGATATGACCGACGAAGAGAAGGAGGCACTGAGCTGGAGCAACCTGTGGCCTCAGTCCCTGCCCAAGTATCTGCCCTCCGGCTTCGAATTCATCGAAGAGAACCCTGTTTATGATGAGAAGGGGACTCTGGAAGAAACCTACGAGCCTTATCTGACCGAGGAAATCGTTCCTAAGTTCTGGATTCCGCTGGATCAGATCGACAGATATTCCGATATCGCTACCGCGATTCAGGACTACTTCGACCAGCAGCAGGCTATGTTCGTGTCCGGTGAAATGGATGTGGACGACGACGCTACCTGGCAGGCATATGTAGACGGCTATTACGCACTGGGCCTGGAAGACTGGCTGAGCGTACATGGCATCGAAACCGTGCTTGAGTAATGAAAGAATTTGAAAAGGCGCTGCCTTAAGGGCAGCGCCGCCCGAAGAAAGAGCGGGCGATAGCAAAAAAGGCATATTACGGAGGATTTCGGTAATATGTCTTTTTTGTTCCACATGTTTATGATGTTTTTAAGATGAAATCTAGTTGCTTTTAAAGCAGGAGGAAAACTGACAGTATGATGCAGGAGTGGTTCAGGCGCGCGAAGCTTGGAATTTTCATTCATTACGGAATTTACGCAGTGGGGGATGTTTCGGAATCCTGGTCCTTCCATAACGGGAATATTTCCTATGAGGACTACATGAAACAGTGCGAAGGATTTACGGCGTCCAAATATGATCCGGACAAGTGGGCGGATCTGTTTGTGAAGGCAGGGGCCCAGTATGTGGTGCTTACCTCCAAACACCATGACGGTGTGGCGCTGTTTGACACAAAGTACAGCGATTTGAGCGTGGTGAAGAAAACGCCGGCAGGCAGGGATCTGATCAAGGGATATGTGGAAGCCATGCACCGGGCGGGGTTAAAGACCGGTCTGTATTTTTCCCTGATCGACTGGTCGGATCCGCGTTACAGGAGCGTTTACCCGGAAGGGGCCAAAAAGGAAGACTGCCTGAAGGACGTTTTTGCTACTCCGGCGGGGGGAGAGGAAGATCCTCAAAAGTGGGAAGAATTTCTGGAGTTCAATAACAATCAGCTGCGGGAGCTGATGACAAATTACGGGACCATTGACCTTCTGTGGTTTGACGGGGACTGGGAGCGCAGCGCGGCGCAGTGGAAGATGCCCCAGTTCAGGGAATACCTGCACAGCTTAAATCCCAATGTGGTACTCAATTCCCGTATGCAGGGTTACGGGGATTATGAAACGCCGGAGCAGGGGATTCCGCTTTACGGACCGCAGGGGGAGTGGGAGTTTTGCACCACCATCAACACCTCCTGGGGATACAGGCCCAGCGACAACGATTATAAGACCAGCGGGCAGATCGTGCGCATGTTCTGCGACTGCATCACCCTGGGCGGGAGGATGCTTCTGGACGTAGGACCGAAGGAAGACGGTACCCTTGACGAGCGTCAGGAAAAAGTCCTTCTGGATTTGGGAAATTGGATTGCAGATCACAGGGAAGCAGTGTATGATACCGGGAAGGGGATCAGCTATGCCCAGTTCCTGGGCGGAAGCATCCTGTCGGAGGATAAGAAGACCCTGTATCTGTTTGTCTATGACAAACCCCAGGAAGCGCTGTGCGTCAAGGGAATCAAGACGCCGGTGAAGAAAGTCAGCGTACTCCATACCGGCCAGGAACTGCGGTTTTCCTATACGGGGGCGCTGCCCTGGAGCGGCATCCCGGGCACACTGTGGATCTGGGCGGACAAGATGGACGTACATCCTTTCGCGACGGTGCTGAAGGTGGAGCTGGAAGGCGAGATTACCTACAATCTCGGACATGGTGAGGTTATCACCAACAACGACTGAAAGGACGACAGAAAGTTTATGATGGAAGAGACAGCAATCAGACAGGAAGAAGAGACCGCGGCAAGCGCGGCTGCGGCAGAGAGCGCAGAAGCACAGGCCCCTGCGCAGGAAGAGGAAGAAATGGTGGAACACGGCGTCCACAACTACAGTACGGCGGACCGTTATGTGTGGTCGAAGGATCCGGCTGTTTTGAAAAAGCTGGAGTGGTTTCAGGATCAGAAGCTGGCCCTGATGATGCACTGGGGCCCTTACTGCCAGCTGGGCGTAGTGGAGTCCTGGGCCCTTTCCGACGCGGACGCGGAGTGGTCCCGCACGGGGATCGACTGGGAAGCCAGCGGCAGCGAGTTCAAGAAACAGTATTTTGACCTGAACAAAACCTTTAACCCCATCCGTTTCGATCCGGAGCAGTGGGCAGAGATTGCCAAGGAAGCGGGCGTGCGTTACCTGGTCTTTACCACCAAGCACCACGACGGCTTCTGCATGTGGGACAGCCAGTACTCCGATTATAAGGTGACGGCAGACGACTGCCCGTTCCATACGCACAAATATGCGGATATCTGTGCGCACCTGTTCGAATCGTTCCGCAAGAAGGGGATTGGCATCGCAACCTATTTTTCCAAAGCGGACTGGCATGTGGACAGCTACTGGGCGGAAGGCTTCCCGAGAGGGGACTATATGTGGAGGGGGCCTTCCTATGATCCGAAGGAAGAGCCTGAATTGTGGGAGAAGTTCGTGACCTTCACCCAGAACCAGATCAAAGAGCTGGCCAGCAAATATGGGCAGATTGACATTATGTGGTTTGACGCGGGCTGGGTATGCGCCCACAATGGGCAGGATATCCGCCTGGGCGAAGTGATCGAGGAGATCCGCAAGTGGCAGCCCGGCATGCTGTGCGCGGACAGGACCGTGGGCGGCCCTTACGAGAACTATGTGACGCCGGAACAGTGCGTGCCCGACCAGCCGCTGGGGATTCCGTGGGAGAGCTGCATTACCCTGGGCACCTCTTTCTCCTTTGCTTATGAAGATAAGTACAAATCCCCCAGGGAAGTGGTCTGCCTGCTGACGGGGATCGTGGCAAAGGGCGGCAACCTGGCCATTAACGTAGGCCCCCAGCCGGACGGCCGTCTGCCCAGGGGGGCGGTGGAAAGCCTGAAAGGCCTTGGCGCATGGCTGAAGGTTTACGGGGAAGCCATTTACGGGACAAGGGTGTGCGAACCGTATCAGGTGGGCAATATTGCCTTCACAAAGAAGGGGGATACGGTTTACGCCCTGGAGCTGTTTGAACAGGAGCATCAGGCAGTGCCGCAGGAAGTGCTGATTCCCTACACCGGCCCGGTGGAAAAGGTGACTATGGTGGGAAGCGAAGCGGCGGTGGAATTTGAGCGCCGCACGGACGGCATTGCGGTGAAGCATCCGGCCTGGGAAGAGGAAACGGCGCCCATCGCAAGAGTATATCGGCTGGAAAAATAACCGGCCAAAACAGGACAGGCCGGCGTCGGGCCGGCCTGCCGAAAGGAGAAAGGTATATGAAAAAGGTAATCGGTTATGTGGGAACGAGGGATCTGCAGGATGTGAGAGTGGAGGACATCCGCGCCCTGGACGTGATCAACATTGCTTTCGGACATGTGGCGGACGGCGCCATTGTCTGGGAGGACGGAAGCGAAGAGAAAAAGGCTGCGCTCAAGCGGATTAGGGAGAACAATCCGGATATCAAGATCCTGCTTTCCGTGGGCGGCTGGAGCGCAGGGGGCTTTTCCCTTGCTTCCAGGACGGAGGAAGGCCGGAAAAAGATGGCGCAGACGGGTCTTGCCCTGGTAGAAGAATACGGACTGGACGGCATTGACATTGACTGGGAATATCCCGGGACTTCCGTTGCCGGGATTGATTCCGACCCTTCCGACGGGGAGAATTTCATCCTGCTTCTGACCGCTTTAAGGGAAGCCCTGGGCGGCTTTGAAAGCGGGAAAATGGTGACCATCGCGGCCGGCGGGGACAGCTATTTTACCCTGCAGGTGGATATGGAAAAAGCGGCGCAGCAGCTGGACTATGTGCAGCTGATGACCTATGACTTACAGGGCGGGTTCCAGAAGGTAACCGGGCACCATGCGGCCCTTTATCACAGCCGCTGCAACCTGATCGACGCCTGCGCGCACAAATGTACGCAGACTTTCCATCAGGCGGGCGTGCCCATGGAAAAGCTGATCCTCGGCGTTCCGTTCTACTCCAGAAAGTGGGACGGCGTACAGCCCGGCAGCTGCCACGGCCTTGGAATGGAAGCCCAGACGGTGGGCGGCTACGGACCGGATTATACGGAGCTGACAGCGGACTATATCAACAAAAACGGGTTTGTCCGTTACTGGGACGCGCAGGCAGGCGTGCCCTGGCTCTATGACGGCAAGACCTTTATCAGCTACGAGGACGAAGAATCCCTGGCAAACAAGGTAAAATACGTAAAGGATAACGGTTTGGGCGGCGTGATGTACTGGGAGTACAGAAGCGACGGCACCCGTACCCTTACGGAATATCTTCGCCGCAAACTGGACGGGGAAGATTGAAGAAAGGCAGGAATGAAAAGATGATCTCTCAACAGCTGCAGGAATATGCGGAGAGAAAATATCAGGAGAGAGAAGGGCTTCTTTCCCCCATTAAGAAGGAACTGGAGGCAGGCCTTGGGGCCTGCTCTCCCAAAGAAGCGGTCCTGATGAAATATTTATACGGGACCATGCCTTTGCGGGACGTAGGAGAATATGACTTCTCCCTGTTTTTAAGTTATGTGCGGCACGGGCTGTGGCTGTATGAAAATGTGGAATGGTGCGCAGCGCTGCCGGAAGACATTTTTGTCCACTATGTCCTGGCGTGCAGGGTCAATTCCGAAGACCTGACCGACTGCCGGCCCTTTTTTTATGAAAAGTTAAAGGACAGGGTGGCAGGGCTTCCCCTGGAAAAAGCGGTGCTGGAGATTAACTACTGGTGCGGGGAAAACGCCACCTATGAGTCTACGGATATCCGGACCGCCTCCCCGATGACCATGTACAGAAGCGGGAAAGGCCGCTGCGGGGAAGAATCCACTTTTGCGGTGACCGCGTGCAGGAGCGTGGGCATTGCGGCCCGCCAGGTTTATGCGCCCCGGTGGGCCCACTGTGACGACAACCATGCCTGGGTGGAAGTATATCTCAACGGGGAATGGCATTTCTTCGGGGCGTGCGAACCGGAAGAATCCCTGGATAAGGGCTGGTTTACCGCGGCGGCAGGCCGGGCCCTTTTGATTCACAGCAGGACTTTTTCGGATTTTGGAGCCGCAGGGACGCAAGACGGACTGGGCCGGGAAGGCGCCGTCTTTGACCACAACTTAACGAAGGCCTATACGAAAACCACCCCTTTGCGGGTGGAGGTAAAGGACGCTGCCGGAAATCCCGTCCGGGGCGCCAGGGTAACGCTGGAAATCCTGAATATGGCGGAGTATTATCCGGGGGCGGAACTGGTCACCGACGCAGAGGGCAGGGTTGAAACCGAAACCGGCTGCGGCGATCTGCGGATCCGGGCGCGCTTTGGCGGACTTTGTGCGGAAACCACGGCATTCGTTCCCGAAACCCCGGTCGTAGCGCTGACGCTTGCCGCCGCCGCAAACGATCCGGCGGTGCTGGACGACCGGTGGATTAGCAGCCAGCTGCAGGCGCCGGAAGAATTTTGCCCTGTCCGGGTGACGGAAACCGAGGAACAGGTGCAGACGGGACTGCGGCGCCAGGAAGAAACCAAGCAGATCCGGGAAAAGCGGTTTGCGGATGCGTACGAACGGTTTGCGGTCGAAGCGGATCCGGAAGATACCGGGCTTTTGTCCATGCTGCGCACGGCAGGGGACAACGGGGAGGAAATCCTGCGTTTCCTGAAACGGGACGAAAACCCGCTGCGCAGACGGATGCTGGATGTATTGAGCGTCAAAGATTATAAAGATCTGAAGGCGGCGGTGCTGGAAGACCATCTGGACTGTGAAAAAGGCGCGCTGCCGGAAGAAATTTTCGAACGGTATGTGCTTTGCCCCAGGATCTGGAAAGAAGAACTGACGCCCTGGCGTTCCCTGATCCGGGCCCGTTTTTCGGAAGAAGAAAAAGCAGCGTTCCGGGAAGACCCGGAGCGTATCTGGGACTATATACAAAAAGAAATCCGGTATGCGCCCGACCAGGAGTACGGCACGATTTTTGCAACTCCGGCGGGCTGCTTGAAAATGGGGATGGGAAGCGAAATTGCGCAGGCGATTTTGTTTGCGGCCATCTGCCGCAGCCTGAATGTGGCGGCAAGGGTGGAAGATACCCGGTTAAAGCCCCAGTATTACCGTGACGGCGTCTTTGTGACGCCTGCAAAAGCGGCGGACTGCGACGATACGGGCTGTGAAAAAGCGGTACTGGCCCTGACGGCTCCGGAAGGGGAGGAACTGACCTATGGGCAGACCTGGTCCATCGGAAAGCTTTCGAAAGAAGGATACCGGACGCTGAACCTGTTCGGCGCACAGTTTGACGGGGACAGGAAGCTGGAAATTTCCCTGGAGCCCGGCGTTTACCGCCTGCTGGTCTGCAGAAGGCTGCCAAACGGCAACCAGCATGTGGCGGAACGCAGATTCCGCGTCGGGAGCGGGGAGAAAAAGCAGGTGGAAATGTTTGCATGGGAAAGCGGGCTGGACGAGCTTTTGGTGGACTTCCCGCTGGAGGATTTCCGGGTGGCCGAAAGCACTGGGACGACCC
>CALWGP010000105.1 GCA_944380095.1 uncultured Lachnospiraceae bacterium | reverse complement strand
TTCACCGTGCATTCGTACCAGCCCCTGCTTTTTAAGAAAGAGTTGGCCGCCGCCAGCATGGAATTGACGCTGGACACGGCGTAGTGTTTCAGAAGTTCTTCCTTATAAGAAACCATTTTTTCCTTGGACACCACCCCGCTGTTTCCCAGGAAGCGAAGCAGGGCCTTTACGTCCCGACGGTATTTTTCCACGGTGGCGCGGCTTCGTTCCTCCGCCGTCAGTTCCCGGCAGAACTCCTCCACAAACTCCGGCAGGATCACATGTTCCGAAAAGATGCCCCGTTTTCCTTCGTACAAAGGTTGCGTCCGGTCCGTACCGTTCTCCCATTCCTGTCCCCGCTGCAGCGCCTGCTCCATTTTTTCCGCCATTTTCCTTCTCCTCGCTTTCCTTTTTCTCTTTTGTCGGGATCCCTCTTCTGTCCTTTTCTCCCCCGACTCCCTGTTTTTACGCGCCCGGATATGCGGACGGGCCGCGCTTTCCCTGCCGGAAAAGCGCGGCCCGTCCCAAAGAACATGTCCGTTTTAAAAAATCCGTTATGGCTTCCCGCCGGTTCCGGGAAAAATTCCCCGTCAGTGATGGAACAGGCGGATCCCGGTAAATACCATGGCCATGCCGTATTTGTCGCAGCATTCGATCACCGCGTCGTCCCGCACGGAACCGCCGGGCTGGGCAATGTATTCCACGCCGCTCTTATGCGCCCGCTCGATGTTGTCCGAGAAGGGGAAGAACGCGTCGGAACCCAGGGTCACACCGGACATCCGG
Organism: uncultured Lachnospiraceae bacterium; assembly: GCA_944380095.1. Taxonomy (GTDB): domain Bacteria; phylum Bacillota; class Clostridia; order Lachnospirales; family Lachnospiraceae; genus Gallintestinimicrobium. Next base: position 6,562 of record CALWGP010000105.1, on the reverse strand, counting down.
TCCAGCCACGCCCGCTTTTCTTCCCGGGTAAAGACAGGGGGCTTAACCTTGAACTTCGTCTGCCATACGCCTTCCGCCAGCACGTCCTCGTATTCGTCGCCCATGTAAACGTCGATGGCGTTGTCCCGGTCCGCACGGCCTAAGCCGTCCACGAACTCCAGTCCCAGCACCTGGGGGGACTGGCGCAGCCACCAGTTGTCCGCCTTCTGCCCCGCCAGACGGGTGCAGTGGATTCTGGACTGCTGCCCTGCTCCGATGCCGATGGCCTGTCCGTCCTTGACATAGCAGACGGAATTGGACTGGGTATATTTTAAGGTAATCAGCGCGATCTTCATATCGATCAGGGCTTCCCTGGGCACTTCCTTTTTCCGGGTCACAAAATTGGAAAGCAGGTCCGCGTCGATCTTCAGCTCGTTCCTCCCCTGCTCGAAGGTAACGCCGAACACCTGCTTTCTTTCGATGGCCGCAGGCTGATAGGACGGATCGATCTGAATCACGTTGTAATTGCCTTTTTTCTTGCTTTTGAGCATTTCCAGCGCTTCCGGGGTGTAGCCGGGGGCGATGACGCCGTCGGAAACCTCCCTTTTAATCAGACGGGCCGTGTCCGCGTCGCACTCGTCGGACAGGGCGATGAAATCCCCGAAAGAGGACATACGGTCCGCGCCCCTGGCCCTTGCGTAAGCGCAGGCAAGCGGGGAAAGTTCGCCCAGGTCGTCCACCCAGTAGATTTTCGCCAGGGTGTCGGTCAGCGGCAGGCCCACCGCCGCACCGGCGGGGGAAACATGCTTAAAGGAAGTTGCCGCAGGCAGGCCCGTGGCTTTTTTCAGCTCAAAAACCAGCTGCCAGCCGTTGAACGCATCCAGGAAATTGATATAGCCCGGTTTTCCGTTCAGAACCGTTACCGGCAGGTCGGAGCCGTCCTCCATGAAAATCCGGGACGGTTTCTGGTTCGGGTTGCATCCGTACTTTAACTGAATTTCATTCATCTTTCTTTATCCCCTTTCAGCGGTTTTTATTGACGATCCTTGTCTCGTATTCCCCGGTGGCGATGTCGATGAAACGGACGAAGAGGGAAACTTTGTTTTCCTCGTTCAAGCTGTTCCACACGGTTTCCGTAAAGGAATCGATATCCCCTTCAATGCCCACCAGTTCGGGTTCCCCTTCGAAGCTGGGCAGCGGGCTGCCGTCCCCCTGGTAGGTGTGGATGAAGCGGCCGTCCCCTGCCTTGGGATTTTCATAGGCAAAGGTAAAACGCTGGCAGCTGTCCGGATCCCCGTTGTCGCTCTTTAAAATGGACATGGCATAGTTGTAGGAACCGCCTTCCACATGCAGGATCCCGGAAATCCTGGGGGTGTAGTTGGGGCCGTCGGGCTCAAAGCAGCGGCTCCTCAGGCTCTGTTCAAAGGTCATCTGATGGTCCATGCCCTCGTAGATGGTATCCGTCTGGTCCCCGTTGGTCACAATGGTCTTGTTGCCCAGCACCCGTACCGGGGCATAGATGATCAGGCTGGGATCCTCCAGTTTGGACGGATCAAACGCCTGGGTCCGGATTCCTTCCCCGTCTTCCACGAAAATCCGGTTCCGGGAATTGCTGCTGCGGCCCATGATGAAATAAGCGGTCACGGCTTTCTTTGCGTCCGGGGTTTTGCCGATGACGATCCCCCTGCCCGGATAGGCGTTATTTTTCAGTTCTTCTGCCAGATTTTTTTTCTGCATTTTCGCTCTCCTTTCTGAAAATCAGACGCTCGTTTCCTTAAAAAAAGAATCGGCCGCCCGGATACTCTTTCCCCATATCAGTTCAGTACCCAGGCGGCCGGTCATTCCAAACGTGCTCCCTGTGGTGAACTCCACTATTCCGCCAGTCACACGTCCTTTCTATTGTATTTTTCAGTCACCGGAGCTGTAGTTAGGCGCTTCTTTCGTGATATGGATGTCGTGGGGATGGCTCTCACGGAGCGCAGCCGCAGAAATCTTCACGAATCTGCCGTTTACCTTCAGCTCTTCCACGGTGCGGGTGCCGCAGTAACCCATGCCTGCGCGCAGGCCGCCGATCAGCTGGAATACCGTGTCTTCCACAAGGCCCTTGTACGCCACGCGGCCTTCCACGCCTTCCGGAACCAGCTTCTTGGCGTCGGTCTGGAAATAGCGGTCCTTGCTGCCGTTTTCCATGGCGGCGATGGAACCCATGCCGCGATATACTTTATACTTACGGCCCTGGTACAGCTCGAAGGTCCCGGGGCTTTCGTCGCAGCCCGCGAACATGGAGCCCAGCATGCAGACGTTGCCGCCCGCCGCAATGGCCTTGGTAATTTCGCCGGAATATTTGATACCGCCGTCAGCGATAATCGGGATCCCGTACTCCTTCGCCACGGCGTAGCTGTCCATAATCGCCGTCACCTGGGGTACGCCGATGCCCGCCACCACGCGGGTGGTACAGATGGATCCGGGGCCGATGCCCACTTTCACTGCATCCGCGCCTGCCTCGATGAGCGCCCTGGTTCCTTCGCCGGTGGCCACGTTGCCCGCGATCACCTGCAGGTCCGGATATTTTTCCTTGATCATCTTCACGCAGCGCAGCACGTTCTCGGAATGTCCGTGGGCGGAATCCAGCACGATAACGTCCACCTTCGCTTCCACCAGGGCCGCCACGCGGTCCAGCACGTTGGCGGTAATGCCCACGCCCGCGCCGCACAAAAGCCTCCCCTGCTCATCCTTTGCAGCCAGGGGGTACTTGATGGTCTTCTCGATATCCTTAATGGTAATCAGGCCTTTTAAGTTGAAATCCTTGTCCACGATGGGCAGCTTCTCTTTTCTCGCCTTTGCCAGGATCTTCTTCGCCTCTTCCAGGGTGATCCCTTCGGGAGCGGTGATCAGCCCTTCGCTGGTCATGGACTCTTTGATCTTCTTGGTGAAATCTGTCTCGAACTTTAAGTCGCGGTTGGTAATGATGCCTACCAGCTTCTTGCCTTCTGTAATGGGCACGCCGGAAATGCGGAACTTAGCCATCAGCTCATTGGCGTCTGCCAGGGTATGTTCCGGGGATAAAGAAAAAGGATCTGTGATAACGCCGTTCTCGGAACGCTTTACCTTGTCCACCTCGTCTGCCTGCTCTTCGATGGACATGTTCTTGTGAATAATGCCGATACCGCCCTGCCGCGCCATGGCAATCGCCATCCTGTGCTCGGTAACGGTGTCCATCCCCGCGCTCATAAGGGGAATGTTCAACTTGATCTTCTTTGTCAGCCAGGTCGTCACGTCCACCTGGTTGGGGATTACCTGAGAATATGCCGGAACCAGCAGCACATCGTCAAACGTAATGCCTTCGCCAATAATCTGACCCATCGTCTCTCCTCCTGTTTTCTCTCCTGTAAACTCGCTGCGCCGCCCGAAAGGGCGATGGATAAAAGTATACGAAAACTGCCAGTAAAGGTTACTGACAGTTTATGATTAACACAGTGTAGCAGATGAAGCTGCGTCTGTCAATCCAAAAATACTTTTCTGGGAGCGACAGCCTGCATGGCCTTCACCATTTCCTCGTTGGGCTCAAAAAGGATCTTCCTCTCGCCGTTGTAAATCATGGCATAGCGCCGGTCCGGCTGCCCTGCCACGCCGCTGCTGTAATCCGTCGTCTTGAACTGACGGTTTTTATAATTGTCCAGATGCCAGGAATTGACAGGGGCAAAAATCTCCACCCGGTCCATCTCGAATTTCTCCGCCTTCTTGCGTTTGGACTTGTTCAGAATCTTGTCCACGGAGATCTCCTTATCCACATAGAGATACTCGTACTCCAGACTGGAATACAGGGAAGCAAAATAAGCGCCTACCGCTGCCGCCGCCGCCACGATCAGAAGCGGGAAGGCAATCATCCCCAGCAGGACCCCAATCACCGTCAGCACGATGAGGGCTACTTTCAAAGCCTTCATCCCGCCGGACGGCCTGCGGGCCACCAGACATTCCACATAGCTTTCGTTCATGATGCGTACCACCTTTTTTTGTAATTGGCCCCGGCCCGGCCGGAACCCTCTTTACTATCATATTACATAGACGCTTCTTTTTCAAGGCGGAGGCCTTCCTTGTTCATAAAATTTTCACGATTCAAAAATGGTCTTTCATTGACTTTGTCCGTGCAAACGTATATCATACTTACTGAATAAAGAAAACTGACTTTATAAAGATAACTGACTTTTGGAGGTAGACGGATTATGGCCGCAGGAAATTCTGTAAGCGATGAGATCAGGGAGCAGCGTCAGAAGCTAAAGGGCAAAAGCCCCAAAGAAAAGCTCGCCTATTTCTGGGAATATTACAAGGTGCCCGCCCTGATTGTCCTTCTTGTGGTGATTTTCGGAAGCGACCTCATTTACAATATCGTTACCAAAAAGGCCATCGCCATGGAGGCCGCCTTCGTCAATATGGTGACGGCCGAAGACTTCGACAGCGAACAGGAGGCCGCCGGGTTTGTGACCTGGGCCGGGATTGATCCCAAGGAGTACGAGGCGGTCTTTGATACCGGCATTTATATCGACTACGACGGCGGCGACGAATACACTGCCGTGAATATCCAGAAAGTGATGGCCATGATTTCCGCCCGCGCCCTGGACGTCATCCTGGCGGACGACAGCTATCTGGAGCAGACTGCGGACGAAGGATATTATGCGGATCTGTCCGAAGTCCTTCCCGAAGAACTGCTGGCGCAGTTTGAGGCCGAGGACAAGGTCCTCTACCGGGACATCCCGGAAGACGGCAAAGGTGAGATTCCCATTGCGGTGGATGTGCGGGATTCTTCCTTCTTCCTGTCCCACGAGGTCCCTTCCTGGTTTACCGTCGTCATCAACGCAGAGCATCCGGAAACCGCCGTAAAGTTCCTGGAATATATGCTTTTGGAGGAATGAGCACACAATAAGGCTGTGAAAAATGAGAAGTCATTTTTCACAGCCTCTTTTCTTTCTCAGATAATAAAATGTTTCTCCCTGGCGGTTTGTGCGTTGATCACCAGCAGAGATTTGATTTTCCAGATTTTTATTTCTTCTTTCAAGTGCTGACGCAGATCATCCTGTAATTCCGGCTCCGGTTTCCAAATCCCATTCTGCGGATTGATAACCAGAATCAAATGAATAATTGTGTCAGATAGATCTGCATTCGCCAAATTGGCTGGTATTCCCTCCTGCGAATATCTCTTCAAAAGGATGTTTCCATATAGCAGAAGGGTATGTCGCATTTTTGACACGATTTCCTGCACGAATTTTTGATATGCCAGAAGTTTCCGCTCCTTTTCACCTGTCGGTATGCTTCCAGCAATCTGTCGCGGGCACGATGATTTTGCTTCTATGAAATATAATTTTTTACCCCTCTGCAAAATGAATTCACAACATTTTATTCCATTTTGGCGTAAATTTTTTGTATATTGTGCGCTCTTCTCAATTTCAAAAATCTGGTCGTCTTCATATTCCCCAAACCTCATTCCCGATTCTTCAATAATGATTCTCATTACAGTTCCTCTGCGACTTCCTGTCTGTAAAGTTCTACGGATGTCTGAATAATGGAATTCTCCGGCATTCCCTCACTGAGATTGCATATCTTGGGCTCAGCGCTTTTTCCAAAGGAAATACAGGTAACTTTACCGGGATGCTGCAGTGCAATCAAATGTAGCTTTTTAATTACAAAATACGAATGAGTAGAAATAAATACCTGTATTCCCATCTCCTGCGAAATGTAGGAAATCATATCAAGGAAGTCGCAAATCGCATTGGGATGCAGCGCGGATTCTAACTCATCTATAAACAGCACAGATTCTTTATTGATATATCCATTCGCCAGCAAGCGGTCCATAATGGAAATTTTCTTTACCCCTTCTGCTGTTGCCCCGATGGAAAACTTTTGTCCGACTTCGTTTTTGTAATACCATTTTCCGCTATTTTCCTCATAGTCTACCTTACCATTGATCACAGCCCTCAGCTCTTTTCTCGCTTTTGCGAAGACAGAGTAGTTTTTTCCTTTTGAAGGTGCAATCCGAAGGGCTTTAACCAAATCATAATACGTATCGTCAAATCCGAAAGATTTATCGACTTCCCGTGACTTGAAGATAACCGAAAAAAGCGAAAGCACTTCCTTGGCAGGAATAAAAACGGAATTGCCTTCTTTTTGCGCCTCCGGCGTAATCACATTGCTCACCTTTGTATTTGCACTCTGAGAAAATTGATATTCTAAGTTAATTTCCTTATGAACCGTTTCAATTTTAAATCTCAAAGGGTCACCTGCAGACCGGCTTACAAGATCTCCCAATTTATCCACCTGGAAAGTCCAGCGGAGCTTTTCTGACAGAATGTCGCTCATCGTACGAACATCATCTCCGCGCTTATAGTCCTCCATAGAGCGAACCGCAGAATACAAAGCCTTTAACAAAAAAGTTTTTCCTGTGGCATTTTCTCCAATGATAAGGTTAATATCAGAAAAATCAGAACACTTAAACAGAGGAATACTCCCATAGTTTTCCATCTGAACCGTCTGAATCCTAAATGCCATCGCCCATTCCTCCTTCCCCCGGTCAGCGCAGCGCCTCCCACTC
>CALWGP010000104.1 GCA_944380095.1 uncultured Lachnospiraceae bacterium | reverse complement strand
CCGGAACCCGTAACCCCCAGTAAAGTCTGGCATTGATTGCCTTCCCGGAACCCTTTTACAAGCGCCTCGATCGCCTGAGGCTGGTCGCCTGTTGGCTGATACGGGGCCTTTAAAACGAATTTATCCATAGCGAAATCTTCTCCTTAGCTTTGCCCATCTTTTCAGGGCATAATGGTATACCCGAAGGGTGCTCCTTTGTGACTTTATTAGTCGTAACGTGATACAAAGTATTGACATGAATATTCTATTTTAGAATATCTTCTGTTTTACTATCCTCAATGTTCCAAAAGCGTTCCAAAAAGCGTTCCAAAAAGCGTTCCAAAAATTATTTATTTTCTTCGATAAATCGTAGATACAGAATCGCCTTCGCTTTTTATAATATCCAATTCCATAAGCCGCTGTAAATATCTGAACACCGTAGTTTTTGATTTTCCAGTTAGTTTTCTAGCCATTTGCGGTTCTATTGTATCATTCACTTTCAAATAATCTATAATTGGTAGCATTTTCTCTTTTTCTTTATCTGAAAGATTACTTTTAAATATATGAAGCATTCTATCTACAGATTTCTGTTCATTATCAGATATTGGTTTGCTTAACGGCACATTTCCGGTTACCTGATTTTCTTTCAAGAACCCTTCATGTATAAATAATCTTGAAATAAAATAGCTATGTGCCTCATCCGTCTCAAATTCAGGTTTAGGCGAACCATTCGTTTCTAATGCATCCAATATTTTCTTAAATCCGGTATTTCTTCCCTCAGTCAAATGAAGTTCTTTCAAAAAATCACCTATCCGGCGATTTCTATAACGACGATTAGACACTCGGTAGGATTTTAGCCCCTCAATAGTAGAGACATACGCCTGTCCCTCGTCTATCAGGGATCTTGTCCGGCTCTTCATATAATGATCGATAAAATCTTCTATATCCATACCCGGGCAGTGATCCTGTGCATATTCAAACAGTTTCCCCTGATTTTCAACCACTTCATCCAAATACGCTTTACTAAATACTTCCATTGTCTTACCTCTCACAGCAGTTTACTGAACATATTTTCAATTTTGTTCTTTTCAGAGTTAATCAATGCATACATAGATTCTCTGGCGTATTTCCCAGACCATATGTTGGTCGAATCTCTTTATTCGGGCTTCCATGATATAGGATCAGTACATTTTTATCACTCTTCATTCTCGCAATCCCTCCCCACTTTTCGCATCAGTTATTCTAATTTTTCGAATGTCTGAAAAATCTGTAATCAAATTTTCTTTCTTATCCCCATTATACCAGAAACATTCCTCTAAATTCTCGCTGATCTTCTTAGAATGTTTCATTGCAAAGATTGCCGCCCAAAAGCTTCCGTAATCCTCCCTGCATCCCTGGTCAATATATGTCCTTGTTCCCGGTTGTTTCTTTACACAAATCAGCTTTTCAGTTTCAAAAAAGCGATCAATTAGGGAAACATCATTTCCCAAATTCCAGTTCCAATAACTCTGCTATTTCTGAACTGCCGAGTTTTCCTCGGCAGTTTAAATCTTATTTTATATCTTCTTCTAGCCCCTCTAACTCATTTATACTATCAAAGAAATGTTGTTCTACCGGGGATAGCCTACTTTCCTCTCTTTTCTTATATTTCTCGTATTCTTCATGCGCTTTTTCAAGTGCCTGCTTATGTGTAACAGTCCCTTTCGTCTTAAGGATATCTCTTCTTGTCATTTTCAAATAATCATCTATAGTAATCCACCTGATAGGTTTTTCCATCATCAGCAGTATGGGCAAATTTTGCCCATACTGATTCCTTTTTCAATTCTCCTTCTTTGAAAATATTACGTATATGCTTTCCAATAACACTTCTGTCTCTTTGAAACAATTCTGCCATCTGTTCTATCGAAAGCCAGACTGTATCATTTACAAAAGTCGCCTCGATCTTTGTTAAACCATCTTCTGTAGTGTACATTAACAAATTCGATTCCTGCATTCATCCCCACCTCTTTGCCTGTTTTATATTTATTTATCATTTTTCAGGAAATAGTCAAATAAACTTTCTGCATCCATAGCTTCTCTGGCGTTTCTGCCACATGGCATTTGCTGCCTCCCGCAGGCAAATTATATCACGGATAAAGAAAAAAGTATAGCAGATTCAGAACATTTGTTCTTTCTCTGCTATACTTTCCCTTTTTAAAAAATGATCTGTTAATCCAGTTCCAGCGCGCCGGTATACAGCTGATAATAAGTCCCTTTCAGCTTCAGCAGCTCGTCGTGGGTGCCCCGTTCAATGATGCGCCCGTGATCCAGCACCATGATAGCATCGGCATTCTTGACCGTGCTGAGACGGTGTGCAATGACAAATACCGTACGTCCCATCATCAGGGCGTCCATACCGCGCTGTACGATCGCCTCCGTCCTGGTATCGATGGAGCTGGTCGCTTCGTCCATGATCATAACCGGGGGATCGGCTACCGCCGCCCTGGCGATGGCCAAAAGCTGTCTTTGTCCCTGGGACAGGTTCGCGCCGTTTCCGGAAAGCGGCGTATCATACCCCTGGGGCAGGCGGGTGATAAAATCGTGGGCGCCTGCCAGCTTCGCCGCCGCCATACACTCGCCGTCCGTGGCGTCCAGACGTCCGTACCGGATATTTTCCATCACCGTGCCGGTGAAAAGATTCGTTTCCTGCAGCACCACGCCCAGGCTTCGGCGCAGGTCCGCTTTCTTGATCTTATTGATGTTGATCCCGTCGTAACGGATCTTACCGTCTGCAATATCATAAAACCGGTTGATCAGGTTTGTGATGGTCGTCTTCCCGGCGCCCGTGGAACCTACGAAAGCGACCTTCTGTCCCGGTTTTGCGTACAGCGTCACGTCATGCAGCACGGTTTTGCCTTCCTCATAGGCAAAATCCACGTTGAAAAGCCGAACGTCCCCGGCCAGTTTTGTATAGGTAAGGGTGCCGTCCCCGTGGGGATGCTTCCATGCCCACACGTTGGTCCGCTGATCGCACTCCTGCAAAGTCCCGTCCAGGGATTCCCGGACGTTTACCAGCGTCACATAGCCGTCGTCCACTTCCGGCTTTTCATCAATCAGCGCAAAGAGACGCTGTGCGCCCGCAAGACCCATGATTACCGCGTTCAGCTGCATGGATACCTGGCTGACATTGCCGGAGAACTGCTTGGTCATATTCAAAAACGGCACGATAATGCTGATGCTGAAGCTTAATCCGGAAATGCTGACATTGGGCGCCCCGCTTAAGAACAGGATGCCGCTCACCAGGGCAACCACCACATACAGCACGTTGCCGATGTTGTTCAGGATCGGCATAAGCATATTGGCATAGCGGTTGGCCTGCTCGGAATCGGAAAACAGCGCGTCATTGATCCTGTCAAAATCCTCTTTTGCTTCCTGTTCGTGGCAGAAAACCTTGACCACTTTCTGGCCGTTCATCATTTCTTCCACGAAGCCTTCCGTTTTGCCCAGGGCGATCTGCTGGCGGATGAAAAACTTCGATGCGCCGCCGCCCACCTTTTTGGTTACCACGATCATAAAGATTACGCCGCAGACTACCAGGAGCGTCAGCCAGAAGCTGTAGTAGAGCATGATGAAAAATACCGTGCAGACTGTCACGCCCGAAATCAAAAGCTGCGGGAAGCTTTGGGAAATCATCTGGCGCAGGGTGTCGATATCGTTGGTATAATAGCTCATCACGTCGCCGTGATTGTGCGTATCAAAATACTTGATCGGCAGATCCTGCATGCCGTTGAACATCTTTTCCCGCATTTTCGCAAGGGAACCCTGGGTGATCACAGCCATCAGCTGAGTCCATAAAACAGCGGCAATCAAGCTTAATACATACAGGATGACCAGCGTAATCACCAGCCGCATAATCCTGCCGGACACCGCGGACCAGTCCCCGCTCTGCCAGCTTTCTTCCACCGCCGCAATTACATTCTGCATGAAAGCGGACGGCAGGGCGCCGACAATGGCGCTGCACAAAATACAGACAATTACTATGGGCAGGAGCACCGGATAAAATCCGAACAGCGTCTTGATCAGACGAAGCAGCACTCCTTTGGACATCATCGGAGCAGGTCCTCTCTTATTCGCCATCACTGTCACCTCCCTTATTCTGAGAAGTATATACCTCACGGTAAATCTCGTTGCCTGCAAGCAGTTCCTCATGGGTTCCCACCGCGTTGATCCTGCCGCCGTCCATGACCACAATCCGGTCCGCATCCTGGACGGAAGCCGTACGCTGGGCGATAATAATTTTGGTCGTTTCCGGAATGAACTGCTTAAATGCCTGACGGATCAGGGCATCCGTCCTGGTATCCACCGCGCTGGTGGAGTCGTCCAGAATGAGGATTTTGGGCTTTTTCAAAAGGGCCCTGGCAATACAGAGTCTCTGTTTCTGGCCGCCGGAAACGTTGGAACCGCCCTGTTCGATGTAAGTATCATAGCCGCCGGGGAACTGGCTGATAAACTCGTCTGCCTGCGCCAGTTTGCAGGCCTCCACCATCTCCTCGTCCGTGGCGTTCTGATTGCCCCAGCGCAGGTTTTCCTTGATCGTCCCGGAAAACAGGACGTTTTTCTGAAGGACGACGGAAACCTGGTTGCGCAGCGTTTCCAGATCATATTTCTTTACGTCCAGGCCGCCGACTTTGACGGTTCCTTCCGTGGCGTCATAAAGTCTGGAAATCAGCTGGATCAGCGTGGACTTGGAAGATCCCGTCCCGCCGATGATGCCGATGGTCTCCCCGGAGCGGATATGCAGGTTGATCCCGGAAAGCGCCATCCGTTCCGCTGTCTGGGAATATTTAAAGCTTACGTCTTCAAAATCGATGGAACCGTCCTTTACTTCCATCACGGGATTTTCCGGATCAGCCAGGGTGCTCTTTTCCGTCAGCACTTCCGTAATACGCTGTGCGGATTCGTTTGCCATGGTGATCATCACAAACACCATGGAGAGCATCATCAGGCTGGAGAGCACCTGGAAGCTGTAGGTGAGCATGGAAGACATCTGGCCCACGTCCAGATCCAGTCCTCTGGAAGTGATTACCGTATAGGAACCAAAGGACATGACGAAAATCATAACCACATACAGGCAGAACTGCATCAGCGGGTTGTTGAACGCCAGAATCCTCTCCGCTTTCGTAAAGTCGTTCTTCACGTCCTCAGCCGCCCGGCCGAACTTCTGCTTTTCAAAGTCCTCCCGGACATAGGATTTTACCACGCGCATTCCGCGGATGTTCTCCTGGATGGAGCTGTTTAAGGCATCGTACTTTTTAAACACCCGCCGAAACAGCGGCATCGTCTTGCGGATAACGAAAATCAGACCGATCCCCAAAATCGGGATCACAACCAGAAAGATCAGCGCGACCCGGCCGCCCATTACAAACGCCATAATAAAGGAAAAGATGAGCATCAGCGGACAGCGGATCGCGGTCCTGACAATCATCATATAGGCGTTCTGTACGTTGGTCACGTCCGTCGTCAGACGGGTCACCAGGCTGGATACTGAAAACTTGTCAATGTTTTCGAAGGAATATTCCTGTATTTTATAGAACATATCCTTCCTTAAGTTTCGCGCAAATCCGCAGCTGGCCGTCGCGCAGGCAGAACCCGCCAGCGCCCCGAACGTCAGGGACAGGGCCGCCATCACCACAAGGATCAGACCATACTTTGCGATTTCGCTCAGCTCGCATCCGCCCTTGATTTCATTGACCAGGTTCGCCGTCAGAAACGGGATAATACATTCCAGCACCACTTCCCCCGTCACAAGGAGCGGGGACAGCAGAGACGGCTTTTTGTATTCTCGGATACTTCCGGCCAAAACTCTCAGCATCGGTAAATTCCTCCCTTTCCGGTCTTAAAAAAGACCATTTCTTTCTTTTGTTATTTTCCAACAATTTTTGGTTTACAGTCAGGCAGTTCTCACCCGCGCCCGTTCCAGTGCCGGTCCAGGTTTTCGGAAATCTTTGCCGCGACCTCCAGAAAGACCTGCCGCTGTCCCGGGGAAATCCCCTCTATCAGCTCCGCTTCCATCTCCTGGATCCCCTTCTTTACCGCCGCATCTACCTGGGCGCCTTTTTCCGTGGGAACAAGGCTCTTAAGACGGGCGTCCCAGGGGACGCTCTCCCGGGTGAGAAGTTCGTTTTTTTCCATCAGCTGCAAAATTCCCGTGGCGGTGGAGCGGCTCAGTCCGAAAGCATCCTCCACATCTTTCTGGAAAACGGGCCCTTTCCTGCAGTGCTCCAGTATGTAGCCCAGGATCCTGCTCTGCACCCCGGTCACCCCGAAGCCGGACGTGGTCTCGTTCAAACGCTTTTTCACCTTATGTGCCAGTATAACGATCCATCCCCCGCAGTCGAGTTTCATTTGCACCCTTGCTCCTCCGATTCCTCCCGAAAAAATTGTTAGGACACGAACTATATCCTAACGCCCCTCCCTGTTTTTGTCAAGAATTTTCACCGGAAAATTCGCGAAGGTAAAGGGCGGCGGAACGGCTCATCTCGCGGGAAAAATCAGAGTTATATTTTCTTTGGCAAAACCGGGTGCACCACTGTTCAAACCCTGCGTTTTCCCAGTCTTTCCGAAACATTTCCCGAAGCTGTTTCCCATCTTTTCTCTCATAGCGGTTTTCCTGCACAATATCCTCAAGCCGGCAGCGCTCCGGCTTCTTCCTGTCCTTCTGCTGCTGCACGGGATAACCGAAAACCAGCATGGCTGCCGGGAAAACATAGGGCGGCAGGTTCAGCATCTGCCTGTGTTCTTCACAGCGTTCCATAATATCCCCGATATAGCAGGAACCGATTCCCAGGCTCCAGGCCGCGGTCACCGCATTCTGCGCGGCAATGCAGGCATCGGACACCGCCAGCATCAAATCCCCCGGCCCCGGCCTGCGCGGATCGGCCCCGCCTTCTATAAACAGGTCGTACCACTTCTGTACGTCCGCGCAGAAAACCAGCACCATGGGGGCCTGCGCAATAAAGGGCTGGTTGTCGCAGGTCACAGACAGCCGTTGTTTGAGGCCTGCGTCGGTGATATCCAGTATGGTATACAGCTGCTGGTTTCCTGCCGTAGGCGCCTGCATGGCCGCTTCCAGAATCGCCCGCTTTTCTTCTTCCCCAATCCGCCTGTCTTCAAATACACGGACGGATTTCCTGTCATGCAGGCTTTGAATGATCCGGTTTCGCTCCTCCATTTTTCCCTCCGTTTTCCGTTTTTATCGTTCGAATCCGCGGATGTGCCACGGATAATTCCCCTCAAATCCAGTTTAGTGCATTCTAAAATTATTGTAAATAGTCAGAATAAAAGTTCGCGTACGAACTTTTTATAGAAACGCCCGCACTTTATAATATCAGCGCGATAATACGCTACTTTTGTATTGACATCGTCCTGTTTTGAGATATAATAAGACAGGATTGAAAAGCCAATGCGAAGAACAGGACAAGACTTCCCGGTCAGATTTGTTTAC
>CALWGP010000103.1 GCA_944380095.1 uncultured Lachnospiraceae bacterium | reverse complement strand
CCGCCCCCATCCAGGCATGCAGCCCGGTCAGTTTTTTGCTGTCTTCCAGCGCCTTTTGGTTTTTTTGTTCAAACCGTTCTTCCCGCTGTTTTTGCCCGCCGAAAATTTTGGTCACCATGGCGCCCGCCATGGCTTCCTGGATCTCCACGTTGACCTCCCCCAGTCCCTGCTGCAGGCTGGCCGCCCTGCTTTCAATGCGGGCCAGCAGGAAACGGGGGAAATATACGGAAAAAGGGATCGCTGCGCAGCAGGCTGCGGTGAGCTTTACGGAAATGGGCAGCATAAAGCAAATGGCCGCCAAAAACCGCACCGGATAATACAGATACACCGTAAGCTTTCCGCTGATAAACTGCTGCAGCACGGATACGTCGCTGGTCATCCGGGAAGAAATATCCCCCGTATGGCTGGCCGCGAAAAAGGAAACCGGCGCTTTCATCAGCCGGGACACGATCTGGTTGCGGATATCCTTCAGGCTTCCGAAGCTCACCCTGGACATCAGGATGGCGCCGGAAACCACGGAAAGGGCTTCCACGATCAGGCTGGCCGCCAGCACAGCCGTCCCCTTCCACAGCCAGGGGACGCTTCTTTCCTGGGCGGCCCGGATCACCAGGGAGCTGCCATAGCTTGCCACCAGACCCATGACGGCGTTTAAAACCGTCAGGGCGATCCGGGCAGAAAACAACCACTTATAAGGGGCGATAAATCCCATGGTCCGCCAAAATACCTGTTCCCTTTCTTTCCTCATCTGCTCTTTCCTTCCCCCTTCATCCTTTCGTCTATCTTACCATTCCTTCCCGTCCACAGCAAGCTGCCCGGCCCTGATTGCGGCCAGCTCTTTTTGCGCCGACAGGGCGATGGTGCGGTTTTGACACCCTGCCGCCTCCAAAAGGGCGGGCATTCCTTCCCCGGGCGCAATCCGGGCAAGGGCCCGGCAGAGGATCAGCCGAAGAATCAGCAGCCGTTCCGTCAGGATATCGCTGTCCAGCGGATGGTCCCATGCGGCCGTAAGCTCGGGCAGTTCCATCAGCGCCGAAAGCCAGGGCGCAAACTCTGCAAAGCCGGTGCGCTCCGCCGCATAGGCAAATGCCTCCACATAATGATAAATTCCCTTATCGATTTTCCTGTAATCCCGGTCCGCCCGCAAAATCCGTTCCAGCACTGTTGCAAAGACCGGCAGGATCTCCTTTTTCTTCGACCAGGCCAGGGCGTTTAGCCGGTAAGTAAATTCCGTCATTACCCCGTGGTCCGGCAAAAGCTGGGCGCAGGTGGAAGGGCCGGTGCGTTCCGGCAGGCCGTCGCAGGCCGCCAGTTCCTCTTTCATGGCAAAAAGCAGGGCGTCCGTTCCCAGATCGCTGCCGTGCCAAAGCAGGTAGACCGCCAGGGCGGCTTTCTGCCGCTGTGCGTCGTCCGTCTGCCTGTCAAGCTGACGATAACGCTCTTCCAGCACAGGCAGGGCTTCTTCCTTTGATGCGCACATCAGCGCCAGGCTTCCGCTCTCTTTGGTTTCCACCCCGTTAAACTCCATATCGATCCAGTGGGTTCTAAGCTTTAGCACGTTTCGGGTCGCTTCCCGCAGGTCCGTCCGCTGCGCCGGCAAAGTCAGCGGATCCCCTGTGTATTCCGTGATCCGGCAGCGGCACTGTTGCATGGGAAGCTCGTCCACCCGTTTTCCCGCTTTTGCCGCTTCGGCTGCCAGCAGGCCCAGCACCGCGCCCTGATGCATCAGGTCCGCCTGCATCCGGATGCCCGGGAAAGCCCCCCGGGTACAGGAAATGGCTTTCCCCGCCACCAGCAGGCCGAAAATCTGCTTTCCCTCCCGGTCCACCGGCAGGCAGGCCCCCAGGGGGATCTGGACGCAGTTCTGGGGCGGCAGCACCCCTGCGTAAACCATATCCGCAGAGAGCTTTCCTTTGGGATCATAGTTGGAGTAACAGGTATAGATTCCGTCCTCCCACTGCCGGAAACCGACCACGTCTTTTAAGGTTACCGTTTTTGTTCCCCGGATGTGCCGGGATTCCCGCACGGCCACATAAGTGCCGTGATCATAGGTAGCTTCCCCCCTGCGCCTTCCCAGGCGGATAAAATCCGTAAAACTTTGCAGGTCGTCCAGCACCACGGTGGAGGAAAAGTTGTTCCGGTAGGTGTCCGGCGTCTGATACTGGGCCAGGGAAGCCCAGTAGGTCACAATATCCCGCTTTGACCCGTAGGTATAATCCGCCCCCGCCATCACCGCCAGGTCCCCGTCCCCGGTCGCGTCGATCACATAGGGGGCGGATGCCTGCAAAAGGCCGTCCTTTGTGCGGGCCTTTACGCCGCAGACGCTGCCGTCTTTGGCCTGTTTCACCCCGCAGACCATGGCGTTTTTGCAGATCGTCACCCCGGCGGCCCGGTTTAATTCTTCCAGCATCCAGGCCTTGATCCCGGCGTGGAAATTGTCATAGGGGCTCCAGATCCCGGCGGAATGGGGAACGCTGTATTCGTCCTCCCGCTCTGCGGTCAGCCGGTCGATCTGCGCTACATCCTCAAACCGGTTGCCAAACCAGTAGGAACTGACGCCCCCGATGGTGCCCGTTCCGCCCAGCAGTTCGTTTTCTTCCAGCAAAAGGACGCGGCAGCCGTTTTTTGCCCCAAAAAGGGCAGCCAGGGCCCCGGATGTCCCCCCTCCGGCCACGATCAGGTCGTACTGTTTTTCCGGCAGCACAGGGATCTCCCAGCAGATGTCTGCTGCTCCTGTTTCCGGGACAGACAGCTTTTCCAAAGCGGAAAGTTCCTTTTTTACGGTTTCCCATAAGGGGCAAAAACGGTCAAAGCCGTCCCCGGCAAACCGCCCGGGCCGCAGGGAGGGATTTTCCCTTCTGCACTTTGCATAGGCTTCCATGGCGGCCTTTGCCGCCCGTTCCAGAAAGGAGCCTGTTGTGCCTTCCTCTTCCTTCTTTACCTCCACATACAAAATCCTTGCCCTAAAGTTTCCTTCCGTTTCCTGCGTCAGGGGGAGCGCTGCGGTATTGCGTTCTTCCCTGTCCGGTGCGGCAGGCACGAAAGCGTCCGCAAAAAAGACGGGACGTCCGCATTTGGCGCAGCCCTCGATCCGCAGGGGCTTTATGGAGCCCCCGTCCCCTTTTTCCTTCGTCCTTTTTACGGACAAAAGTTTTACCTGGTAAAAATACCGGATGCCCTTTTGGCCGCACCAGTCTTCCAGACGGCGCTTGAACCGGTCCGGATGGAGCTGTCCCGGCTCCTGCCATACTTCAAAAGGCGTCCATTCCTTCCAGATTTTTTCTTCCTGCGATCCTGTCAAAGGCAGGTCCTGCCCGGTCAGAAGGTAGCGTCCCGGCGAACAGATTTCCCTGCCCAGATAGGTTTCCGGCACAAGGAGAAGCACCTCGTTTCCTTCGCTTCGCAGGCGGTCCGCCAAAATGAGCTGGGCCAGTCCGCCCCCTTCGATCACATATTCCCTACTCATACAATGTCCTCCCGATAATGTCTTCCTGCACCGCTTTGGGCAGGCTGATAAACCTGCCGCTGTAACCGCCCACCCGGACAAAGAGGTTCTGATACTTTTCCGGATGCAGCTGGGCGTCCCTTAATTCCTTTGCGGATACCACCGTGATCATCAGCTGGCTGCCGCCTGCCCGAAAATAAGCTTCGATGAGCCCTTCCGTCTTTTCTTGCATTTCTTTTGAAGCAAAAAGGTTCTTTCCCAGTTTGACGTTTTGCACCATTCCGGCGGTGAGCCGGTTGTCCATACAGGCCATGGACAACAGCAGGGCCGTCAGCCCCTTTTTGTCCGCCCCGTCCGAAGGGCTGTTGCCGTTGGTCAAAGGCCTGCCCGCCTGCCTTCCGTCCGGCGTGGCCCCGGTGGTTTTCCCGAAGCGCACGTTGTGATCGTTGTTAATGAGCACCGGCAGATAGGTATACAGGCCGTTTTTTTCCGCTTCCCCGGCGATCATCCTGCAAAGATCCCCATGAAGCCGCTGTGCCATTGCGTCCGCCTCCGGATCGTGGTTTCCAAACTTGGGCGCGTCCAGAAGCCGGCTGCGGATCCCTTCCTTTCCTTCAAAATCCCTTTGGAGGGCCTTACGCAGTTCTTCCAGGGAAATGCTGCCTTCGTCAAACACCCTCTTTTTTAAGGCGGTCAGACTGTCGGAAGCGGTAATGTTGCCGTAGCATTCCAGCGTGCCGCCCAGGTAGCGGATCCCGCCGGAAAACAGCCCTTTCCCCCGGGCGGTGCAGTCGTCGTACAAAAGGCTTAGCAAAAGAAAGTCCGCCGCTTTTCCCGCTACCTCGTATTCCTGCGCTTCCTGGGCTGCCAGGGCTTGCACATACCAGCGTATTTTTTCCAGATAGTCCCGGTAAAAGGCTTCAAAATCCGCCCATTCCCCTTCCTGCAAAGTCAGCTCCAGCACCCGGGCCAGGTTGATCACCCCGTTTGGCGAGCCGAAGCTCTTTGCCCCAATCACATATTCGCCGCCTCTTCGTCCCTTCGTCCCATCCCGCCGATCACCACCCTGCCGTGGACGGTGGTCTTTTTGTCCGCGATGAGCAGCCAGATGCTGTCCACAATCTGCTGCGCAAAAGACAGGTCGATCCGGCCTTCCCGAAGGTCCCGTTTCAGGAAAGGCCCCAGATAGTCGTCCATCCGCCCATAGTCTAAGGTATGGGCCACAATGGAATACAGCCAGGCCAGCTGTATCGCCTGCCAGAAGGTTTCCGGGGCGTGTCCGGTGAGAAAACGCAGGTTTTTGGCCATTTCCTCCAGCTGCACGGCCCGCTCTTTTCCTGCCCCCTTTGCCTGTTTTAGACAGTCCGCTTCATAAAACAAAAGACAGTCGTTGAGCAGTTTCACGGCCCCGATCTGGCCTTCATAAAAAAGCCGCTTTCCTTCCTCCCTTTCTGCCTCCAGCCGCCTTTGGCTTTCCGCCAGCAGGCCAGGAAGCCCCAAATCCAGAAGCTTATGATAATCCACAATACAGCCGGTCATCCGATAGAGGGGATAGGCGGGATATACGTCGTCCAGATCGTCGGAAGGCAGCCGCCGGGCCACCATCGCAGAATAGGAAGCGCGGGTAGCTGCCTTGAGTTTTCTTCCTTCCCAGTAATCCCTGGCTTCTTCCAGCCGCTCTCTTTGGCCGGGATTTTCCCGGATCCGTTCTTCCATGGCTTTCGGACGCATATACCAGGCAAACTCCTCGTCGTCTTTGGGGGAAAATCCCACAGCGCCGTATGCGGCGATGCCCGCCACAAGATCCGTATCCCGCACCGGCTGTAAAATGGCAGGAAACTGGACTTTCAGGCATTCCAGCTCCCGCACGGGCACAGGCCCGTTTTCCCATTTCCGGTAAGTTTCCGTAAATTCCAGTTCCAGCATAAGTCCTTTCCTTTCGCTATTCCTGCAGATGTCTGCATCCCAAAGCGCGCAGCCGCTCTTTCCATCCTTCCGTCTCTTCCTGGGTCGGCACCGGCGTCTGTTTTGTAGGATCCGGCCGGTTAAGCTGCCGGTATTTGTGCCTGCCCAGGGAATGAAAAGGCAGGATCTCCACCCGCTCGATGCAGGTATACTGCCGGGAGAGGGCAGCGATGCGCCGGAAATGTTCTTCCCTGTCCTGATACCCCGGCACAATGGGGCAGCGCAGCCAGATCCGTTTTCCCGCGCTGTCAAGCAGGGCCAGATTGTCCAGGATCGGTTCCGGGAAAACGCCGGTTTCCCGGACAAACCGTTCCCGTCCCGTTTCCTTGTAGTCAAATAAAAATAAATCCACCCAGGGCAGCGTCCGGCGCAGGATCTGCGGTTTTACATAGCCGCTGGTTTCCACGCACACACAAATGCCCCGTTCCTTCAGTCCCCGGCACAGGGCCAGCAGAAATTCCGGCTGGAAAAAAGGTTCCCCGCCGGAAAGGGTGACCCCTCCCCCGGAAACTTCGTAAAACACCCGGTCCTCTTCCATCTGCTTAAGCAGCTTTCCTGCCGAAATTACCTCCCCGTAGCGCACCCTGCGGCCCTTTTCGTCCACCCCGGTTTCCGGCTGCGCCCGGTGGGATTCCGGGTTGTGGCACCAAAGGCAGCGCAGGGGGCAGCCCTTGAAAAAGACGGTGGTCCGAATCCCCGGCCCGTCCTGCATACTGCCCCGCTGCACGTCAAAAATCAGTCCGGTTGGTTCAGGATTCATAGTCAAAAGCGCTGTCCGCACAGCGGATGGTAAACTGCTTTGTCTTTAAGTCCGCGCAAAGCACCGCCCTGCAG
This sequence comes from uncultured Lachnospiraceae bacterium, assembly GCA_944380095.1. Taxonomy (GTDB): domain Bacteria; phylum Bacillota; class Clostridia; order Lachnospirales; family Lachnospiraceae; genus Gallintestinimicrobium. The sequence continues at coordinate 1,356 of CALWGP010000103.1, read as the reverse complement.
CCGTTGCTTTCCCTGGTGATTTGCAGCGTATCGTCCGGCAGATCCGCCACCTGTACCTCCCCGTCGAAAGCAGGATATTCGTTGCGGATCCGCATCAGCCTGCATAGCTTTTTCACTACAGGCTTTTGCACCGCTTCTTCGATTTCCTCCACCGTATAATTGTGGCGGCTGATGTTTCTGGGGAAGTCCGTCTTTTTCATCAGTTCGTAATCGTTTTCCCCAGCCAGAAGGCCCATGTAGTAGACCTGGGGTACGCCGGGGGCGAAGAACTGGATGGCCCGTGCCAGAAGGTAGGCGTCGTCGTCCTCCCCCAGGGCGGAATAGTAGGTGCAGTTGATCTGGTAGACCACGGGCTTATCCTTCGCCTTGGCGGAATAGTCCATCTTGAAGTTGGCCCCATACCGTTCGGTCTGGTCGATGACATTTTGCAGCTCTTCTTCCGTCAGCAGGTCTTCCACGTCCACCGTACCGATGCCGTCGTGGGTATCCAGGGTGGTGTACTGATCCTTCGGGCAAATGGAAAACCAGTGTTTCAGCCGTTTGCAGTTTCCGGTATACAGGGTGTGCAGCACCAGTACAGGAAGGGCGAAGTCGTACACCGGATAGCCTTTTTGAGCGATTTTCAGCTGGATCTTATAGTGGTCGTGGATTTCCGGCAGCATGGGCACGTTTCTCTGCGCCAGCACGTCCGCCACCCGTTTCATGCAGTCCCACATTTCCGGTTCCACAAAAAAGCAGGAAGTGCCCAGCTTTTTGGTAGCGAAGGCAAAGGCGTCCAGACGCACCATGGAAGCGCCGTGGTCCATCAGCCAGCGCAGGGAACGTTCCACAAATTCCCAGGTGATGGGGCTTTCCATGTTCAGGTCCATCTGTTCTTCGCTGAAAGTGCACCAGATGTCCTCCTGGGTGCCGTCCGCGAAGGTGATCCGTTCGCAGGGCGCATGGTTTTTGCGTTTGTTGAGCATATCCACCTGTTCCTGGGTGGGCGCGCCGCCGGGCCAGAAATCCTTGAAGCGGATGAACATGTCCTTGTAGGGGGACGCATCGTGCTTCTGGATAAAATCCTGGAACTGTTCCGACTGCCGGGACAGATGGTTGATCATAAAATCGAACATCAGCTCATAGCGGTCCGCCAGCGCCCGGATATCGTCCCAGTCTCCGAAAGCCGGATCCACCTTTTCATAGGTCAGGGGCGCAAACCCCCTGTCCCCGGAACTGGGGAAAAAAGGCAGGATATGGATGGATCCGATCTCCCTGGAAAAATGAGTGTCCAGCACGGACTTTAATTCCTTTAAATTTTTGCCGAAGCTGTCGGCATATGTGATCAGCATGATCTTGTTTTTCATGTTATTCTCC
>CALWGP010000102.1 GCA_944380095.1 uncultured Lachnospiraceae bacterium | reverse complement strand
CCTTTTCTTGTTATCCAGCCCTCCGGCTGTATCGGTTGAGCAAAAGTCAGCGTGGGATTGATGTGGTATCTTTAACTTTGGGAAACTCCTCGTTCCCATCGACTAATAGCCTTGTCGGTGACTTGTATTTTTGAAGCCAACTCAGCCTGCGTCATGTTTCTTTCTTTGCGGCATTGGGCTACAAAAGCCCCAAATTTATGTGCGTCCATCTTTGCACCTCCTTGTTGCCAAAATATCATATCCATAGGAATTTGACAACCGATGCTCCATTTACAAGGTTATCTACGATTCGTTGAGTGTTTTTTCAACAGTATTATCGTCATTTTCCAACTCTATCACATCCAAAATGCCACAATTCAACCGGCGGCTATCCGCAAGTCCTCTTTCCTCATGTTGCGCTCTACCAACGTGTGCCAGAGCAGGTTAAAACCATCCACATTGAGCACTTCATTCTCTACGCCAATGGTATTGGTTTCAAAAATATATCTGGTCTGGTCATGGGTCAGACGATTGCCCTCGATATGATTGGAGTTATATGTCAAATCAATCTGTGTCTTGTGATAAATACCACATTATTCTCAATCATTATGTGCTTGGCATTTGTACTTCATAATGCTTTTCTTATATCCGCAACAAACTGTGTCTGCTGCTTTCTCAGATAGAACTTCACAAATGGCTTCATCCATAATTTCTTCGCCTTCACTTGTTCCGTAAAATCTATCTCTGTTTCGTCGCCTTTGTCAGCGAAAATGCCAGTCCAATGACCTGTCATATTGTTGTTTTCCATATCAAATTCCCACATGTTCATAAAATCCCCTGAACTGAGGGTTCTGCTCATTGGCAGTCAGCCGCCAAATGCCATAGTGCCCGATCCCATTTTCCCCCTTTTCTTCCCTACTCCTCCTTTTGCTGTTCCCACCAGCTGACGATTTCCTGCTCCAGCTTCACGCCCCGTTTCAACATATAGCCTGCCAGTTCCCGATACGCTTCCTGCTTTTCCAGGGACTGCAGGCGGACGCGGTCCTGCTCTGTCAGCGGGTGCAGGCAGGACTGAAAGTATGGATCTTCCAGCTGTTCGCGAGACATCCGGTACAGCCGGAAGGGGATGCCGGTGACGCGGCACAGGTGTTCATGGATATAAAGGCCCCCGGCGTCGATGTCGCCAAAATGGCGATAGACTGCCGACGGGTTATCAAAATATACTTTTTTGAGAAAATCTCTCTGGGAACGGGTAGCATAGCCGCCCAGATAGAAAAAAGTCTCTTCCCCTTTGCGGCACCGCATCCAGGAAGTATAATTTTCCACCGTCGTAAAGAAAGGCGTACGCAGCCGGATCTCTTCGATCCGCCCCAGTTCGTCCGCGAAAAATTCAATACCGTCCGGGAATGCGCCCAGTTCCAGTTCTTTTCCCGAAATGCGCATCGTCACATCGCCTTTTAGGCACAGCTTCTGTTTTTCCCTTAGGATGTGATATTCCGTCAGGATTTCATCTTCCAGTTCCGTCTCGCTGTCCGGCCGGCCCAGATATTCCCGCAGAGCCCTGCATACTGGGCCCAGCATTTTTTCTTCCAGATATTTGGAATCGCCAAAGATCAGGGAAGAGGCTTCCCGCAGGTACAGTTCTTTTTCATTCGTTTCGATAAAGACAAGCGCTTTAAGCAAGTCTTCCGTCTGCGCGTCGCCGGAGGGAATCCGGTTCTTTTCCAGGGCCTGGCGCAGCTTTTCACACTCCCTTTGCGCTGCCGGGGAACGGCCTCCATATACGGCGATAAGCCGTTCCAGGTTCCGGCGTCTTGCAGGTTTTGAAACGTATCCGTATCGGTTTTCCAGATAGCCTTCAATTTCTTCAATCTTTTCATCTATCAGATAAACGCTGCGGATTTCGCTGCAGAACTTTTCTTTTTCATAAGTTACAAATCCCTTTTGGCTGCACGCTAAAATCGCCTGGTTTACCGCTTCGATCTGCTCCATATCGCCGTCGTTTTGGCTGTAATTTTTGTAGAGGCCAGACGGGGTCAGTTTCGTCCGCCTTGCGATCACATTGGTTCCCCTGTCTTTTTTGCTCGCCCTGTATTTCTCTACCAGGGCCGTCAGCAGTTTTTCTTCGTAGTCCATCCTGTCTCCTTACCTGCCGTACCCGTTCTCCTCATAAAACTGCACAATCCCCAGCTGCATGCTGTCCGCCCGCACGCGCAGCGCAGGAAGGATCACTTCGCATTCGTTTCCGATGGATTCCGTCTTGTCCGGGGAGCAGAAAATCACCTGAAGTCTCTGTTCGCGCATGAATTTCAGCATCAGCTTCACGTTGCCCGGATCCATCTTGGCAAATGGTTCGTCGATGAATACCAGCCGTGTGGAATTGACGCGCTGGTTATAAATCAGCAGCAGGGCGGAGGACAAGATCAGCAGATAGGGGATCTGGACTTCGGCCCCGGAATTAAAACCGGTCTGCCGGGACAGTTTTGCCCGGTCCAGGATCTGGTTGCTGATCAGGATCTCATAGTTCATATAATTCCGGTAATCGGCAAAGCGGGCGATGGTTTCTTCGCTGTTTTTCTCGATAATCCGGTTGATGATCTGTTTCATCTCCCCTTCCAGCTGCTCGCCCTCCCCGTCGGACACCGAAGTCAGCATGTCGAAGGTCATCTGCCCGTCCCCGCTGCCGCCCAGCTGCTCTCTCTCATCCAGATAGCGGGCGTATTCGATCACCTTTGCATATTCCGACCCGTCCTTAACGTAGTGGACATCGAACTGGTATTTCGCCGCAAAATTCAGTTTTGCCAGTTCCCCGTTGATCTGCCGCAGGTCCTCCCTGGCGCGTTCGCAGGATTTTAAGATCGTCAGCACAAATTCATTTTTAAAAATATCCTCGTACCGGCGGGTCTGCTCTTGCAGTTTCTGGCGGATCTCCTGCAGGTTGTCCATCCAGATGCGTTCCCTTCTTTCCGCATACCGTTCCCTTCCTTCCGTCCCCCTGGGCAGCATTTTCCCGGCCCGTTTCGCGTTATAATCCGCCTGTCTTTGCATCAGCTCCCTTTCATGGGAAGTGATGCTGCGGATAATACGGTTTCTGGTTTCCTCTGCCAGCAGGCCGCCTGTGCCCTTTTTCCCGCCTTCCAGATATTTTTCGTAGGCCTCCACCGTCCGCTGTACGAGGGTATAGTGCTCGATTTGATATTCCCGGTATCGTTTCTCCTGTTCGGCCAGCTGTGCGGATTTTGTCTCGATCTTTTCTTCGCATCTGTCTATGGTGGCATCCTGTCCGCTCTTTTCCTGAAGCTTTGCCGCATATTCCGCCTGCACCGCCCCCTGCTCTTTGGAAAGCCGTCCGGCCAGTTCGTTCAGTTCCAAATATTCCCGGTTATTCTCCTGCGCTTTTTTCAGGCGGTCCAGCTGCGCCTTTGTCTGTCTGGCGTTTTCCGACGCAGCCTGGTATTTTCCATGGGCGTCGTAATCATACTCCCCAAACAGCTCCCGATCCTGTGCCATCCGGCTTTTCCGGTCTTCCAGCTCCCTTTTCTCTGCCAGCTTCGCTTTCTTCTCCTCGTTCAATCTCCGGATCTCTTTTTCCGCGCGCAGACGGTTCAATTCAAACGTCTTTTGTCCCAGATAGTAGGAGCGCATCCGGTCAAAACGCAGAAAATAGCTGTCCATGGCCACGGATACCCGGCCTTCCCTGGAAATGGCGTTTTCATATTCTTTCACGGCGCTTAACTTTACCGCGTGCATCCTTCCCAGCTGATAATCGAAATACCGCTTCGCCACAGGGTTTTTGATCTCCAGCTGGAATACCGCCGAATCCTCTTCCACGCGCACTTTTTTCTTCATCAAAAGTTTCGTGTTGAACAGATGGGCATAACGGTGTTGGGAACGGTTGAGCACATCGTCCGCGATATCGTAATACTGGGGTTCCACCAGGATCGTATACCGGCGCGGCCCCAAAAAAGCCTCGATGGCATCCCTCCATGTTTCGTCCGCCAGCCCGATTACATATTCGCAGGCAAACTGCGCCTTCGACCGGATATTCCTCCGTTCAAACTCCCGGTTGATCTCGTCCCGCAGGCCCACATATTCAGGGATCTGGGCAAAGGAATTCCGATGTTTTTTGCAGTCCTCTATGATCCTGTGCTGTACGTTCAGGCTTTGGTCCAGTTCTGCCAGCTTCCCTGCGACAACCGCAGCCTTTTCCACCAGCCCGTCATAGCATTCGCTTACCTTCCGTTTGAACCCGGCCACTGCCGCCGCCTTTTGTGCGGCCGTATACCTGCGCCCGCACAAGGACGCCAGCACATCCTGGTCCGCCACCGGTACTTTCTCCTCGAAAAGCCGGTTCATGAGCCCGCTGACCACAGTCTGGAAATGCTCCAGCTTTTTGCACAGATCCATCAGCGTCTTTTTTTCGGCTTCCAGATTGTCCAGCTTCCGGCGTTCCTGTTCGATCATCCGGGTGCTGTCCAGCTGTGCCAGGCTCACCCTGGCCTGTACCAGCTGCGCGTCGATTTCTTTTTTCCTCCTGTCCAGAATCTCCAGCTCCTGTTCCAGGTCTTCTTTCCTTCTCCGCGCCATTTCCCGCTCGTCGGTCTGCCGCCCGATCTCCCAATCCAGATCCTTCTTCTTTTTATAAACGATGCGGATATCGTCGGCCAGCAGGCGGTTTTTCTCTCCTTCCCAGGCATCATATTCTCCCAGGATCCCGTCCAGTTCCCCGATTTCCTGCTGGATACGTTCAAAACTTTCGTTCAGGCGGCCGATATTTTCCTTGGCCTCGATCAATTTTCCAAAATCCACGTTCCGCTCTTCCAGGACGCTTTCCCGGATAAACCGGTCGATCCGGGCGTTCGGGTCATAAGACATGATCCCCCTTAGCTTGCGAAGATAGGTGGGAAGCTGTCCCAAATTCAGCTTCAGCCCGGTCATCTGCAGAAATTTCGGCAGCCCCTGCTCCCGGTTCATCAGCGTCAGCCGGTATTTTTTCTGGAGAAAGGACGCGCTGGCGGGCATCGTAACGCCGTTTTCCTCATAGGTGTGTTCCACCCGCTCCATGACCGTCCGGTCCATCACATAGCGATAGGTCTGGCAGTTATTGGACGCGCTGGTTTCGATTACCGTCCCCAGCAAAAAGGACTTGTCCTCCACGTCGTCAAAATATTCCAGCACAATGTGGCTGTATACGTTGGGCACCCGGTCCGCCGGGCGCATATACGTTCCGGCGGTAGCGTCCAGAAGGCCCCTCGTGTAGGAAGAAAGGGTGCGGCTTCCCTTGCTCTCCGAAGACTTATTAAAGACCGTATCCCCGTATGCCGCATATTTGACCGCATCCAGCAGGACGGACTTCCCGTTCCCGTTCTTTCCCGCAATCAGGGTAAAAAAGCCGATGGGCGCCGTCACGTTGGAAAATCCGTACCAGTTGATCAGCCGTACCTTTTTCAACAGGATCATTCTTCTTCCTCCTCAAATTCCTCCGGGATGATCTCCTCTTGCACTCCTTCTTCCTGTGTTTCTTCTTTCAGATACTCCTGCGTCACTGCCCTAAACTGGGGCAGGTCCCAGCCAAACTGCAAAGAAGGATAAAGCTGGATCTTCATGTCTTCGCCGTCTTCGTCGTCGTTGAAATTGATCAGGCTGTATTTTTTGAACAGGCGGAAGGCAGCGTTCAGTTCCGTGCGCGTCAGCTGGACGTCATAGGACTTGATCCGGTCGATCAGATCCCCTTTCGTCACAAAGTTGCCTTCGCTGTAACCGAGGTTTTCCAGGTATACTTTCCAAAGCACCAGCAGCAGGTGATACTGCAGTGTGGAAAAGGTCACCACGTTGGCCCGCTTCAGCCCCACGGTGTCCGCGTCCTCTTCGCTGGCTACCAGCATGCACACTCCTGTCTTTTCTTCCACCATCACGTCAAAGCCGATCATCCGCAGATACTCGGAAATGTCCTGCCGGTTGGACTCCCTGGATGCGAACTGATACAGTTTTTCATCCTTGTCCCGCAAAAGGAAGGTGGACTCCAGCAGCTTCCGGATGCTGCGTTTGAACAGATTGCCGTTTTCTTCTTTGATCGCCAGATGCAGGCTGATATCGCTCATAATGGTTTCCTCTTTATTTGAATATTGCTGATTCTCGCGGCCTCGGTTTCCACCATGCCGTCCCGGAACCTGACTTCATAGGGGAAGCCTGCCGTTCCCGAATAGATCATGCTGGCTGCGATCATGGTCGCATCCTCCCTGGTATGTACCGCGCATTCCTCAACGGAAATCTCTTCCCGGTCTTTGAAAAGCCCTTCGAAATGTTTTTCCACGTTCTCCATGCTGTAGCGGTCGGGCGTTTCCGTCAAAAGTTCATCCGTCAGGCGCTGTTTTTCTTCCAAAGACAGTTCCCCTGCCGCAAGTCCCGCATTTTTCTGATTGGGGTTTCGCTTTTTGCGCCGTTCGAAAGACTTTCTTCCGATATATCCCACGCTCAAAAGGCGGTGCGCCTTAGAAAGCCTTCGAAGCGCGTCCTCCCGGTTGTCTTCGCCCAGGTTTTTCAGAAGCAAAAGGATCCGGTTCAGTTCGTGCTCCAGGTTGGTGCTTTCGCTTAGCACCATCATCATCCGGGTGGAATACAGGTTGTAGTAATTGTTGATTTTCCGGTCGATGAAAGACATCTCCTGCTCATATTCCAGATTGATGAAACTTTCCAGCTCATCGAACAGCCGGCCGATCTTCTCCTTCGCCCGGCTCTCGTCCGCGTTTTCGATTTTCCTGTAGTCCTGAACCATCCGCTCACACAGTTCCGAACGGCGCAGCTTCCCCAGCATCCGGTCGATTTCCGAAAGGTAAGAGGGGATCAGGCCGCTCTTTTTGACGAAGAAATAGTCGTTGAAAAAGCGGTTCAGCAGTTCGTCCTTCATCAAAAACTGTCCGAAACTGTTGGTGTCCGCCATCTTCATCACCGCGCGCATGATCTCCCGGATGCTGTCTTTTAAGATCAGAAGTTCGTTCTTTAAGTCGCATTCATTTTCCACCAAAGGAATCAGGATATTCTGATAAGGCCGGATCGACCGGGCGCTGTCCTTGCCGAAAGACGATTTTAAAATTTCATACATGGAGAAAATGTGATTCGTAATGGCGCCGTTGGCGTCCCCGCCAAAGATCTTGTGAATGGCGTCAATGAGCTTGCGGCAATATGCCGATACGGAAGCGATGTTGTCCCCGCTGCGCCCGATCTCCTGCGGGGTAATCCATCCGCATGCGCGAAAATACCGAAGGATGGTGGACGCGTTTTCCTGCGGCGTTTTCCCCCCGGTGATCTCCTCCCCGATATTTTCCGTTTCGATGGAGTAGGCGCAGTTTTGAAGATACAAAATCAGCGTATTTCTGGCGTCCGTTTCATACAGGACGGAAATTTCCTTCGATTTTTCAATCAGCTGGCTGATGCATTCGAAATAGAGCGCCCTGTTCCGGCAGCAGAAAGGATTGAAAAATTTCTCGTTGAGCGTTTCGAAAAAAGAGTTTTCCGTATTCATTCCCTCCCGGGCCCTTTCGTCCCCGCAGTGCGCAGGATCTTTTCCAGCGCTTTTCCCTTTGCCAGTTCATCGATCAGTTTGTCCAGATACCGGATATCCCGCATCAGCGGGTCTTCGATTTCTTCCAGTTTCACCCCGCAGACAGAGCCTTTGATCCGGAAACGCTCCGGGTTCATCGCCGGCGCGCTGCGGAAAAAATCCCCGTATTTCGTACCGTCCTCCAGCATTGTAAGGATATCTTCCCGCTGATATCCCGTAAGCCATGTGACCACCGCCATCACTTC
>CALWGP010000101.1 GCA_944380095.1 uncultured Lachnospiraceae bacterium | reverse complement strand
GCTGATCGCCGGCCTTATGGGAGGCGCTGGGGCGGCCAGCGCCGGCCGGTTCGAAGGGATGGAGCGGACGGGAAGCCATCCCGCAGCCCTGACGGCTGTCATGGCGGCTTTCCTGGCCGCAGCGCTGATCCTGACCGCGTTTTCTGCCCGGCTGTCGGTGCGGTTTTATCGGAAAAGGGAATTTTAAGAAAGAAAAACGCGGCGGTCTGTCCGTTTCGCAAGACGACCGCCGCGTTTTTTTACAGCTTTTTGACAAACAGGGCGCGGATGGCGTTTAAAACCGCCAGGATCATGACGCCTACGTCCGCGAAGATGGCCAGCCACATATTGGCCAGGCCCAGGGCGCCAAGGACTAGACAGATGAGCTTGATGCCGATGGCGAAAACGATATTTTCGTAGACGATGCGCAGACATTTCCGGGAAATCCGGATGGCTTTGGCGATCTTTAACGGATCGTCGTCCATGAGCACCACGTCCGCCGCTTCAATGGCCGCGTCGGAACCCAGCGCCCCCATGGCGATGCCGATATCGGCCCGGGAGAGGACGGGGGCGTCGTTGATGCCGTCGCCCACAAAAGCCAGCTTTTCTTTCGGGGGCTTTTGCGCCAGAAGTTCTTCCACCTTTGCCACCTTATCCCCGGGCAGCAGTTCGCTGTATACTTCGTCGATGCCAAGGGAGGAAGCGGTTTCCTCCGCCACCCGGCGGCTGTCCCCGGTGAGCATCACGGTTTTGGATACGCCGGAGGATTTCAGGGCCCGGATGGCCTGGGCAGAAGTGTCCTTGAGCCGGTCGGAGATGACGATATGCCCCGCATAATCGCCGTCGATGGCCATGTGGATGATGGTGCCCGTCCGATGGCAGTCGTGATAGGGAATGTCCAGGCGTTTCATCAGTTTGGCATTCCCGGCGGCTACGGTGCGGCCGTCTACTTTGGCGACGACGCCGTTGCCGCTGATTTCTTCGATTTCGCTCACCCGGGAACGGTCGATTTCCTCCCCGTAAGCCCGTTTCAGGCTTTTGCTGATGGGATGGGAGGAAGCGCTCTCCGCTAAGGCGGCGTATTCCAGAAGCTTCTTTTCCTCCATCTTGTTATGATGGACCGCATTGACTTCAAAGACGCCCTGGGTCAGGGTGCCGGTTTTGTCAAAGATCACATACCCGGTCTGGGACAGGGTTTCCAGATAGTTGGATCCCTTTACCAGGATGCCTTCCCGGCTGGCGCCGCCGATTCCCGCAAAAAAGCTTAAGGGAATGCTGATCACCAGGGCGCAGGGGCAGCTGATGACCAAAAAAGTCAGGGCCCGGTAAATCCAAACATACCAGTCCGGCGTCAGGCCCAAAAAGAGCAGGCGGACGGCGGGGGGCAGGATGGCCAGCGCCAGGGCGCTGTAGCAGACCGCCGGGGTATAATATCTGGCGAATCTGGAGATGAAGTTTTCCGACCGGGACTTGCGGGAACTGGAATTTTCCACCAGCTCCAGCACTTTGGAAACGGTGGACTCCCCGAATTCCTTCGACGTGCGGATTTTTAACACGCCGGTCATGTTGATACAGCCGCTGATCACCTCGTCGCCTTCCTTTACGTCCCGGGGAAGGCTTTCGCCGGTGAGGGCGCTGGTGTTTAAGCTGGCGCTGCCTTCCACGATGACGCCGTCGATGGGGATTTTTTCCCCGGGCTGCACCACGATGACCGTGCCGGTTTCCACTTCATCGGGATCCACACGGACTAGCTGCCCGTCCAGCTCTAAGTTGGCGTAGTCCGGGCGGATGTCCATAAGGGCGCTGATATTTTTGCGGCTTTTGCCCACCGCATAACTTTGGAACAGTTCCCCGACCTGGTAAAAAAGCATTACGGCCACGGCTTCCGTGTAGTCGCCGCTTTCAAAAAGGCCAATGGCGATGGCGCCCACGGTGGCCACAGCCATCAGGAAGTTCTCATCAAAAACCTGGCGGTTTAAAATGCCCTGTCCCGCTTTCCGGAGGATATCGTAACCGATCACCAGGTAGGGGACCAGGTAGAGAACCAGCCGGGGAAGGCCGGAAACCGGGACGAACTGCAGCCCGATGAGCAGGACTGCGGAGACCAGAATCCGGATCAGCATCTTGCGTTGTTTTTTATTCATATCCGTCTCCTCTTTGCGCGTGTCCTTCTTTACAGGAAGATTTCGCAGTCGCTTTCCACTTTTTTGCAGTTTTTCAGAACGTCTTTCATAACGCTCTTGGGATCCTGCCCGTCTTCAAATTCCACGTTCATTTTCAGCGTCATGAAATTGACCGTGGCGTCCTTTACGCCGGGGGTACGCTTTGTGGCGTCCTCCATTTTGTTGGCGCAGTTTGCGCAGTCCACATCGATCTTGTACGTTTTTTTCATGGTAAGAAACCCCTTTCCAAAAGAGTACGCCGGCATGGCGCGATTCATAAAATAAACAATTAAGCATTTGTTTAATTGATCTGCTTTTACTATACGCCGGGCGAAAGGAGATGTCAACGGGTTTTGGATAAATTTTTTTCAGGAGGAAAAGTTTGTGGGGGAAAAGGAAGTTTGCTATAATGGAAAACGAAAAGACAGGAGGGATCGGAATGGAGAACAGTCATTTGCCGCACGACCACGGGCAGAAAATAGAGGGGATGTCGGAGCGGATGCCGTCGGAGGAAGCTTTCCAGGCGGTGTCGGAGATATTCAAACAGCTGGGGGACGGCAGCAGGACGCGGATTTTCTGGCTGCTTTGCCACTGCGAGGAATGCGTGATCAATATTTCCGCCCTGGTGGGCATGAGCAGCCCGGCGGTTTCGCACCATTTAAGGCAGCTGAAAGCCGGCGGGCTGATCGTAAGCCGCAGGGAAGGAAAGGAAGTCTATTACCGGGCGGCGGATACCCAGGCCGCCCGCCTTTTGCACCGGGTCATCGAGGAAATGATGGAGCTGGCCTGCCCATTTTGCTGAAACCGGGCAAAGGCTGCGCCGGGATCCGTATCCGGCCGCGGTTTTTACACCGCCCGGGTGGTCCACTTCCCGCAGTCGATGACCTCTGTGGCCAGGCCGTCGTAAAAGTCCGGCTCATGGCACACCATGAGGATGCTGCCCCGATAGGCGCTTAAGGCGCGTTTCAGTTCGGTTTTTGCATCCACGTCCAGATGGTTGGTGGGCTCGTCCAGCACCAGCACATTGGAAGGCCGGTTGATCAGTTTGCACAGCCTCACCTTTGCCTGTTCGCCGCCGGAAAGGACGCGCACCTGGCTTTCGATGTGTTTTGTGGTCAGGCCGCATTTCGCCAGGGCGGAGCGGACTTCGTACTGGGAAAATGCCGGGAATGTCTGCCAGATTTCCTCAATGCAGGTGTTGGTGCCGCCTTCGCTCATCTCCTGTTCGAAGTAGCCGATTTCCAGATAGTCCCCCTGTTCCACGCTGCCGGACAGGGCGGGGATCAGCCCCAGGATGCTCTTTAGCAGGGTGGTTTTGCCGATGCCGTTGGCGCCGGTGAGGACGATTTTGCTGCCCCGTTCCATTTCCAGGTTTAAGGGGGAGGAGAGGGGCTCGTCATAGCCGATGACCAGGTCTTTTGTCCGGAAAAGATACCGGCCCGGGGTGCGCGCTTCCAGGAAGTGAAATTCCGGTTTGGGGCGCTGGGCCGCCAGTTCGATCACGTCCATTTTGTCCAGCTTTTTCTGGCGGGACATAGCCATATTCCGGGTGGAAACCCGGGCTTTATTGCGGGCCACGAAGTCTTTTAAGTCCGCGATTTCTTTCTGCTGTTTCTCATAAGCGGCCTGCAGCTGCGCCTGCCGGACCGCGTACACTTCCTGGAACTTGTCATAATTTCCCACATACCGGGTGAGCTCCTGATGATCCATGTGGTAGACCAGGTTCACCACACTGTTTAAAAACGGAATATCATGGGAGATGAGGATGAAGGCGTTTTCGTAGTCGTTTAAGTAGCGCTTCAGCCATTCGATATGCCCGGCGTCCAGATAGTTGGTGGGCTCGTCCAGCAGCAGGATATCGGGTTTTTCCAAAAGGAGCTTGCCCAGAAGGACTTTCGTGCGCTGTCCGCCGGAGAGTTCGGTGACGTCCCGGTCCAGGCCGATTTCCGCAAGCCCCAGCGCCCGTCCCACCTCTTCCACCTTCGCGTCGATCATATAGAAATCGTGGGTGGTGAGCAGATCCTGGAGGGTGCCGGCTTCGTCCATGAGCTGCTGCAGCCCGTCCCCGGAAACTTCCCCCATTTTTTCATACAGTCCGCTCAGTTCCTGTTCCATCTCCAGCAGGAAATCGAAGGCGGAAGTGAGCACCTGGCGCACGGTCATGCCCTTTTGCAGCACCGTATGCTGGTCCAGGTAGCCTGCGCGGACCTTTTTGGCCCATTCGATTTTGCCTTCATCGGGCTGCAGGCGGCCGGTAATCAGGTTCATAAAAGTGGATTTTCCCTCGCCGTTGGCCCCTACCAGGCCGATGTGCTCGCCTTTGAGCAGGCGGAACGAAACGTCATGGAAAATGGCCCTGTCGCCGAAGCCGTGGGACAGGTGTTCTACATTTAAAATACTCATCGGTAAATTCCTTCCATAAAAAAAACAAAACATGTCATGTTGGAGTATAGCGGGAATCCGGGGATTTGGCAAGAAAAAAGGGGAAAAAGCGGGAGTTTCCGGGACGGGGGTTTCATGCTATAATAGGGCACATCAAAAGGAGGAAAACGGCGATGAAGGAAAGTCGGATCGATCCCGGGGCGTTTGTGGCGCCGGGCGCAGCGGTTTATGGGGATGTGACGGTAAAAAAGGACGCGGGCATCTGGTTTCACGCGGTGGTCCGGGGAGAGAGGGACAGCGTGACCATCGGGGAAGGCAGCAACGTGCAGGATAACTGCGTGGTCCATGTGGACGAAGGCTTCGGCGTGAAAATCGGGGATTATGTGTCCATCGGCCACGGCGCGGTGATCCATGGCTGCACCATCGGGGACAACACCCTCGTCGGAATGGGGGCCGTGATATTAAACGGCGCGCGGATCGGGAAGAACTGCATCATCGGCGCAGGGGCCCTGGTAACGCAGAATACGGTGATCCCGGACGGTTTTTTGGCAGTGGGCAGTCCCGCGAAAGTGAAGCGGCAGGTGACGCCGGAAGAGATAGAGGCCAACCGGGAAAACGCCCTGCTCTATATCCGGGAGGCAAAGGAATACCGGGAATATCTGGAGGCAGGGAAACGATGACGGGAAGCAAAGCCCCGGCGGGACAAAATAACGGGGGCAGGGAAGCGCAGAAGCGGCTTGCAGGGATCCGAAAGGAGCTGGCAGCGCTGGCCGAACCGGACTATGCGGCTTTCGCCGCCAAGCTTTTGCGAAAGCCGCAGGAAGCGGTCCCCGGCGGCAGCGCCGCCCGGCTTTTGGGCGTCCGCCTGCCCGCTTTGCGAAAGATGGCCGCCCGGCTGGCAAAAGAGGACTGGGCCGGGAACCTGGAGGCGCTGGAGGGCGCCGGGGACGGGGCGGCTTTCGAGGAGATCATGCTGAGGGGATTCCTCATCGGACAGGCCAAAATCGCGCCCGGAAAAGCGTTTGCCCTGATCCGGGGGTTTTTGCCCTGCGTGGACAACTGGTCTTTGTGCGACAGCTTCTGTGCGGGGCTGAAATTCGCGGAAAAGAACCGGGAAGCACTGTGGGACTTTCTGCAGCCCTGCTTTGCTTCCGCACAGGAATACGAAGTCCCTTTCGCTGTGGTGACGGCGCTGGATTATTTCGTCACGGAGGAATATCTGGAGCGGGTGCTGGGGCGGCTGGAAGCCGTCCGGCATGAGGCCTACTATGTGAGCATGGCCGTGGCCTGGGCGGTTTCGGTCTGCTATGTCCGCTTTCCTGTCCGTACGCAGGAGTGGATGGAAACCTGCCGGCTGGACGAAGATACCTTCCGCCGGGCGGTGCAGAAAATCAGGGAGTCCCGGAGGGTTTCGCCGGAGGACAAGGAGCGGCTTAAGGGGCTGTGGATGAGATGCCCGCAGCGTGGATAAGATGCCGTTTGCATGGCGCAGATGTGGATAAACGGGAAGCCGAAAGGAGGAAGCGTGAGGATGAGCGCGACAGTGATTTTGAGAAAAGGGGAAGGCCGCACGGTCAAAAGCGGCGGGGCCTGGATTTTCGATAATGAGATCGACCGGGTGGAAGGGGACTTTGAAAACGGGGATATTGTGGAAGTGCACGACTTCGACGGCTATTTTCTGGGATGGGGATTTTATAATCCCGTTTCCAAAATTTCCGTCCGCCTGATGAGCCGCAGGAAAGAACACGCGGTCACGGAAGCGTTTCTGGAACAGAGGGTGCGGGACGCCTGGGAATACCGCAAACGGGTCATCGACACGGGAAGCTGCCGGGTGATTTTCGGGGAAGCGGACTGGCTGCCCGGCCTGGTGGTGGACAAGTTTTCGGATGTGCTGGTGGTGGAATCCCTGGCTCTCGGGATCGACCGGCTCAAGCCCGTGATCCTGGACAAGCTTTGCAAAGTGCTGGCGGAGGACGGAATTTCCATCCGGGGAATCTACGAAAGAAGCGACGCCAAGGTGCGGCTGCAGGAAGGGATGGAGCGGTATAAGGGCTTTATCGGGGAGCCTTTCGATACGAAAGTGCAGATCGAGGAAAACGGGGTAAACTATCTGGTGGACGTGCAGGAAGGGCAGAAAACCGGCTTCTTTCTGGATCAGAAGGAAAACCGGAAGGCCATCCGCCGTCTCTGCCCGGGAAAGAAAGTGCTGGACTGTTTCACCCATACGGGATCCTTTGCCCTGAACGCCGGGGCAGCGGGGGCCGCCAGCGTGCTGGGCGTGGACGCCTCCATGACCGGGGTGCTGCAGGCGGAGGAAAACGCCCGGTTAAACGGCCTGTCCGACCGGGTGCGGTTTCAGTGCGCGGATGTGTTCGAGCTGCTTCCTAAACTGGAAGAACAGGGAGAACGCTATGACGTGGTGATCCTGGATCCTCCGGCCTTCACCAAATCCCGCAGTTCCGTCAGGAATGCGGTGAAGGGATACCGGGAGATCAATCTGCGGGGAATGAAGCTGGTGAAGGACGGCGGGTTTCTGGCTACCTGCTCCTGTTCCCATTTCATGGACCCGGAGCTCTTTGCCAAAACCATCCGGGAAGCGGCACGTAGCGCCAGAAAGCGGCTGCGCCAGGTGGAGTTCCGGACGCAGGCCCCGGATCACCCCATCCTCTGGGCGGCGGATGAATCCTATTATCTGAAATTTTATCTGTTCCAGGTGCGGGACGATGTTTGAGATACAAACCGGGGAGTTTGACCTGTCTGCCATCATGGATTCGGGACAGGTTTTCCGGATCCGGCAGCTGTCGGAGGATACGTTTCTGGCGGCAGCGGGGAAACGGGCTGCGATCATACGGCAGGAAAGGATCCGGCAGGAGGGCGCCGGGGACGGGGCACAAGAGGTGCGCCTGCTTTTTTCCTGCGGACAGGAGGAAGCGGAGGGATTCTGGAAGGACTATTTCGATCTGGACCGGGATTACGGGGCCATCCTGCGCTCCATCGATCCGGCGGACGCCTATCTGCGGGAAGCGGCCCGGCGGGGCAGGGGCGTGCGCATCCTTCATCAGGAACTTTGGGAAACCATCGTCAGCTTCCTCATCTCCCAAAACAACAACATCCTCCGGATCCGCCGGAGCATCGAAGCCCTCTGCGAACGCTACGGGGAGCTTGTGGATATTCCGGGGACAGAAGGAAAGAGCTGCTTTTCTTTCCCGGATCCAAAAGCCGTGGCGGAAGGCGGTCTGGAAGGGCTGCAGGGACTTGGGCTTGGGTATCGGGACAA
>CALWGP010000100.1 GCA_944380095.1 uncultured Lachnospiraceae bacterium | reverse complement strand
GCCATGCCCTTTGGCCGCAAATCCGTAGTTTTCCTTCCCGGTTGTCTGATGTGTCAGGGATTCCACAGCCACATCCCCAGCGCCGCCGTCAGAAGAAACGGCGCAAAAGGCAGCCGGCTGTCTTTTTTCAGCTTTCCTGCCGCCAAACCGATCCCCGCCCAGATGGCGGACAAAAGACAGGCTGCGCACAGCGTCCCCACGCAGAGCCGCCATCCTGAAATAAGCCCGGTCATCAGGACCATATCCCCGTCCCCTCTTCCCACTTTTCCCTCCGTCAGAAAACTGCAGCCCCACAGCAGCAGTCCCGGCAGCAGGCTGATTGCAATTTCCCAAAAATCCGTCCTCCCTTCCGCCAGTTTCACTCCTGCAATGCAGACGGCGCCTGCGGCTCCCGCCGCCAGCAGGGCCGCCCCGATTTTTTGGTACAAAAGATCCATGACCGTACAGGGCAGCAAAAACAGGACCGCCCATCCCATTTCCCTTGTAAAAATCTCCATTATCCTCCGCATTCCGGGCAGGCGTGCCGCCCTGCGGCCTGCGCTTTTTCCAGGGTAACGCTGCGGATGGTCCTGCGCAGGCCGCTGCAGGTCACCGTACCATGGTATCTTTCCCCGCCCTGTGTGACATAGACCAGCCGGTCTGCAGGATGGCAGATCTGACAGGCTACATAGGGGCGTCCCTGGCTGTTTTTCGCCGTTTTTGCCTCCTCCAAAGACATCAGGTCAATCCGCGGGTTTAAATAACCACAGCCCCGGTCCCGGTGCCAGGCTTCTCCGAAGTCCGTGATAAAAACCAGCTCCTCCCGGTTTGACGCAGCGCCGTTTCCCGTTTCCTCCCCCAGGGCAAACCCAATCCATTTATGCATGACACAGCCGTTGGCAACCGTCGCCGCCGGAAATCCTGCCACGGGGATCAGCGGCTTCACCCGCAAGGTCTGCACCAGCCGGATATCCGTTTCCCCGTCCTTTTGTCCATGGGCCAGCAGCGACAGGGCGCGCCCCGTCTGGTGCAGCTGTCCTGCCTGCACGCTAAACTGCCGGAACAAAAGAAGCAGCGACAAAAGGTTGACGACGGCGAATAAAAACAGCGGCAGTACGATGGCGGCTTCCGCCGTCAGGCTGCCCGGGAGGGCCCGGCAGGATGTCCTTTTTCCCCCTGTACAACTGTCGGATTTTGTCGGGAAACAATGTCCTGCCGCCTTATGGATTCCATCCCGGAGAGGCTTTTTCTTTTTTGGTTGACTGATATAGGGTTGAAAGGCCACCCTGCCCGACCCTCCTTTCCTGTTTTCTCCAATCGGTTTCCTATTCGTATTCATAGACCCTGGTAATTTCAAAATCCCCCGAATAACTGCTGGTCACCGAAATTTTTGCTTCCATTCCGTCGATCAGCCCGTCAATCCGGAACCGGCTGTTTCCCGGCGTTTTGCGGATATCGCTTTCCATCACATCCATCAGTCCTTTCCGGGCATTTTCGGATCCGTGGATAAACAAAAGCGCCCCAAGATAATCCCCGTAGCTCCATCCGTTTTCCGTCGAATGATAGGAGTCCAGGTGCATCCGGTAGGTAAGAAGCTGGGAAAACGGCGTATTCCAGTCCGCCTCGCTTTTGAAAAGCGCTACCTTGTCCCCTTTGAATAAAATCCGGATATCCTTAACGCTCTCCGCATAGGCCCAGGCAAACAGGATCACCGTTTCCACTGCCGGCGCGATTTCCGGCATAAGCAAAATAGCGGCAATCACATTGGCAGCTTCCGCCGCCTGGCTGCGCAGGCTGCTTGCGAACAGGAAGGCCACATTGGCCGCCTCCCGGATCAAAAGAAGCTCCTGCGCGGTGCGTTTCAGGTTTTCCCGGTCCTGGCACTGCCGCTGCAGGATATATTCCACCTGGTAGGCAAGGGCGCTGTTTTCCTTTTCTTTCCCCAGATAGCCGCAGTGTTCCATAATATAGGCATAAAACAGGCCGTCGTTGATCAGTCCGTCTACAGGCTCCTTTGGCTCAAACAGCCCGGTCCCCTTGTTGAGTTCCCGTTTTGACGGCCGGGAGGCGTCCGGTATGGATGCGTCGGACAGCCGGATTCCCTGTGCCGCCGGCCCCAGGATTCCTTCTCCCCGTGTGGCGCGCACCGCGTCGGAAGGCGTCTCCGGGATTTCCCCGTCCCAGTCCTCGTCCTGCAGCCGCTTTTTTTGGGTGATTTCCGCTTTCAGGGATTCCTCCGCTGCGTCCCATTGTCCTTCCATGTCCTGTCCCTGCCATTCCTGCGCTTTTTCTCCCAGTCCCAAAATCCGTTCCGCCAGGGAAATCCCGCTTATGTCCTTCATATAACGGACCGCATGGTATTTCAATACTTCCCCGCCGTTGTCGGAAGCCACGCCCGCCCGCAAAAGCTCCACATTCCGGGTGGACAGCCCGGTGATGTCCCGGATGCCGGGGAGGGAAAATTCCTCCCCCGGCCTTAAGTTTTTCTCCATATAGTCAAAAATCCATTCTTCCGTCCGGTGATAGGACGGGTCGTCCGTCCCATAAGACGTATCGATAAAAAACAGGTCATACTGGCGAAACATTTCCCGGTGGTATTGGGCCAGTGCGGAATCCAGCGCCATATCCGCGCAGCATTCCAGATACATCCGGATGGTGCTCCTTCTGGCCCCTTCTATGACCGCCAGGATCAGGGAAAGCATCACCCCGAAGGTCAGCGCCAGATAAACGGTCATGTACCCGCAGCGCTTCATACCTTTCCGGCCTGGGAAGTGATCCGGTTAAAGATGGATGTGACCAGTTCCGTAATCCTGTCCTTGAAAATCAGCACAAGTCCCACGGCAACCAGGATCAGCAGCACCACTTCCACGGTTCCCACCCCGTCCTGACCGGACAGGATCTGCCCCGCCCTCCTGCGCATCCTGCATACAAACAACTTCGCTTTCCATCCGATTTTTTTCAGCATATGTTTCCTCCTCTTTTTGTGTCAGATTCTGCCAAAGGAAAAACAGGCCGGAACCAGGACGAGAATCATTACGACCGCCAGCAGCATCAGCATGGGCGCCAGCAGCCTGGTCTGTGCCTCCTCTCCCCTTTTTTTCGCGTATCGTTTCCGTTCTTCAAAAGCATTCTGCGCTTCCCGGTTTAAAGCTTCCGTCAGTCCCGACGTCCCCCTCTGCAGGTTCCGGGACAGCAGGGAAGCATATTTCCGGTACTGGGGCAGACCGCATCTGCGTCCGAAATTTTCAAATGCTTCCAGCTGCGTCTTCCCGCTTTCCATTTCACGGCAGGCCCGCAGGATTTCTTCCCGCACCGGATCGTCCCTGCGCTGCCCTGTTGTTTTCGCCATCCGGAAAAAAACGGTCCTCAGCGGCATTCCCGTCCCCGCCAGCAGGGCCGTCCTGGCAAGGAAAGACGGATAGGCCAAAAGCAGATTTTGCGTGCGTTTTTTCCCCGCTTCCATTAAATCCCTGTCCCATGCGGCATACAGGGCCAGACATCCGGCCGGCGTCAGCAGGGCGGCCCATAAAAAGGACAGGGAGGGAATTTCATACCATTTCAGCGGCTGTCCGTCAAATTCCTCCGGAAGGCCTACGCTGTCCGCTTCTCCCTCTTTGCGCATCTTTCTTTCCACGTCCCGCACGATCCGGGCGGCAGCGCCGGTTTCTTTCGGAACAATCCGCAAGGGGAAGGTCAGCATCCGTTCGCTGTCCCCGCAGGAAAGACGCGCCGTCAGGGTAACCGTTTCCCCTTCTTCGTCCACCGGGTCTTTGCGGATCTGCCCGGCGCCGTCCATCAGGTCATAATTGCTGCTCTGCCAGCTGACTTCCACAAGTCCTCCACACAGCTGTCCGGGAAGGGAAATGTCTTCACTGACCGCGTCGGGATCCCAGTCTGCGCCTTCCATCTGCCCGGTAAGCCTTTCCTGGGCTTCGTTAAGCAGCCACTCTTCTTCCTCTGCGCGAAATGCCCGCTCCGGCATGTCAAGGCTTACCTGGGCCGGCGGCCCGTCCCCGATCTGCAAACCCAGGGTCAGCTTTTGGCTTCCCTCCCCTGTTACCGGCCGCTCAAGCGCGGTAACCGTCTTTGCGCCCTGTGCGATGGATACGCCCAGCAGTCCTGCGCTAAGGGCCGTCCCGGCCAGCGCCAGCGCAAGGAGCCGTTCATATTTTCCGATCTGGAATCTTTGATATTCTTCTGCGGCCTTAACCTGCCCGTAAAGGGCAGTCAGGGCCTCCATCCGTTTTCGCGCCACGCTGCCGTGCCTTAGTTTTGCTTCCCGCTTTTTCCACAGCCATTGGGCGGGCTTTCGCAGAATATCCCACGGATCCGCCCCGGTTCCCGGTCTCATCCGGCATCCCTCCTTTTCACACCTTTTGTCTGCCCTGTCTAAGGCCTACACCCGGATATCCATGATCCGGGCGGACAGGCCGCAGGCCGACAGATACAGGGCCAGCGCAATTGTCATAACGGTCTGTCCCGCTGCATTATGGTACAGGACGTCAAAAAAACCGGGGGAGGAAAGCTGTAGATAGGCAAACAAAATAAACGGGACCAGCGTCATCACCTTCTGTTCATATTTCCTGGCCGCCAGGATGGTCCGGATTTCCTGCTCTACCTCCATTCGCTGCCTCGTCAGTTCCACCGTCCGCAAAACAATGGCCCTCAGGTTTCCCCCCATTCGTTTGGCTGCCGCAAAGGCTTCCGTGAAATCCCGGATTTCCTCCACGCCGCTGCGCCCGCCCAGCCCGATTAACATCTCTTCCAGGGGAATGCCGTTTTTGAGTCCTTTCCCAACCGCCGCCAGCTCCTCTGCCATCTCGCAGCCGTCCCCGTGCAGGGCCCGTATTTCCCTTTCCGCTTCCAGAAAGGCATTTTCCACCGAATATCCGGCCTGCATTCCGGAGGCCGCCGCCTGGATCGCGTCGCAAAACTGTGCCGAAAGCCGCTCCTTTCTTTGTTTCTGCTTCCGCTTCCTGTCTCCTTTCAGACACAGTACGGCCGTAACCGGCCAGGCCAGGCAGCCTGCCCACGACCGGTAAAACAGATAGGCAAACGCGCCGGTAACTGCCGCGCTTTTGCACAGGCCCCACAGGATTTCCCGGACGGACAGCCGGTACACATCATACTCTGTTTTCTCTTCTTTCTGTTCCCATCCCGGCCTCCTCCAGTTTTCCCACATGGGTCAGTTCCCCCTTTTTTACCAGTTCCCCGCAGACTTTTTCCCGGGTGCTTTGGTCGTTTTCTTCGAAAGCGTAGAGCGTGCGGGTTATGATTTCCCCGTTCTCAAATCCAAGGATTTCCGCAATTTCCAGCACTTTCCTGGTCTTGTCCCGCATTCTGCCCAGATGCACCAGCAAATCGATTCCGGAAGCAATCTGGCGGCGGATGGCTCCCAGCGGGACGTCCATCCCCATCAAAAGCATGGTTTCCATTCGAAGCAGCATATCCCTGGCCGTATTGCCATGGCCGGTGGACATGCTCCCGGCGTGGCCGGAATTGTAGGCCGTAAGCAGTTCGCAGATTTCCGCCCCCCTTACTTCGCCCACGATGATCCTGTCCGGACGCATCCGCAGGCTGGTCCTGATCAGGTCCCGTACCGTTACCGGCGCGCAGCCTTCTGCATTGGCATTCCTGGTTTCCAGGGAAATCAGGTTTTTGGCCCCTGTCAGCTGCAGCTCCGCGCTGTCCTCAATCGTAATGATCCTCTCTTCCTGCGGAATCGCCCGGGAAAGGGCATTTAGGAACGTGGTTTTCCCGCTTCCCGTCCCTCCGCTGATAAAAATGTTGTATTTACAGCGCACCATCAATTCCAGAAATTTTCTGCACTCTTCGTTAATGGAACCTAAGTTTACCAGTCTGGGCAGGGTCATCCCTTCCCTGGGAAAGCGCCGGATCGTCACCGCCGGGCCGTTTAAGGCCACCGGCGCCAGTACGATATTCACTCTGGAGCCGTCCGGCAGCCTGGCGTCCAAAATAGGGGACACTTCGTTGACCGCCCGGTTGCAGCCGGCCGCAATCCGCTGTATCACGTCCTGCAGCCGGGTCATGCTTTCAAATTTCCCCTGCCATTTGGACAGGCGTCCGTCCTTTTCCACAAAAATCCGCTCCGGGCCGTTGATCATAATTTCCGTGATCCCGGGATCCTCCAGCAGATCCTGCAGGATATCCAGTCCCCGGATCGAGGAAAAAAGTTCCCGGCTCATGGCCCTGCGGGACGCTACGTCCAGCTTTCCGGCGTATTCCCTGCTGCAGAGTTTTTCATCGATCATGGCTTTTACCTGGGCGTCGGAAAAATCCTGCCCGCAGTCCAGCTGTTCCAGAACCTCCTTTTTTAAAGCCGCCCGTATGGATTCATATCCTGGTTCCCTCATTCCCAGTCCCCTTCCTTGCGCTCCAGCATGGTTTCCACATACTGGGCCAGGTCGCTTCCTTCCGGATGGGCCAGGTCGCGGGGCAGCTTCCGGAAAACGGGCAGACTGCATCTGCTGGTTTTTTCCGCTACATCCCCGTAGTCCGCGCCCTCCAGCGCCGCTTCATACTGGGCCAGTTTGGCCCGGGCAAAACCGTCTTCCCGGACTATCGTATAAACGCGGCTGCAATTTCGAAGTACTTCAAACAGCCCTGACACGGCGTCCGTTAAGTCCAGAATCACATACTCATAGCGGCTGGCCCTAAGGATTTCCAGAAGCCGCATCCACTCTTCGCAGCGGATCCCGGACAGATCCGATCCCCGGAAAACGGGCGGGATCATTTCCAGACCGTTCAGCTGCTCGGCCTGGCGGTACAGATATCCCAGCACCTCCTCCTCTGTCTTTGGCAGTCTGAAAAGCAGATCCGAAAAGTCGGATTCAAAACTGCGGCACAACAGCCGGTCCAGGCCGGAACAGCTTTCAAAATTCAAATACAAAACCCTGTGATTGCGGGCCAGAATCTGGCCCAGGACGAGACAGAACGTTGTCTGCAGACACCGGCGGACCGGCGTATAGACGCCCAGGAAACGGGCGGGATGTTCGTTTGGCTGCGGCGGCGGCAGCCCTCCTGCTTCCGCCGCCGTTTCCATTATTTTTTTCATAATCCTGGTCACGCTGCTGTATTTGCTTATAAAGGGAATCTCTTTTTGCGTGATCTCTTCCCCTTCTTTCAGCAGAATGATCCGGAATGCGCCCCAGCCTTTCATTTCAGCATGAAAAGCGCGCTGGGCAATGAGCAGGATCTGGACCGGCTGCCTGGCCAGGCTCTCCTTCAGGCGTTCTTCGCCCGTGAAGGTAAGCATCTCAAACGGAAAATCTTCTCTCCGGCTGAGGGCATCCATCAGGCGGTAAGCATACTCCTGCTCCGGGTCGCAAATCGCCAGTAAGTTTCTTTTCAAAAAACTCCTCCCTGGGAAAATCAGCGGATGAATCGCCGCTGTGGTCCGAACGGACCGGAATGAAAGTGAAATGGTGAAATGATTTCCGGAATCGATGGTAAATCGAATTATAGCCCCCCTCTTTGTATTTGTCCAGCCGCTGCATGAAAAAAAACTTTTTTCAGCGAAAGCACTGAAATTTTCCCAAAAATTTCGTAAGATACGACAGGCCGGCGCCCCCGCCGGCCCTTAAAGGTAAAAGCGGATTCCATACAGCAGGGCCACCCCGGGAAATCCCAGCAGTCCGGTAGTCAGGAAACTGAAAGGGTTGATCCCCACGCATTCCTCCATGCCCTGCCCCTGCAGGAAAGTATTGACCAGGTAAATCATGATCATTCCGAAAATCGCCCGCAGCATGAAATTCAAAAAATGTTCCATCCAGTTTTTCACGGACCGCTCCGGCATGTCTTTTTACCACTATATGAGCTTTCCCCTCCCGATATGACGGGCC
>CALWGP010000099.1 GCA_944380095.1 uncultured Lachnospiraceae bacterium | reverse complement strand
ATCTGTCCTTCCGAGACCGATGCGGACCGGGTGCGCGCCCTCCTCTCCGCGGATCTTTCCGTCAATGAAAAAGGATCTCAGGACTTTTCCGCCGGCCTTTCCGTCCTCCCCATCCGTCTGGTCAAAGGGCTGGAATTCGATACGGTGATCCTCTGGAATCCCGACCTGAAGGCCATGCTCTCCCGGCCCGATCAGGCCAAACTTCTGTACGTGGCCGCCACCCGGGCCCTGCACGAGCTGCATGTGCTGACCTGCTGACAGGGCGCTCACAGAGCGGGAAACGCCGTATAAGGCATTATCCTTTTACCGCACCGGCCACGACCCCTTCGATGATATACTTCTGGCATACCAGGTAGAGGACGATGATGGGCACCACAGTGATGATGATACAGGCCATCATCGGGCCCATCTGTACGCTGCCATATCCGCCCCTGAAATACTGAATCGCCATGGGAATCGTGCGGTACCGACGGATATCCAGCACCAGCGACGGCAGCAGATAGTCGTTCCATACCCACATAGTTTCCAGGATGCCCGTGGAAATCATGGTCGGTTTCAGGATCGGCATGACGACCCGAAAGAAGATCTGAAGCGGACTGCAGCCGTCGATCATGGCCGCCTCTTCGATCTCCATCGGCATGGAACGCATGAATCCCGCGAACATGAATACCGCCAGTCCGGCGCCGAAACCCAGATAAATAACGCAGATGTTGAACGGATTATTGAGCTTTAAAGTGTCCGCCGTATTGGCCAGCGTGAACATGACCATCTGAAACGGGACGACCATGGAAAAGGCGCACAGATAGTACATCGTGCGGGACAGCTTGCCGTCCACGCGGGAAATGTACCAGGCGCACATGGAGCAGCACAGCAGGATCAGCAGCACGGATGTGACCGTGATGACCAGGCTGTACCAGAAGGACGCCAGGAAATCCATCTCGCTGATGCCGTAGACGAAGTTTTCCAGGCTCGCAAACGTTTCTGCGTCCGGCAATTCGAAGATGCGGGTGGTTGTGATGGCGCGCTCGGTTTTCAGGGAGTTGAAGAGGATCAGCGCGATCGGATAAATATAAACCAGGCACAGCAGGGAGAGGGCCGCTGTCCAGATCACATCCGTGCGGCGTTTTTTTCGTTTCATTGTCTGCTTCATCACTGCTGCACCTCCTTCGAGCGGGTCGCGCGCAGCTGGATCAGGGCGATGGCTGCCACGACGATAAAGAAAATAACGGCTTTCGCCTGGCCGATTCCCTTCCACTGAGGGCCGGAGCGGGCGTAAAACGTGTCGTAGATGTTCAGGGCCAGCATCTGCGAATCCTTACCCGGCAGGCCGTTGGTCAGGGAAAGGTTCTGATCGAACAGCTTGAACGAGTTGGTCAGCGTAAGGAAGAGGCAGATGGTAATGTTGGACATGACCATGGGGATCTTGATGCGCACCAGCGTCTGGAAATCCGTAGCCCCATCCACGCGCGCGGCTTCGATCAGGTCTATGGGAACGTTCTGGAGCCCGGCGATGTAAATGACCATCATATAACCGATCTGCTGCCAGCACATCAGGATGATAAGCCCCCAGAATCCGGCGGTGGCGTCCAGAGCCAGCAGGGGACGGTCGAGCAGGGCCAGGACGCCGTCCAGCAGCGTTTTCCAGATATAGCCCAGCACGATGCCGCCGATCAGATTCGGCATAAAAAATACGGTTCGAAACAGATTCGTGCCGCGCAGTTTGCGGGTCAACAGCAGGGCCAGGGCAAACGCGAACACATTGATGAGGGCCACCGATACGACGGTAAACGCCGCCGTAAAGAAAAACGCGTGGGTAAAGGTGTTGTCAATCCAGATATTCGCGTAGTTCTGCAGGCCGACGAAGCTGACGTTCTGCACCGTGGTAAAACGGCAGAAAGACAGATAGACGCCCCATACAAAAGGCCACAGAAATCCGATGGCAAATGCCCCCAGAGTGGGCAGCACGAATATGGGCCAGAATTTGCGGATAGCTTTTTCCATAATCAGTTCGCTCCTTGATCAGCTTATTTCTCAACTGCTCCAAACGAACGGGGAGGCAGGCCTGCCCGGCCCCATCCTCCCCGTCACGCTGTCAGCATTTCATGAAAAGGTTGTTATGTAAGAACTCCGCCTCCTCAGCCTGCTGCGGCTGCGGAAAGCTGATACTCGGTCGCCCAGTTATCCACGAAAGCGGTCACGACGTCATCCCAGCTGCCGGTACCTGCCGCGTAAGCGGTCAGCGCGGATCCTACCATATTTTTCCAGTTTTCGGAGGGCATGGTGGAGAAGCACCAGTCTACAGGGGTCTTGCCCGCCGCGATATAAGCGTCCGCATCCTGAAGCAGGGGGTTGGAAGCTGCGAATTCATCGGTGAAGGTATCGAAAGGCGTCACGAAGCCCATTTCCTGGCTCATCGCCGCGCGGCCTTCATCGCTGGTGATCATCCAGGTCAGGAAATCGAGGGTTGCCTGAATATCTTCTTCGCTGGCATTCTTGTTCACGCACCAGTAGTTCTCGGAACCGGTGCAAAGGCCCTGGTTTTCCTCGCCTTCCGCTCCGATGTAGATCGGCAGCATCCCCAGGTTTTCGTCGCCCAGCGCTTCGATATTCGCGTATTCCCACGTGCCGTTCTGATAGAAAACAGCTTCGCCGTTTACGAATTCAGCAGTAGCGTCGTTCGCGGTCTTGGTCGCCAATTCGGAAGGATCGCAGGTGGAGTCTGTGATGTAAAGGTCATAAATCTGTTTGTAATTGTCCAGATAGGTGCCCTTGATCGCCTCGGTGGAACCGATGCCGTCCTCCTTGTACTCATAGTAGATCGGCAGGTTTGCCAGATGGGTCTTGAAACGCCAGTCGGAAGAAGCGTCCATACCTGCGGAGGTAAACGCGCCCTTCACGCCCAGTTCGTCCTTGCGCGCCTGAATATCGTCAGCCACAGCCTTGAGGGTATCGAAGCTGGTGATGTCGTCTGCAGTGTAGCCCGCCTTTTCCAGCAGGGCCTTGTTGTAGATGATGCCGTAAGTTTCGATTACGTATGCGATAGCGGGGACTTCTTCGCCGTCCTTTAAGCAGAAGGACTCATTGGTCAGATGGCTGTACAGCTCGGTGCCGGACAGATCATAGCAGTAATCCCTCCAGTTCGCCAGGCCGACGGGGCCGTTTACCTGGAACAGGGTAGGAGCTTCGCTCTTGGCCATCTCGCTCATCAGCTGAGTCTCGTACTGGCCGGAAGCCGCAGTCACAACCGTAACCGGCACGCCGGTCTGTTCGGTATACAGCGCAGCCACATTTTGCCAGTCCTCATCCTGCTCGGGCTTGAAGTTCAAATAGTAAACCTGGCCTGCAGCGCCGTCCGCAGCAGGAGCTTCCTCCTGCGCAACTTCAGACTCCTGCGCAACGCTCTCTTCCTGTGCCGCCGGAGCGCTCTCCGCTGCACCGTCCGCGCTGTCCGCAGCAGGCTGTGCGGAACATCCCGCCAGCATACTCAGCGCCAGAACGGAAGCCGTCAACAGGGAAACAACTTTTTTCGCTTTCATAACTCTTCCTCCTGATTTCATTCCTTTTCCCTTTTTGGGAACTTTTCCCTTACGCTTTTTATTATAAATGTACAAAGCAAAAGAGGAAATATCAACAATTTATGATCGATATCACTTTTTTATGAGGATTTTACGGCCGCGGCCACACAGCGCACCGTAACCCGGCTCTTCCCTCCTGCCGCACGCGTCCGAGAAGATCACCCGATGGCCGGGATTTCCCCTTCTTCCGGCACTTTAATTCCCGGTCAGCGGAAGAAGCGCTTCGAAAAGTCCAAACAGGGGGCTTTTGCGCCCTGAAATAAGAGTTATCAAAAGAAAGAGACAATCCCATAAAGAATTCAGACTTGAAAAAGCACGAATTCTCTGGGATTGCCTCTTTCTTTCATAGCAGGGTTAAAGATCGGTATTGACCGGCAGCCCCTTCAAGAGGGCTTCCCCGGCGCTGCTGTCCGGAAGTTTAATACGCTTTTCCCCAGTATACCATCTTCTTCGCGGGTTTTTGGCAGCAGACGCAGACGTCCGAAACCTCTTCCTGCTCGAACGGCATGCAACGGCTGGTAGCCGCGAACTTTTCCTTAATTTTGTCTTCGCACTCCTGGCAGCCGCACCACATGGCTTTCACAAAGCCGGGGCGGTTGGTGAGGATTTCTTCCATCTCGTCCATGGTGCGCGCCACGTAAGTGTGGGCGTCCCGATGGGCGCGGGCACGCTCCAGCATGTCTTTCTGGATGGTTTCCAGAAGCTGCCCTGCTTTTTCTTCGATCTCATCCAATGCGCATTCGATCTTTTCCCGGGTGTCCCTGCGCACCAGGACGCACCTGCCCGCTTCGATGTCTTTCGGGCCAATCTCCACGCGCACCGGGATGCCGCGCATTTCCGCTTCCGCGAACTTCCATCCGGGGCTCTTGTCCGTGTCGTCTACTTTTACCCGGAAACCGGACAGGCGGTTTTTCAGCTCCTGCGCTTTTTCCAGCACGCCTTCCTTTTTCTGCTGGATGGGAACGATCACCACCTGTACGGGCGCCACTTTGGGAGGCAGCACCAGGCCGGAATTGTCCCCGTGCACCATAATGATCGCCCCGATCAGGCGGGTGGTCATCCCCCAGGAGGTCTGGTGCACATATTTGAGTTTATTGTCCTTATCCGTAAACTGGATGCCGAACGCCTTGGCAAAGCCGTCCCCGAAGTTATGGCTGGTCCCCGACTGCAGCGCTTTGCCGTCGTGCATCAGCGCTTCGATGGTATACGTCGCTTCCGCTCCCGCAAACTTTTCCTTTTCCGTCTTGCGGCCCTTGATCACGGGGATCGCCAGCACCTGTTCGCAGAAGTCCGCGTATACGTTGAGCATCTGGATGGTGCGCTCTTCGGCTTCCTGGGCCGTAGCGTGGGCCGTATGGCCTTCCTGCCACAAAAATTCCCGGGAACGCAGGAAAGGCCTGGTTTCCTTTTCCCATCTTACCACGGAACACCACTGGTTATATACCCTGGGCAGGTCCCGGTAGGACTGGATATCGTCTTTATAGAAATCACAGAACAGTGTCTCGGAAGTGGGTCTGACGCAGAGACGCTCCTGCAGGGGCTGCAGCCCGCCGTGGGTCACCCAGGCCACTTCGGGCGCGAAGCCCTCCACATGGTCTTTTTCCTTCTGCAGAAGGCTCTCCGGAATGAACATGGGCATATAAACGTTCTGCACGCCCGTCTCCTTAAAGCGCTCGTCCAGCTGTTTCTGGATCAGCTCCCAGATCGCGTAGCCCGCCGGCTTGATCGCCATACATCCCTTTACGCTGGTGTAGCCGATGAGCTCGGCTTTGATTACCACATCCGTATACCACTGGGCAAAATCTTCTTCCATGGATGTGATCTGTTCCACAAGTTTCTTGTCCGCCATCTCGTTTCTCCTTTTCCTTTCCTGTTTTTCGCCGCTTTGCCGTCTTTTTATCCGCCAGGGAGTACAGTTTCCTATCGTATAAAAAAACGGACATCCAATCCCTGCTGGGACCGGATATCCGGCGGTACCACCCAAATTAGCGTCTGTGACGCCCTCTCTTTGTCCCCGTTAACGCCGGGATACGCTGCTTTCTGGGCAGGACTCCGAGGGCCGGTTCAAAATGGAAAACGCGGATGCCTCCCACCGCCGGCATCCTCTCTGGGCCGCTTTGCCATTCCTACTATTCCTCATCAACGTCGCAGCTTATTTCTGTTATTGATCTTATGGGATATCGCAGGATTTGTCAACAGGAAATCCTGCCGCTTTCCTTGCGTTTTTCTTCCCGCATTGTTATAGTAAAAGAAAACTTGTGCAAAACATTACCGCATTTTTTCAGAAGGGGGAAGCTCATGTTTCGCGAAATGAGAAGGAAAGGACAGCAACTTTCAGCAGAAGAATGTATCGAAATATTAAACCGGGGGACTTCCGGCGTCCTCGCGCTGGAAGGGGATGACGGCTATCCCTATGCCGTCCCCTTAAGCTACGTCTATGAAGACGGGCGCCTGTATTTTCACTGCGCCACATCCGGCCACAAACTGGACGCCATCCGCCAAAATCCAAAGGCGTCTTTTTGCGTTGTCGGTCAGGATCAGGTCGTCCCAAAAGAATACACCAGCTATTTCAAAAGCGTCATTGCCTTCGGCATTATGGGCATTCTGGAAGATGCGGCGGCAAAACGGGCTGCCATTGAAAAGCTGGCCTTGAAATACGCTGCTTCCGACAGCGCAGAAAACCGCAGCCGGGCCATCGGCGATTACTGGGATAGGCTGTGTATGCTGGAAATGCGCATCGAACATCTGACGGGAAAATGTGCCAGGGAATTAAAAGCATAGGGATCCCCGCCTTTCCAGCTCCAGCAGCCTGCGTTTCCTGTCGGTTCCCCCGGCATATCCTGTCAGGCTGCCATCAGCGCCGATCACCCGGTGGCAGGGGACGATGATGGAAATGGCATTGTGCCCTACCGCGCCGCCCACGGCCTGGGC
Source organism: uncultured Lachnospiraceae bacterium (assembly GCA_944380095.1). Lineage (GTDB taxonomy): Bacteria > Bacillota > Clostridia > Lachnospirales > Lachnospiraceae > Gallintestinimicrobium. The sequence goes on along the minus strand of CALWGP010000099.1, from coordinate 1,395 downwards.
GGACATATGGGGCAATCCCTTACGTGCCGCAATCCGCGCAGCGATTTCTCCATAAGTTATGGTCTGTCCGTACGGAATCGTACAGAGGATTTCCCACACCTCTTTCTGAAATGCCGTCCCGGCAAAGTGAAGAGGCACCTTTAGCTCCGGTTCCCTCCCCGAAAAATAAATCTTTAGCCACTGCTTCGCCCTTTCCAGCGCAGGGACGTCCTTTTCCTCATGTTCCCGGTCCAGATGGAGGGCGAAATATTTTTGCCCCTCGAACCATAAACCGGTCAGACCGATCTCGTCTGCCGCCAGAAAGATCTCCCCCAAGGGGGAACTATAGTGAGTAACGTACTGCAAGACAGCCTTTCCTCCTTTTTGCCCAATAAACTGATCTGTTCTATAACTCTTTTTCCAGAATCCGGCATTGCGTGCTCATTCCCTTCCTCTGCCTTTTCTGATTTTCATTGATCTTTCTATCCTCCATACGATTCCGACATCCGCCGCTCCAGTTCGCGGATCAGGGAGGCTTCCCCTTCCCGTCCCTTTTCCAGCAGCAATCTCCTTTTCCCGACACCGCCATTCCCGTACCGGACGCGGCAAAGCAGGGAATAGCAGCTGTGCCTTTTCCGAAGCGCTTCCACCTGCAAAATCTCCATGGCGCCCAGATTCACAAAATCCCGGCTGTCCGTTATCCCTTTCAATTCCTCCAGCCTGCGCCCGACCTGTCCTGCCCCTCTGGCATAGTCCACCAAATGATGCCCCCAGTACACGGTATCCCGGACGTCCAATGCGTATAAGTTTCCGGTTTCATCCGTCAAAAAAACCAGGGCATTCCCGGAAGACTTCTGTCCCAGCCGCATGGCCAGCCAAATTCCCAGCGCTGTCGCCGTCGCGCAGGCAATCGTGGAAAAAATCCGGACGTCCCAGCCAAAGATCAGGGGAAAAAGACTTCCCCCGACACACACAAAAAGAAGCAGCGCGACGATCCCCAGGACTTTGCCTGCAAGTATTTCTCCGTAATGATTTTTTCCTCCCGCCCCCGGCGGCATCCAGACTTTCATCCCCGTTCCCCCTCCGTTTTATTTTCCCTCCATGTATGGTCCATCGGGCACATTTTCACATTTATCATACTCCATGAAACGCCCGCCCACAATACCGGGCGCACTTATACAAAAAGACTTCTTCCCGGCACGCGCTCGGCGCCGCCGCAGAAGAAGTCTTTTTACCGATAAATCCCCGGCCGAAAACAGCAAATTATTGTTGCAGCATCGCTGCTTGATTCCCACAAATCTCCCCCTGCCGTTTCTGCGGGACTTTATCTTCTCCGTCTACAATTCGGGATTATATCACAAAACCAGACAAGTTCCTGAAATTTTCCCGAACGAACGGAAATCCGTCCTGAACGCA